>NZ_MSGP01000294.1 GCF_002078235.1 Streptomyces viridosporus
GTGGACCGCGCCACCATGAGCAGCGAGCGCCTGGCGGTGAAACTGATCGAGTACGCGCGACTGTTCCAGCACGAGGCCCGGCCGGCCGGCTGCGCTGGTATCCGGTCTTCCCCCGCCTGCTGTTCGTCCTCACCGGCGCCCCCCGCCCCCGGCTGGAGGGCCGGATCGGCGACCTGCAGGCGATGGCCGCCCAGCACCCCCTGGTCACCGCACTCGCCCGCGAGGTGCCGCTGGGCGCCGCCGTCCTCGAGGACCTCGAACAGCACGGCCCCACCCAAAACGTGTGGACGCCCCTGACCGGCGGCACCCCCGCCCCTGGAGCGATCTGTGACGCTGCCGACCTTTGCCGGTGCATAGGCGAGTGAGTCCCGGACCTGAGCCAAAGCACGGCGGTTGTCACCGGCAGAGCTGATTGAGCTGGTGTATGAGATCGGTCGAAGCAGCCTGATTGTCACCGGTGAGGCACGCGGCTTGTCACAGATCCTCGTTCAGGACCACCGTGGCCGACTAGGAAACGACCTCTCAGTATCCCCAGCCAGCGTAGATGGTCACGTTCTCGCCATTGTCCCTGGCTCCGACGCACACGTCACGCCAGTCGAGCAGCCAACCGCTGGAGCGGCAGCTCTCCTGCTGGAGGCCCAGTTCGCGGATGATCTCCGAGCGGGACAGGCCGTCCTCACTGGTGACCGTCGCGGCGCGCCAGCAGCCGCCGGAACCGCAGCTGATGCCTTCGTTAACCATGCTGATGCCTGGCGGCAATGAGGGGAGGGCCTTGGACGGCGGGGCGTCCGAGCCTTCGCTGAGCATCAGCGCGTACAGGAGGCCGACCACGAGAGTGAGGGCGAACTGCGTCCCCAGGAAGCCGATCGCTCCGTTGCGGCGGGAGGTCCACTGCGGAGGAGGAGAGTTCTCGTGCCGTCCTTCCAGTCCCGCGCCGCAGGCGATGAGCAGGGGCGCGAGAGCCGTGAACACGAGATGGGCGTCGGGTCTGGGGGCGTCGATCCAGCCCTGCTGGACACTGATCAGCAGACTGGCTCCGGCGAGCAGCGTGCCGCCGATCGCGAAGCCGACGGGGCGGGTGCGGGCGATCGTCATCCAGACGACGGCGGGCGCGACGGCGAAGAGTATCCCCAGGATGATCAGCATGTACGGGGGGACGTGCGGCCCCGAGCGCCCGGTTCCACACGGCCGGGGCTCACCGCAGGCCCGCAGGCCGGTCGTTCATGCCGTGAGTGCGGCGAAGTCGTCGTTGCCAATGTCCTGTCGCATTTCAGTTGGCGAGTGAGGGGGCTCTGGTCTGCGGGGCTGCCAGATGGTCTGGGAACGCGGTGCGGTGTCGTTCTCAAACGAGTTGGCTTTCGCAAAAGGCCCATCCGCCCGGCGAAGAGACCGGCGGCCCATGCCGTCCGTGCCGATGCCGTACACCTCGCGCGGATTCGCCCGCCTCCCCCACCCCTTCTGCCGCCTCACCGAAGAAATGGCTTGCAGACGCATGGATTCCCCACCTACTGTGCCGCACATGGGTTCCCTGTGACAGTCCCCGCGCGGCCGCGTTGAGCTCGCTCCGCCGTCGCGCATTCTCATCCGTGCTCCCCGCTTCTCCCACGAGGCCGCCTGCCCGGCGTGCCGCGGAGTGTCTCTGGCGTGCGCGGACGCGTCCATCCACCCATGCCGATCGGCCCGGCCGAGAACAGGGGGACTCCATGCTTACTGCACAGCTATCTCTTCAGAACGTCACCCGCCGCTACGACGACCACGTCGTGCTGGACGACGTGTCCTTCAGCATCAAGCCGGGCGAGAGGGCCGGCATCATCGGCGACAACGGAGCCGGGAAATCCACCCTGCTACGGCTGATCGCCGGGCAGGACCAGCCCAGCAACGGCGAGCTGACCGTGATCGCGCCAGGCGGCTTGGGCTATCTCGCCCAGTCGTTGGCTCTGCCTCCCGAGGCCAGCGTCCAGGACGCGGTGGATGTGGCTCTTGCCGATCTGCGTGATCTCGAAGCGCGGATGCGTCACGTCGAAACCGGGCTCACGGGCTTGGCGGGGGCGGAGCTCACTACCGCGCTGGACGCCTACGCCCACCTGGTCGCCCAGTACGAGGCACGCTCCGGCTACGAAGTCGATGCCCGGGTGGACATCGCCCTGCACGGGCTCGGCCTGCCGGGTCTGGCCCGGGATCGGCCCCTGGGCACGTTGTCGGGCGGTGAGCGGTCACGGCTGGCGTTGGCCGCGACCCTGGCGTCCCAGCCGGAGCTGCTGCTGCTGGACGAGCCGACCAACGATCTGGACGACCAGGCGGTGGGGTGGCTGGAGGCACACTTGCGGGCGCATCGTGGCACGGTGCTCGCGGTCACCCATGACCGGGTGTTCCTGGAACGGGTCACCACCACGATCCTGGAGGTCGGCGAGGGCAAGGTGACGCGTTACGGCGACGGCTACGACGGCTACCTTGCCGCCAAAGCCGCTGAGCGACGGCGCCGTCTGCAGGAGTACGCGGACTGGTGCACGGAGCTGGCCCGCAACCAGAAGTTGGCCGCCACGAACGTGGCACGGTTGGACGCTATCCCTCGCAAGCTGCCATTTGCCGTGTTCGGCCACGGCGGCTTCCGTGCCCGCGGCCGCGGTCACGGGGCGATGGTCCGTATCCGCAACGCGAAGGAGCGTGTCGAACGGCTGACGGACAATCCTGTCGCGCCGCCGCCCGAACCGCTGGTGTTCGCTGCCCGAATGACCACCGCCGACGGTCAGACGTCGCAGGCTGCGGCAGAACTCACCGGCATCCGTGTCGAGGGCCGACTGCAGGTACCGTCGCTGCGAATCGGCGGAGAGGAGCGGCTGTTGGTCACCGGACCCAACGGGGCCGGCAAGACGACGCTGATGCGGGTGCTGGCGGGCGAGCTGCAGCCCGATGAGGGGACGGTGCGCACGCGGGGCCGAGTCGGGCACTTGAGGCAGGAGGAAACACCGTGGCCGCCCGGCCTGACAGTCCCGCAAGCGTTCGCCCACGGCCGGGGAGGCGACCTGGACGAGCACACCGACCATCTCCTGTCCCTCGGCCTGTTCAGCCCCTCCGACTTGCCTCTGAAAGTGAGCGAGCTGTCCTATGGACAGCGGCGCCGGATCGAACTGGCCCGTTTGGTCAGCGAACCTGTCGACCTGCTGCTGCTGGACGAGCCCACCAACCATCTCTCCCCGGCTTTGGTCGAGGAACTGGAAAGAGCTTTGGCCTGCTACCAAGGCGCGGTCGTCGTCGTCACTCACGACCGCCGCATGCGCAACCGCTTCACTGGCGGGCACGCGGAATTGGATGCCGGCCACTTCGCACAGTTTCGGGAGGCCGCAGCAGGCTGAGGCCCGCAGGTCGCCTCTGCGTCCTTATCCAGCACAAGGTGGCCTTCCTGCGGGCCCTCTCCCGCGGGCAGGCCACCGCCCACAGACTGGCGTGTCCTGTCGCGACCGTTGCAAGTGCAGTGAGATCGAACCCCACGAACGAAACAAGCGCCGTCGCTCAGCACGCGATGCAATGAGATCCGACAGCACGAAAGAGAACGAGTGAGAATCCGACACCTTCAATGCGACAGGACAGCCAAAGTCTTACCTGTGCGCACCTACGGCCTTGCCGGTGACAACAAGCCTGCCGATGTGACAGCTATCGCGCTTCGGCTCAGGACCGTATCGGTCCGGGCCTCGTGTGGTGGAGCGGCTACAGGTCGAACTCCAGGTGCTCGATGTCGGTGAACCGGACCTCCTCCAGCTGGCCGGCGCGGCGGCCGCCGTCCTGGAAGTACACCTCCTTGAGCCCTTCGGCCACGATCTGCTGGAGCTGGGCGTCGCCGGCGCCGGCCTGCTGGGCGTCGAAGAGGCGGGCGGCGTGCTGCGGGCCCATCGGCAGGGCTTCGGCATAGTCGGTTGACGCCCGGTTGCTGACGTCTCGTCGTGTTGGGCGGGGTCCGATGCAGAGCAGGCACGGACGTCCGTGATCATGGAGTTCTCTACGCTCTGTAACCTTGGACTGCCCGTGCCTGTCGAAGCGACGCAGCCGTAGAGGGCGTCCACGCAGAGAGGATCGTGGGGAATGAGTGTGGTGGAGAGCTGGTCCCGCGTGATGAGTCTTCTGCGGGTCGACCTGCTCTGCCTCGACGAGCTCGGCTACGTCAAGCTCGACCGCCACGGCGCGGAGCTGCTGTTCCAGATCTTCACCGAGCGCGAGGAACGGCACGCGATCGCCGTCGCGTCGAACAGGCCGTTCACCGAGTGGGACCAGACCTTCACCGACAAGCGTCTCTGTCAGGCCATCGTCGACCGGCTCACCTTCGAAGCCCACATCATCGAGACCGGCACCCAGTCCTTCCGCCTCGCCAGCACCACCGCCAAGCGCAAGGCGGCAGCAGTCTGAGAACCTGCTGGCCGGGGGCAAGGACTTGCACCTTCGCCCCCGAGCCTCGGCCCTCACGAACACGCAGCTGCATCGCCGGGTGCTCGACGACTACGCTGACGTCATGTCACCGTCAGACTGGACACGGCTCACCGAAGCACGGGGATGGCGCCGACTGGGAATCATTTGCAGCCACGTCATCAGGCGTCCTGTCCTGATCATCGCCCTTGCAGGGCTGGCCTTCCTCGTCACCAGATTCGGCAAAGACTTCCCCGCGCTCTATGGCATGACCCCCCTGGGCGTCGTTCTGATCTTCAGGAGCATGGGCCGCTACCGTGTGACCGATCCGGCTGACGAGATTGGCGATGACCCCCAAGCCAAGGACACAGCGGCGAACTGACCGACAACGGTCCCCTGCTGACAATCCTGCGAGCCCCTCGCCCACGGGCGGGCGCCATCAAGGCGCCCGCCCGTCCGCATTCCTGTCAGGGGAAGCAGCCGGGCGGGCTCCATGGGCAACACGCTACCGGCCGCCGCGGACCACGGCCCGCACCTGCACCACTCCGCCCCAGGACACCCGCGAAACGTCACCCGATCGAGGGTGGGGCCAGAACAATCCGTTCTTCCCGCAGCCCTCCCGCACCGTTCCCCCACACGGCTCAAAAGTGGGGCCAAAACTGCCCGGCGAAAACAATCTGGGCCAGGACCAGTGCGCGCGCGTGGTCGCAGGCGGCCAGGAGGTGGATCTTCCGTCCCTTTGTGCGGGCCGCACCCCGCAGCGACTTCCCGTCGACCGCCAGTCCCCGTAGTCCTTCGTTTCTGGTCTGCCGGTCCGCGAGCCAGGCTCCGACCGCGCGGTCCAAGGCGTCCGCGTCGACTCTGGCCAGCAGCCGCCGGATCGTGGATTCCGCGGGCCAGGACCGTTTCGGCAACAGCGGATCTACGACGGTGCCGAGCCGTTCGAGCAGGGCCGGCGGCGCGTCGGCCACCCATTCACCCACCGCCAGCAGGGATCTCGCTCCGGCGAGGACCGCGCAGGCCGTCAGCGCGAGGACCGTCACGAGCGGATGCCGCACCCCCGCGGATCACGCGGGTCCGGGACCTGCGCAAGGCGTTCCAGCAACCCCGGAAGCTCGCTCCCGGACACTTCCGGATGCGGTCTGAGCTGGTCAAAGACAGGGGAGGTCAGCGATGATGCAGCGGCAGGCACGGGCAGTCCAAGGTCACAGAGCGTAGAGAACTCCATGATCACGGACGTCCGTGCCTGCTCTGCATCGGACCCCGCCCAACACGACGAGACGTCAGCAACCGGGCGTCAACCGACTATGCCGAAGCCCTGGGGGCAGCGCCACGGTCAGGTGCCGGACGCGGTCCTCGTCCGTGGAGCCGATCGGCGCGGTGTAGCCGAGCCGGGCGCGGGTGTCGAGGACGAGGCCGCCGGTCGTCGCCGCCTTCTGCCGCGCCCTGGCCCGGATCTGCGGCTGCCACCGCTTGGTCACCTCGCGCTCCAGGCGGGCGGCGAGGTCCGGTCTGGGTTTCTTGATCTGGTCCTTCACGTACCGCTCGACGGTGCGCTGCGAGATCCGCAGCAGCTGGGCGACCGCACGGGTGCCCTTGAGCTGCCTGACCAGGTAGCGCATCTGCGCGGGTGCGCTCTTGGGCGCCGGGCGGGTGAACGCCTTCTGCACCGCGGCGTCCAGGCCGTCCCCGAACAGGCTCATCGTGGCCCCCTCCTACTCTCCGTTGTCGACGTCGGTGACGGTGCCGTCCTTGATGTACCGGGCGAGGTTGAGCTCCGGGGCGTCTGGCTACGTCAGTGAGAACGAAGAGCGGTTGTAGCTGACTTCAAAGAACGCTTGGCCGACGCTGATGACGGACATGTTGGTGAGTTCTAGGAACACGCTGCGGCGTGTCGGAGTTGGCCGTCGGCCGCAGCCGTGTTCGTGACCGGTCCGGTCGTCGGGTTCAGGAGCAGCAGTCGCAACCCGGGCGGCAGCCGCAGGCGTCTGTTTTCGGGTGGTCAGCGGTAGCCGTGGTGGCCGCGGGTGTTGCGCAGCAGCTTTTGCCCTGCCAGGCGTCACGGCCTTCCTTCACCGCGAGGGCGGCGATGACGAGGGCGGCGATGGGGTCGGCCCAGGACCAGCCAAGGGTGGCGTTGAGGACCAGGCCGAGCAGGAGCACGGCGGACAGGTACGTGCACAGGAGCGTCTGCTTGGAGTCGGCGACCGCGGAGGCGGAGCCGAGTTCGCGGCCGGCACGGCGCTGGGCGGCGGACAGGAACGGCATGATCGCCAGTGACAGGGCGGCGATGGCGATGCCGGGGATCGACCGCTCGGCTTCCCCGGTGCCGGTCAGCGCGCGGACGGCGTCGACGGTGACGTACGCGGCGAGGGCGAAGAAGGACACCGCGATGATCCGCAGGGTGCGCTGTTCGCGGGCCTCGCGGATGGCGTGGTCCCGGGCGGAGAACTGCCAGGCGACCGCGGCGGCGGAGGAGACCTCGATGACGGAGTCGAGGCCGAAGCCGATCAGGGCGGTGGAGGAGGCGAGGGCGCCGGCGGTGAGGGCGACGACTGCCTCGATGACGTTGTACGTGATGGTCGCGGCGACCAGCAGCCGTATGCGGCGGGCGAGGACGTCATGGCGGGCCGGGCTGGGTCCGAGGGGTATCGCGGTCATCAGCAGCACCCCTTGTCGTCGGCGTCGACGCACGTGCGGTCGGTGGCGACGGCCACGACGGCGTTGCGTAGGTCGTCCAGCGCGTGGCCAAGGCGGGGGTCGGCCAGTTCGTAGCGGGTACGGCGGCCGTCGGGGACGGTGACGACCAGACCGCAGTCGCGCAGGCACGCCAGGTGGTTCGACAGCCGGGTGCGGGAGATTCCCAGCTCGTCGGCGAGGTCGGAGGGGTACGCCGGGGCCTCGCGCAGCGCGAGCAGCAGGCGACAGCGGATCGGGTCGGCCAGCGCTCGGCCGAAGCGGGTCAGGGCGTCAAGGTCGGTCGCGAGGGTCAGCATGGACAAGACGATACACGGATGCTTGAATTCAAGAAATCCTGAACTATCGGAGGTCTTCCGTGTCCCGCCGCGCCCCCATGCCGCCCCACCTGCTTGAGGCATTCACCGCCGAGATGTCCACAGCCTGCGCGCCGGGACCGACGGCAGAGCGATGGCGGGCCGCCGAGCGGGCCCACATCCTGTCCCAGCCCTGGCCATGGCCCCACACCCGCACCCATGGGGTGATGCTCCGCCTCGCCCTGCGCGACCACGACCTGCGCGAGGCCCTTGGCCAGCTGGTGCGCCTGGCCGTGGCCGCTCCCGGCTCGGCGGCCGGGAAGTACCCGGACGGCAACACCGGGCGCACCCGCGCCGGACTCACCACCCCCATGCCGATCCCGGACGACCTCGCCGCCCTGCTCCGCCAGGCCGGCGTCGCACTACGACCGTAGAACCCGTGCAGCCGCCCGCCCGGAAGCAAGCACCCCGGCGTTCCCACCACCGGGGAACACCGGTATCCGGCACAAACCGGTGTTCCCGTCGGCGAGCAACACTCGTTCCGGCAACTCGCCTACAAAGCCACGCCTGCCGACGCCGGTGAGACAACGCAGCTCAGTTGGCAAATCAGCATGCTTGTTGGCAAACATCGCTGATGTTGCTGCGTGGTTGCTCTGCGGAGTGATCGTGGCTGCTGTCAGAGTCGTGGGGATCGGCGGCGTACAGCGCCGGTGGCTGTCCACGGTGCGATGAGCGCGGCGGCCACGGAGACGGCGGCCAGGAGGCAGAAGAGTGATCCGTAGCCGCCGAGCGGTACGGCCAGGGCGGCGCCGGCGAACGGCGCGAGGGCTGCCGCTGTGGTGGCCGGTGCCGCGAGAAGTCCGGAGATGCGGCCGTAGTGGGCGGTGCCCCAGCGGTCGGTGACGGCGGTGGCCTGGAGCAGGGTGAGGTTGCCGCGGGCCATGCCGGCCAGCACCGACACGGCGATGAGCAGGGCGTACGGGCCGGGGGCGGCGGCGAAGGCGGCGGTGGTCAGTCCGCCGAGCGCGATCAGGAGCGTGGTGCGGGCGGTGGCGGTGGTGCGGCGGGCGAGGGCGGCGTACAGGGTGCGGCCGAGGGTCTGTCCGGCGCCGCCGAGGCCGAGGGCCCAGGCGGCCTGGCTGGTGGTGTACCCGCGTTCCAGGAGAAGGGGGACGAGAGCGACAACGCCGGCGTACATCGCGAAGCCGGACAGGGTAAAGGCGGCGGCGAGCAGCAGGAAGGGCCGGCTGCGCCCAGCGTTGGCCGCGCCTGCGGTCGTGGGTGCCGGGGTGGTCGGGGCGTCGGGCCAGGGTGCGCGCAGTACCAGGGTGTGGGCGGGGATGGTGACGGCGGCGAGGATGCCGGCGAGGACGAGGTAGGTGTGGCGCCAGGACAGGTGGTCGGCGAGGGCCGCGGTCAGGGGTGCGAAGACGGTGGAGGCGAGCCCGCCGGCGAGGGTGACGACTGTCAGGGCGCGTACATGGTCGGGGGCCCACCACCGGGTGAGGGCGGCGAAGGCGGGCTGGTAGAAGGTGGCCGCCATCGCGAGCCCGGCCAGCGCCCAACCGGCGATGAAGACCGGGACGTTCGGGGCCGCAGCCACGATCAGCAGGCTGACTACGCCGAGCACAGAGCCGGCGGTCATGACGGTGCGCGGGCCGCGACGGTCGAGGATGCGCCCGACGCGGATCCCGGCGAGGGCGGAGACGACGAGACCGAGGGAGAACGCCGCGGTGGTCGCCCCGGCCGGCCAGCCGGTCGCGTGGGTGATCTGGGGGTTGAGGACGGGGAAGGCGTAGTAGACGATGCCCCAGCTCACGATCTGCGTGGCGCAGAGGGCGGGCAGGGCGGCGCGGGGCCGCGACCGGTCCCCTGTTCCGGTCGCGGCCCCGCGTGCGGGGGTGCCCAGGTCGGTCACGAGCCGCAGCAGCCGCCCGCCGGGGCCTGCTCGGCAGCCGCCCCGACCGGGGCGGGGGCGCCGAGCTGGACGAGCTGCGGCGCGGGCGCGCAGCAGCCGCCGCCGTCGGCCTGAGCGGCGTCGGGGGCGTCGAACAGGCCGGCGCCGCCGCAGACTCCGGTCTCGGGCAGGGTCAGTTCCACGCGGTCGGCCGCGTCGAGGTCGCCGGCGATCGCCGCGGCGACGGAGCGGACCTGCTCGTAGCCGGTCATCGCCAGGAACGTCGGAGCGCGGCCGTAGGACTTCATCCCGACCAGATACACACCCTGCTCGGGGTGGGAGAGCTCGCGGTGGCCGTGCGGGTAGACGGTGCCGCAGGAGTGCTGGTTGGGATCGATCAGCGGAGCCAGCTCGACCGGCGCCTGGAGACGCACGTCGAGGCCCAGGCGCAGCTCGCCCAGGAAGGACAGGTCGGGGCGGAAGCCGGTCAGGACGATCACCTCGTCGACCGCGTCCAGGCGGCGCCCGTCCTCGCCGACCAGGACCAGGCGGCCGTCGGTGTCGCGCTCGATCGCCTCGGTCCGGAAGCCGGTGACCGCGTCGGCGTGGCCCTCGTCGACGGCGGCCTTCGCCGCCAGGCCCAGGGCGCCGCGCGCCGGGAGCTGGTCGGCCTCTCCGCCGCCGAAGGTGGAGCCGGAGATACCCCGGCGCAGGATCCACACGCTCTTCGTCCCCGCGCCGTCGCCGGACTTGGCGAGATCGGCGAGGTGGGCGAGGGCGGTGAACGCGGAGGCGCCGGAGCCGATCACGGCGGTGCGCCTGCCCGCGTACCGGGCGCGGACGGCGGGGTCCTTCAGGTCCGGGACGCGGTAGGTGATCCGGTCCGCGGCGGCCTTCTCGCCGAGGGCGGCAAGGCCGCTGCCGCCGGCCGGGGACGGTGTGGCCCAGGTGCCGGAGGCGTCGATGACGGCGCGGGCGAAGAGGCGCTCTTCACGGCCGTCGGCGTGGGCGACGTGCACGACGAAGGTCTGGGCCTCGCGGCCGGCGTCCACGATTCGGTCGCGGCCGGTCCGGGAGACGCCGGTGACGCGCGCACCGTAGCGGACGCGGTCGCCGAGGACGTCGGCGAGCGGCTGCAGGTAGAGGTCGGCCCAGTCGCCGCCGGAGGGGTAGGTGGCCGGGTCGGGGCGTGTCCAGCCGGTGGGGGCGAGGAGCTTCTCGGCGGCGGGGTCGACGACCTCGCCCCAGGTGGAGAACAGGCGCACGTGGTTCCACTCACGGACGGCCGCACCGGCACGGCCGCCCGCTTCCAGAACGAGGGGCTCGATGCCGCGCTCGACGAGGTGGGCGGCGGCGGCCAGTCCGGCGGGGCCTGCTCCGATGACGACGACGGGCAGCTGCTGGGTGTTCATGGTGCTCGGTCTCCTTGAAGGGCGAAGGGGGTCAGCGCGCGTGGGTGAAGGCGGTCAGCTGGGCGTGCTGCCGGCGTTTAGCTGCTCGGGCGGTGCTGTCGATGACCTGGGCGCAGCTGTCGCAGAAGCTGACGCCGGCCAGGTGGCGGGCGGCGCGGCGGGCTCGGGCCGTGGTGAGTCTGGTGCGGAGGGTGGTGGTCACGACGCTTCCTTGATTCGATGGCTATCGATGCCTCTCTGCGCCTCGGAGGTTGCCACCTGTATCGACGAGTGTCAACATAGGCGCATGTCGAAATCAGGGGTTGTGGGACTGCCCGTTCTGCAGGATGGTGACGTGGTGCCGTGCTGTCCGCCGATCACGGCCGGGGAGCTGTCCCAGGCAGACGCGGAGAAGATGGCCGCCATGTTCAAGGCGCTGTCGGACCCGGTGCGACTGCGGCTGTTCTCCAAGGTCGCCTCCCACCCGGGCGGAGAGGCGTGCGTGTGCGACATCGCCGACGTCGGCGTCTCCCAGCCGACCGTCTCCCACCACCTCAAGAAGCTGCGCGAGGCCGGCCTGCTGACCTCCGAACGGCGCGGCACCTGGGTCTACTACCAAGTCGCCCCGTCCGTGGTGGCGGCCATGGCCGCCATGCTCGACCTGCGCGGCTGACCGCCGCCGAGACGGCAGCGGTCAGTCATCGCAGTTGGGCGGGCAGCAGCGCATCAGGTACTCCTTGAGCGCGTCCAGGTGGCTCGCCATGGTGGTGCCGTCGGCGCGGTAGAAGACCTGCCTGCCCTCCTTGCGGGACAGGACCAGGCCGCCGCGGCGCAACAGGCTCAGATGCTCGGAAGCCGTCGACGGCTTGAGACCGCATCGCTCGGCGATCTGCCCGACGGTCAGCTCGCCACCGCCCGCGAACTGCCGCATGACCAGCTGGCGGGTCTCGCTCGCCAGGGCCTTGAGGAAGTCGGCGGTCGCCGGGTCGACCCCCTCGTTCACGCCACCGCTCGCCGGTGCCGCTTCACGGTTCATATTTCGTCACTTCCCGAAACAACGACGTTGCAGAGAAGGGTCTCATGGAGCACCACGCTGACCTCGTCGTCCTCGGCGCCGGCCAGTCCGGTCTCGCCACCGCCGCTCTCGCGCCTCGCCACGGCTTCGCCCGCACCCTCGTCCTGGAGGCCGCCGAACAGGCCGGCGGGTCCTGGCCGCACTACTACGACAGCCTCACCCTGTTCTCCCCCGCCCGGTACTCCTCACTGCCCGGCATGCGCTTCCCCGGCGACGGCGACCGTTACCCGGCCAGGGACGAGGTGGTCGACTACCTGCGCGCCTATGCCCGCCGCCTTGACGCCGATATCCATACCTCCACCACCGTCACCTCGATGCTGCCCCGCGACGGCGCCTGGGTGGTGCGCGCTCACGACGGCAGCCGGTTCACGGCACCCGCGGTCGTGGCCGCGACCGGGGCCTTCCGCGGCCCGTACACACCGGCCGTGCCCGGACACGAGGAGTTCGCCGGGCAGTCGCTGCACGCCGCCGACTACCGCGCCCCCGACCCGTTCACCGGTGAGCGGGTCGTGGTTGTGGGCGGTGGCAACTCCGCCGTCCAGATCGCCGCCGAACTCGGCGCGGTCGCCGAAACCACGCTGGCCACCCGGCGGCCCATCGGCTGGCTGAAGCAGCGTCCGCTGGGCCGGGACGTGCACTGGTGGTTCCAGCACACCGGCTTCGACATCGCTCCGTTGAGTCGGCTGCTGGAGAGGATGCCGGTGTCCGTCCTCGACGACGGGCGCTACCGCACCGCTCTTGACACCCACGGCGTCGAACGGCGCGAGATGTTCACCCGCCTCACCCCGGACGGTGTCGTGTGGGCCGACGGCGCCGAGGAATCCGTTGATGCGATCGTCTGGGCCACCGGCTACCGCCGCACCTTCCCCTACCTGGACGGCAGCGGCGCCCTGGACCTCGACGGTCGACCCCGGCACCACGGCGGCATCGCCACCATTGCGGGGCTCGGCTTCGTCGGCATCGAGTTCCAGCGCAGCTTCTCCTCCAACACCCTGCGCGGCGTCGGACGCGACGCCGCGCACGTCCTGTCCCGGCTCGGCCGTTCACGCTGACCGCAGCGTCAACGGTTGCTCGGCCTCTCTTCTCGTCGGAGCAGGGCACAGGCTCGACGTAGGACGCGCCGAGGGATCTCGCGCGCCTCGCGCCTCCACTACCGTGGATTCATGACGGCACCGCTGGACGTGCTGGTAGTGGGAGCGGGGCCGACCGGTCTTGCCCTCGCCGCGCAACTGCGCGCGTATGGAGCTCGGTTCAGGATCGTTGACCGTTCCCTCGACCGGGTGCGGGAATCACGGGCGCTTGCCATCCAGCCCCGCACCCTGGAGGCGCTGGCGGGCTTCGGGGTGACGGAAGAGCTGGTGGCCCGCGGCAACCCGGCGATGCGGCTGCGGCTGCATCTGCCCCGCCGCGTGGTGGCGCTGCGGTTGTTCGACATCGGACTGACCGACACGGCGTACCCGTTCCTGCTGTTCCTCTCGCAGGCCGAGACGGAGCACGTCCTCTCCGAGCACCTGGCCGTGCGGGACGTGACGATCGAGCGTGGCACCGAACTGGTCCGGCTGGAGGCGACGGACTCGTGCGTCGTCTGCCGGCTGCGCTGCGATGACGGCTCGCAGGAGGCCGTGGAGGCGCGCTACGTCGTGGGCTGCGACGGCGCCCACAGCACCGTGCGCAGCCAGGCCGGCATCGGATTCGAGGGATACGCCTACCCGCAGACGTTCCTGCTCGCCGACCTGGAGGTCGACGGGCTGGAGCCGGACTCCGTGCATTCGTACATGCGCGGGGTGGGGATGATGTTCTTCTTCCCGCTCGGCTCACCGGCCGGCTGGCGCATGCTCGCAATGCGACCGCCCGACGCCCCGGCGGCCGAGATGGACCTGCCGTTGTTGCAGGAGATGACCGACCGCTACACCGGCGAGCGGCTGACGCTGCGGGACCCGGTCTGGATGACCGACTTCCGCCTCCACAACCGCAGCGCCGCCCGCTACCGCTTTGGCCCCTGCTTCCTCGCGGGGGATGCGGCCCATATCCACAGCCCGGCCGGCGGGCAGGGCATGAACACCGGCATCCAGGACGCGCTCAACCTCGGCTGGAAGCTCGCCCTCGTCTGCCGGGGCGCGGCGCCCGAGGAACTGCTGGCAACGTATGAGGCCGAGCGGGCACCCGTCGGCCACAGCGTGCTGCGCTTCACCGACCGCGCCTTCACCATCGCCACCAGCGGCAACCTCGTCCTCCGCGTCGGCCGCACCCACGTCGCCCCGCGTCTGGCGCCGCTGGTGCTGCGCGCGGCCGGGATCCGCGGGCGGCTCTTCCGGACCGTCTCCGAACTGGGCATCCACTATCGGCGCAGCCCCGCCTCCACGGCCGGCTCGCGACCGCCCAGGGGCGGGCCGAGAGCCGGGGACCGGCTGCCCGACCTGCCCCGTGGGCTGCAGGCGCGCACGGCGGCACCGGGCTGGCACCTGCTGCTGTCCGGGCCACCGCCCCTCTGGCCGGACGAACGGCTCTCGCCGGTCCTGGAGAGGCGGGGCGGTCTGGTCTCCGTCTACCGGCTCGGCGGACGGAGCCCGTGGCCGGGCGTCGCGCAGGGACTCGTTCGCCCCGACGGCTACCTGGGCTATGTCGCACGGGGGACCGACCTGGACGGCCTGCGGACCTACCTGGACCGCTGGCTGCCGACCGGCCGCCGTTGATTCCACCCACCGCAATGCGCCCGTTGCGATCAGGCCGGACCGGCACAGGATCTGGGGGTTCTACTCCTTCCGCACCGTCACGACCGATGGCCGCGGAATGCCGTATCGAGCACGCCCCGGCCGGTGAGGCATGCGTCTGCGACCTGGCCGACTGCCTGGGCTTCCGGCAGCCCACCGTCAGCCACCACCTGAAGATCATGACCGAGGCGGGCCTGCTGAACCGTGAACGCCGCGGCACCTGGTCCTGGTACTCGGTGAACTACGACGACCTGAACAGGGTGCGCGCGATCCTGGACCCGGCGGTCGGCGCCCTGGCGGCGAACGCCCTCGACCGGGTGTAACCCCGCACCCCGCGCCAAGCCCGTGCCGAAGGACCGTCCCCGCAGGGGCCGGTCCTTCATCGTGTGCGGCTGACAGCTCGGCCGAGATAGTCGGCCAGGTCGCGCTCCAGCGCGGCCTTCGGCTTGGCGCCGACGACGGTCCGGGCGACCTCGCCGCCGACGTAGACGTTCATCGTCGGGATGGACATCACGCCATACCGGGCGGCGGTGCCCGGATTCTCGTCGATGTTCAGCTTGACGATCTCGATCTTGTCGCCGTGCTCGGCGGCGATCGCCTCCAGGGAGGGGGCGAGCTGCCGGCAGGGACCGCACCAGGCCGCCCAGAAGTCGACGAGCGCGGGCTTGTCGCTCTTCAGGACGTCCTGGTCGAAGGAGTCGTCGGTGACGTTCTTGAGAGCCACGTCTTTCCTCCTGCGCGTGGGGCGGATGCCTCAGACGGCCACGGCCTCGACCGGTGCGGGCACGTCGGCGAGGGCCGCCAGGTACCGCTCGGCGTCCAGCGCGGCCGCGCAGCCGGAGCCGGCAGCGGTGATGGCCTGGCGGTAGGTGTGGTCGACGACGTCACCCGCGCCGAAGACGCCGGGGATGTTCGTCCGTGTCGAGGGGGCCTCGACCTTGAGGTAGCCCTCGCCGTCCAGCTCCAGTTGGCCCTTGAACAGCTCGGTCCGAGGGTCGTGGCCGATCGCGACGAACAGGCCGGTCGCGGCCACCTCGCGCGTCCGGCCGGTGACGGTGTCGCGCACGCTCAGGCCGGACAGCATGCCGTTCTTCTCGTGGAGTTCGGCGATCTCGCTGTCGAACAGGAAGGAGATCTTGTCGTCGGAGAAGGCGCGGTTCTGCATCACCTGAGAGGCGCGCAGGGTGGACCGGCGGTGCACGATCGTCACGGACCTGGCGAAGCGGGTGAGGAAGGTGGCTTCTTCCATCGCGGTGTCGCCGCCGCCGACGACCACGATGTCGCGGTCGCGGAAGAAGAAGCCGTCGCAGGTGGCGCACCAGGACACACCCCGCCCGGACAGCGCTTCTTCGTTCGGCAGGCCGAGCTTGCGGTACCCGGAACCGGTCGCGACGATCACCGTGCGCGCCCGGTGCACGGTCCCGACGGTGTCGGTGACGG
This sequence comes from Streptomyces viridosporus, assembly GCF_002078235.1. Classification (GTDB taxonomy): domain Bacteria; phylum Actinomycetota; class Actinomycetes; order Streptomycetales; family Streptomycetaceae; genus Streptomyces; species Streptomyces viridosporus. The sequence goes on from NZ_MSGP01000294.1 coordinate 15,903, forward strand.
TCTTGATGTCGCCGGTCAGGTCGACGGCGACGATGTCGTCCTCGACGATCTCGGCGCCGAACCTTTCGGCCTGGGCCCGCATGTTCTGCATGAGGTCCGGGCCGTCGATGCCCTCAGGGAAGCCGGGAAAGTTCTCGACCTCGGTGGTCGTGGTGAGGGAGCCGCCGACAAAGACGGCGCCGCCGAAGACGAGCGGCTCGAGGCTCGCGCGGGCGGTGTAGAGGGCAGCGGTGTATCCGGCGGGGCCGGAGCCGATGACGACGACGTCGCGCACTTCAGCGTTGCTCATGCCGTCTTCTCCGGCGCGATCTCCTCGATCAGGCCCTCGACCAGCTTCTTGATCTCGTCACGAATCGGGCGGACGGCCTCGACGCCCTGGCCGGCCGGGTCGTCCAGCGTCCAGTCCAGGTAGCGCTTGCCGGGGAAGACCGGGCAGGTGTCGCCGCAGCCCATGGTGATGCAGACGTCCGACTCCTTGACCGCGTCGATGGTCAGGACCTTCGGCACCTCGGCGGAGATGTCGATGCCGACCTCGCGCATGGCCTCCACGGCGGCCGGGTTGACCTGATCGCCGGGGTGGGAGCCGGCCGAGCGGACCTCGACGCGGTCCCCGGCCAGATGGGTCAGCCACGCGGCGGCCATCTGGGAGCGGCCGGCGTTGTGGACGCAGACGAACAGGACGGACGGCTTGTCGGCCATGGTGATCGTTCTCTCTCGTCGCATGGCGGAACCCAGCCGCCAATGACTTCAGCCCCCGCTGGTATCAGCGAGCGATGATGTGACAGTATCAGCGCATGCTGACTTCAGTCGATCCTGATGTAATCCGGGCGCTGGGCGATCCGCTCCGCCTGAAGATCGTGACCCTGCTGGCGCGCGAGACGCTCTGCACCACCCACCTGGTCGAGGAGACCGGAGCCAAGCAGACCAACCTGTCCAACCACATGAAGGTGCTGCGCGAGGCCGGACTGGTGGAGACCGAGCCGTGCGGCCGCTTCATCTACTACAGGCTCAAGCCCGAGGTCCTGGCCGGGCTCTCCGAGCAGTTCGCCGACCTGGCCGCCTCCGCCCGCACCGCCGCCGAGAACAAGAGGGCCTGTCCGTGACCCGCACCGAAGCACCCGCGACCCCCGGCGCGGAGACGTCGATCGCCGCGAAGATGTCGACCCTCGACCGCTTCCTCGCCGTATGGATCCTGCTCGCCATGGCCGTCGGCCTCGGCCTGGGCCGCGCCGTTCCGGGACTGAACGACGCCCTGGCGAAGGTGGAGATCGGCGGCATCTCCCTGCCGATCGCCATCGGCCTGCTGATCATGATGTACCCGGTCCTGGCCAAGGTCCGCTACGACCGGCTCGACGCGGTCACCGGCGACCGGAAGCTGATGATCTCCTCACTGGTCGTCAACTGGCTCGTCGGCCCGGCGGTGATGTTCGCCCTCGCCTGGATCTTCCTGCCGGACCTGCCCGAGTACCGCACCGGCCTGA
>NZ_MSGP01000295.1 GCF_002078235.1 Streptomyces viridosporus
CGGCCGGGGGCGCACCGGTTCCGGCAAGACCCTCGCCTTCGGGCTGGCCCTGCTGGCCCGTACGGCCGGGCAGCGCGCCGAGGCCCGGCAGCCGCTGGGGCTGATCCTCGTACCGACGCGTGAGCTGGCGCAGCAGGTCACCGACGCGCTCACGCCGTACGCCCGCTCCGTGAAGTTGCGCCTGGCGACGGTCGTGGGAGGGGTGTCGATCGGCAGGCAGGCCGGCGCGCTGCGCCACGGCGTCGAGATCGTCGTCGCCACCCCCGGACGCCTCAAGGACCTCATCGAACGCGGCGACTGCCGACTGGACCAGGTCCTGGTCACCGTCCTCGACGAGGCGGACCAGATGGCCGACATGGGCTTCATGCCGCAGGTCACCGCCCTGCTCGACCAGGTTCGTCCGCAGGGTCAGCGCATGCTGTTCTCCGCCACTCTCGACCGCAACGTCGATCTGCTCGTGCGCCGCTACCTGAGCGACCCCGTCGTGCACTCCGTCGATCCGTCGGCCGGCGCGGTCACGACGATGGAGCACCATGTGCTCCACGTCCACGGTGCCGACAAACACGCGGCCGTCACCGAGATCGCCGCACGCGACGGCCGCGTGATCATGTTCCTGGACACCAAGCACGCCGTCGACCGCCTCACCGAGCACCTCCTGAACAGCGGGGTGCGGGCCGCCTCCCTCCACGGGGGCAAGTCGCAGCCGCAGCGCACCCGTACGCTGACGCAGTTCAAGAACGGACACGTCAGCGTGCTGGTGGCGACCAACGTCGCTGCGCGCGGCATTCACGTCGACAACCTCGACCTCGTCGTCAACGTCGACCCTCCGACCGACCACAAGGACTACCTCCACCGCGGCGGCCGCACGGCCCGCGCCGGCGAGTCCGGCAGCGTCGTCACCCTGGTCACCCCGAACCAGCGCCGTGCCGTGTCCCGTCTCATGGCCATGGCCGGTGTCGTCCCGCACACCACCCAGGTCCGCGCGGGTGCGGAGGCCCTGCACCGCATCACCGGCGCCCAGGCCCCCTCCGGCATCCCGGTCGTCATCACCGCACCGGTGGTCGAACGCCCCAAGCGCGGCGCCACCTCACGCGGTCGGCGCCGCTCCGCTTCGACGACCCGGCGCGCGCCCGCACGACGGTCCGTCTCCGACGCGGCCTAGAACCGTCTTGATCAGGAAGCTGACCCATCTCTGCAGGAGGCACCTCTTGACGCTGGTCCAGATGCATTCCCGCTCCCCTGGCACCCCCACCGTGCCCAGAACGGTTGCCGATGCCATGGACTCGGCCGGGCCCCAGGTCTGGGACGCCATGACCGTCGAGGTGGCGCTGTCCGTCATGGCCGCCGCCCGCACGGCTCACCTCGTCGTCTGCGACGAGGACGGCCAGTGCACCGGCCTGGTCACCCGGGCTCGGCTCACCGCCGTGCGGGACGGTTCCGGATACACCGACCGGGTCCGCCTGCGCGACGTCTCCGACGACGGCGGGCCCTTCGCCTCGCCGCTGACCACGGTGGCCGAAGCCGAGCACGCGATGCGCCACCGGCGGCTCGGGGCCCTGCCCGTGGTCGACGAGCACGGCAACGTCCTGGGCGTCGTCGCCCTCTCCCGCTGAGAGGGTGCGGGGTCAGGCGTCCGCCCTGTTGCCGGACCCGACCTCACCGCGTCGCAGCTCGTCGTTGATGCGCCGGGCCTCTTCCAGTTGGTCTTCCAGGATGATGATGCGGCAGGCCGCCTCGATGGCGGTGCCCTGGTCGACCATCTCTCGGGCGCGGGCGGCGATGCGCAGCTGATAGCGGGAGTAGCGGCGGTGGCCGCCCTCGGAGCGCAGCGGCGTGATCAACCGGGCTTCACCGAGGGCCCGCAGGAAGGCGGGCGTGGTACCGAGCATCTCCGCTGCTCGTCCCATGGTGTAAGCGGGGTAGTCGTCGTCGTCGATACGGTCGAGCGGTGTGTCTTTGGTCATCTGCACCTCTGAGGGGAAACGCGTCGAGGGGCCTTGGTGCCGTGCGGCACCAAGGCCCCGAGGGATTTGTAACACCATCGACCGGCTTACTGCGACGCCGGCCTTCTGTTTCCGCACCGGCCCCCGACGGGGGGCGGAGAGTGCGGGGATCGCGGATGCGTGACCGTGGGACCACCTTCCGTTCCGGGGCCTGCGGTACCCGGGCGGACCGTTCTCGCCCGGGCGATCCTGATGGCGTTCTCCTCCTTCTCTCTTCCTTCTGACGAACTTCTCACTTTCGCGGACCTGCGTACTGTCGGCAGCCCTCACGCGGCCACCGGGCCCGGCGGTCAGCGAGGGGACCCCGAACCTACTCCGGCCCCACCACTCCACCGCCGTGCCAGAACCTCTGTTTCCGCGCGGGCAGTTCGTGTCTGCCACGCCTCACTGACTTCCTGGCTACAGCAGACACGTTAACCTCGACGCGTGCGCATGTCTACAGCAGCCACGACAGATTTCAGCCCATGCGAGTGAACGGTTCTGCACCAGCACCCCATGTGCCGCAGCCGCTCGGCCGGCGTCCGCGCGGAGAAGGGCGCGGTCCTGGTCGTTCCTCACCCGGGTGGAGCAGGCAACGGCCGGCACGTGGCCGATGCCGCGTGCTCCCCGGGCAGGCCGCGGGCGGGGGTCCGGCCGTAGGCCTCGTCGCCGGTCACCCCTGGCCGCGCTCCTGGACGGGCACGGCGTACACCAGCAAGTTCCGCTGGTAGCCACCGCGTTCGCGGTCGTACGGGGGCGCGCAGGTGACCAGGGTCAGGACCGGCCGTCCGTGGCGCCGGAACACCTCCTCGGGGAGCCTGTCCTTGTCGACCACCTCACGAGCCGTCACCTCGTACCTCACGAGAGGTGCGTCCTCGCGGGTGACGGTGACGTCGTCGCCCTTCCGGACCCCGTACAACTTGGCGAAAGCGCCCAGGTCGCCGGTGCGGTCGTCCACATGGCCGATGAGGACGGCGGATCCGGCGGGGGCGCCCGGTGCGGGGCCGTAGCGGTACCAGCCGGCCTGCTCCACGCTGTCGGGGATCTCCACCGTTCCGTCCTCCTTGACGCCGACGTCCCGGAGCCGGGCGTCCAGGGAGACCCGTGGGATGCGCAGCGCCGTCGGCTCGGGTACGGGGCCGGACGCGTTCCCCCTCTCGCCCGGCCCGCCGTCGTGGACCCCGAACGAGGGCCCGGCCGTGGGCTCCTGGGCCCGCGGCCGGGCGCCGAAGTCCGGCGGTACCGAGGCTCCGGACGGCCACAGCGACCAGACCAGCAGCGCCGCCAGGACGGCGGCGACCACCGCGGCGGCCCCGACGGCCGCCGCGGAGGGCCGCCCACCCCTGGGGGAGGAGCGCACGGCCGTCAGCCGCTCCGGGTGGACCGGCGGCGGGCGGCCAGCAGACCGGCGACCGCGACGGCACCCGCGGTGCCCCAGGCGAGCCAGACGGTGGCGGACTCGTTGTCGGCGGCCATCGCGCCGCTCTCACCGGCGTCCACGCCGCGCGGCGCGGAACCCATGCCGCTGATCGTCTGTGTCTTCAGCGCGAGGTTCTTGTCCTCGGCGCTGCCCCAGGCGTAGACGACCGTGTTGGCGCCCTCGGCGAGGTCGAGGTCGGCGGGGCCGATGACCACGGTGTCGGTCCCGGCCAGGACGACATCGGCGCTCACCGTGCCGGCGGGCACCTCGAGCGACTTCTCGTTCGGGTTGGTCAGGCCCTGGATGACCGGCTTGCCGCCCGCGCGGACGTCCACGGCGGGCGCCGCGGCCACGTGACGGACGGTCAGCCGCGACTGACCGGCCGGGACCATGGAGGTGTCGTTGACGAACGCGGTGAGCGTGGGGGTGCCCTGCGCATCGAGGTGGGCCGCGAGCGTGGCGTTCGCCCCGGCCGGGACATCGACGCTCTTCTGGATGGCGGGATCGCCGTCGGGGCCCTGGCCGTCGGCGAAGACCTCGATGTCGTAGGTGCCCGGGTCCAGGGGCTGGGGCTCGGTCAGGGTGCCGGGCTTGAAGTCGGGAAGCAGCTCCTTCCCGTTGGCGTACACGTCGACGGTGAGGCCCGGAACGCCGTGGAAGACGGACACGGACGCCTTGCCGTCCTCCTGCGCCGTGCCGTCCGCGGAGGCGGGGGCGGCCACGGCGAGGGACAGTACGCAGGCACCGGCGGCGGCGGTGGCGGTGGCGATCTTCCTGCTGCGCGAGTTCATCATCGGAACTCCCTTCGTGGGGCCCCGGTCATGCCGAGGCCCGGCTTCAGGAGGGGCGGCTTCTCGGATGCACGGCGTGAGGAGTTCTTCGGTCGGATGACCGGCCGATCCCTTGCCTGCGTCCGGCGGCCGTCGTGCTGTCGCACGCTGCCGCGGTCGGTGTCACGGGTGCTGTCGGGAGTGGCGCCACTGGTGAGGTCAGCCGTGCTGTCGGGAGTGGGGGCGGGCTGCCCGGGCGGGTTCTCGCACGGGCCCGGCACTTCGGTCCCGGCCGCCGCGGGGCGACGCAGGCGCTCTTCGTCGAGCGGTCTCCTCCTCGTGGTGCCCGAACCACTATGGGATGCCGTGCGGCATTGCGCCACTTGGGACACTTCGGTCACTTGCCTCACTCGCACACCATGCGCCCCGTACGCCCCAGCCGGAAGCGGCACGCCGACCTGACCGGCCCCTCGGCCGGCTCGGGCCCGGCGGGCGGCTCGGGTCGGCCCGGTCGTCGTCGACGTCCACGGCCGCCTGCACCACGCCGAGAGGGACGATCGCCCCGCTCCCCCGGGGAAGAGGGAAGCGGTCGGTCCGTTCGTCTCAGGCCGTCCGTCCCCGTCCGAAGTGCGCCGACACCGGACATCGCGGAAAGTGGAAGCCAGGAAGGGAGCGTTCCATGAGCTGTTCGGTGGCGACACGGCCCTGGGCACCACTCCGTCCCTCCGCACCCGCCCCCCTGCGGTTGCCGTCCGGCACCCCGGCCTCGCGCACCGCCGCCGGAGCCCCGAGCCCGCGCCGCGGATGCGGGGGAGACCGGGGACTGCCCACGGCGGCTCCAGAACGAGACGGCCGGGCTTCGGCGGGACGTGGATGAGCCGAGGCGCCGGTCCGGCGAGCCGGAACAGCGATCGATGATCGTGGCGGCGGCGTGCCACGTCGCCCGGGGAGGGCCACCACCGCAGCGACCAACCCGTACGACATTCCGAGAAAGCAGGCCCTCCCATGGCAGCCACACCCGTCATGCAATTGCCGGTCATCAGCGAATGCGTGGCCGAGAGCTGTGCCTACAACCACGACCACACCTGTCACGCCGTGGCGATCACCGTGGGGGACATGGACACCCCCGCCTGTGAGACGTTCATGAGCGCGGACATCGAGGGTGGGGAGCCGTCCGTCACCGGCCGGGTCGGTGCGTGCAAGATGGCCGACTGCCGGCACAACACCGGGCTGGAGTGCCATGCCCCGTCCATCACCGTCGGTTACGAGCACGAGCAGGTCGACTGCCTCACCTACGCGCGGGCCTGAGCGACGGGCGCGGTCGTCGTGAACTGCCGTGCTCGCCGCACAGCAGCGAAGCACGGCGCCCTCGGCGACCTTCCCGGTCCGGCGGCGTCCGCCGGACCGGGAAGAGACGCGCCCGACCGGCACTGACCGAGCTCCGCAGAGCTACGGGGCGGAAAGCTCCTGACATCCACGGCTGACACCAGCGGTGGCGCACGATGGCGTACCGAAGCGGCCGCGGCCGGATCCATGAGCGCCCACGAGCTCCGTCTCGGCACGCCGTTCCGCAGGATCGGACCGAACTCCTCGAGCGGGTGTCGCAGGTTCGGATCCTGCCGGGGCGATACGCATCGTGGACCTTTCGCACCGCAGGTCAGGGGCCCTCTTTCAAGCGCCTGCCCGTAGGCGGGCCCGACGCCGCCGGCTCAACCGGCTCCGGGTTCGGCAAGCCCACTCGAAGGTAGACGTGCGCCCAGGCAGCGGCCTCGACGCTTGCGTGCAGACGCACGCTCCGCACCTGCGGGCATCCGGCCGACCAGACGTGTGACCCGTTCGCGGCGAATCCGTACCTCGCGGTGCGCCCGCCCCTGCGCACGTCCCCCCACGCTCCACAGCCCCGGCTCCACAGAAGCGTTCCAAGGTGCTCCCGTCTCCTCTCCCACCTGCGAAAGGGCCTGGATACAACCTTCGCGGCCCGTCGTGAGTCAGAGACGCCGCGATGAGGTGAGGGCCTCCGCACCACCGGGCCACAGGAATGGCATACGATGCGCGCGCCCCTCATAAAGATCAGATAAGAGGATGTACACGTCATGGCAATCCGTGCCCCGCACCGTTCCCTTCGCGGCATGTCCGCCGTTGTCGCCCTGCTCGCGATCGGCGCGGTGGGATGCTCGGAGGTCTCCGACGCCGTCGACAGCGCCAAGGACGGCGCGAAGAAGGTGGCCCGCCAGCGCTCGGTGTTCTCGCTGGACGTCGGCGACTGCTACAACCCGAACGGCAAGGCCGAGGGGACGGCGTACGCCGTCGAGATCGTGCCCTGCGACGAGGCGCACGAGGGCCAGGTCGTCGGCGAGTTCGCGATCGACGAGGGCAAGGAGTACCCCGGCGACGACGGGGTCTCGGCGATCGCGGACGAGCGCTGCCCGGTCGAGGCGCAGAAGTACGCCCCGGACACCTGGGCGCTCCCCAAGGGCGTCGCCCTCTTCTACTACACCCCGACCAAGGAGAGCTGGGCGACGGGCGACCGCGCGGTGAGCTGCACCTACACCTCGGAGAAGGGCACGTTCAAGGGCTCGCTGGACACCGCGAAGTCCCTCGAGCCCGAGCAGACCACGTACCTCGAGGGGTCGAACGCGGTCTACGAGGCCCTGTGGGCGAACCAGCCCGAGAAGGACACCGTCGAGGACGACCTGGCCGGCTACAAGGCGCAGGCCAAGGCCGTCGCGGCCGCCCTCGACGCACACGTGAAGGGCCTGGAGGGCATCGAGGGCACCGAGGTCGGCAAGCTCCGCGCGACGCTGACGAAGGCGGCCGGGAACTGGAAGAAGGCCGCGAACGCCGCCGACGCCGACGCGTTCTACGTCGCCTACGACCCGGCGTTCGACGGCATCGACCCGAACGAGTCGGTCGCCGCCCGCAAGGAACTGGGCCTGGCCACCACCGTCCCGGCCGACGAGGCCGAGGTCTGGGCGGGCTGACGCCCCGTCGGGCGGACGGGGCCGTGTCCGCCGAGGACCCGGCCCCGCCTCCCGGGACCCGTCCGGTCCCGACGCCGCCGGGGAGGGGCTCCACCCCTCGTCGGCCGCATCCGGCTCGCGGACCGAGTTGCCCGTGCTGCGGCGACAGCCGCAGCACGGGCAACACCTGCCGACGGGTGTACGACGGCACCCACCTCGTCGTGTTCAGCTCCGGTCCCGCTCCACCGGGAGCCACAGCTCGGCATCGGCTTCGGTCCCGTCCGGTGACAGGCGGGTGCGCAGGATCTCGGGACCGGGGCGACTGCGGTACGGATTGGACGGGAACCACTGGGTGAACACGTCCCGCCACAGTTCCTGGATGGCCTGCGGCGCCGGTCCGGAGGTGGTGAAGACCGCCCAGGTGCCGGCCGGGACGGGAAGCGCCGTGGTGCCCTCGGGGGCGGCCGCTGACGTGACCACCCCGTGGTGGTAGTCGAGTTCGGTGCCCTCGGCGCGGCTCGGGTCCAGATCGTCGCAGACCGCGACGATGCCCTGCGGCTCCTGGTCGGACAGCTCTTCCAGACGCTCCAGCACCCGCGGGTCGATCCCGCGGACGAAGTCGATGATCGCCTGGTTCGGTCCCGTGTGCACCAGCGGCACCCGGGCCTTGAGCCCGACGACGCTGAAGTTCGGCCTGTCCACTACGCGGTAACGCATGCTGCTGCTCCCTTCGACGGTGAGGCGGAAGGCCAACCGGGGCTGGGAGACGAGCGCGGCACCGGTGCGCCGGGCCTCGCCCGGCCCGATGCCGTGCATGGCACGGAACGCCCGGGCGAACGCCTCGCCCGAGCCGTAGCCGTAACGCACCGCGATCTCCAGCAGCGACTCCTGCCCTGCGAGCACCTCGGCACCCGCGACAGTGAGCCGACGGCGCCGTACGTATTCCGACAGCGGCATGCCCGCGAGCGCGGAGAACATCCGACGCAGGTGGTACTCCGAGGTGGCCGCGGTGCGCGCCAATTCGGTCACGTCGACCTCCTGGTCGAGGCGGCGCTCGATGTACTCCAGGCTCTGGTTGAGACGCTCCAGCACGTCCGGTCTCCTTCCTTCCTTACGACCACCACGCTAGGAAGCGGACCCTCTTCCCGACCCGACATCCTGTGCCCGATCAGATCGTGCACGGCCGGTCTTCCCCTCCCCCCGCCAGGCACGACGTTCACACGGGCCGAGCGCTTCGCTCGGTGGTCCATGTGCCGTGCCCCGGATCGTCGAGGAGTCGGCGCGCCGGGCCTCCGGGGCACCGGTGGCGCCCTGAGGAGCGGTGGGGTGAGTGCCCGGCTGCGCGACAACGCCGACCCGCGGCGGGAGAAGCACTACGCCGACCAGGCAGCGGCCGAACCAGTGAACCTGAAACCACGTCACCCCGCTCTGACCAGCCGTTCAGCCACACCCGCGCGGCGGGGGAACCCCGGGTCGACATCGACGACAATTCGGGATGTACCAGATATTCAGGAAGTCATGCTGCATGCTGAATCGTGCTGCGTCCAACCCCACTCGAGGCCTCTCCGGGCAGGGGTGGGTACGTGTGCGACCGACCGGAGGGCCATGTTCAGTCAGGAACGCAACCGCCAGACCTCTCACCCCCGCCGCGCCGTGCTCGGTGCCGGGATCGCCGCCGCGGGATCCGGCCTGCTCGCCGCCTGCTCGAACGGCACGCCGGACCGCCGCGAGGGGGCTCCGGGCCCCGCGCATTCCGCCTCTCCGCAGGACGACACGCAGGCACGACCCGCGAAGACTCCGGGCCCCGAAGGGCCGACACGGGAGCTGACCCTCACGGCCACCCCCAGCACGGCCGACCTGGGGGGCGGACACTCCGTCAGGACGTGGACGTACAACGACGAGCTGCCCGGCCGCGAGATCCGTATCACCGCAGGTGACACGCTCAAGCTGACCCTGAACAACCACCTGCCGGAAGCCACCACGATCCACTGGCACGGCATCGCCGTGCGCAACGACATGGACGGCGTGCCGCACGTGACGCAGCGGCCGATCACCACGGGCACATCGTTCACGTACCGCTTCCGCGTCCCGGACCCCGGCACGTACTGGTTCCACCCGCACCTGGGCCTGCAGCTCGACAGCGGCCTCTACGCGCCGCTGATCGTGGACGACCCCCGTGAGCCCCTCTCCTACGACCGGGAGTGGGTCATCATGCTCGACGACTGGCTCGACGGGGTGAACGGCTCGACTCCGGAGGAGGTGTTCGCGCAGCTCCGCAAGGGCAAACCCGCGATGGGGCACGGCCCGGGTCACGACGACGACCCCGACGCCCGTGACGAGCGGGAGCATGACGACCCGCCTTCCCGCCCCCGGGGAGGGATCGACGTCGGACAGGGGCCGCCCCGGGGCCATGCGCCGAGTCACCAGGACGACGACTCCTCGGCGCCGCCGCACGGCGGCAAGGACACCTACCGGGTGATGAAGCACGCCGTCAGCAGGCTGCTCGGCGGTCACGCGGGCAGTATCGACTACCCGCACTACCTGATCAACGGGCGGACCTCGGTCGACCCCGCGCAGTTCAAGGCCAAGCCCGGCGAACGCATCCGGTTGCGCATCATCAACGCGGCCGCCGAGACGGCGTTCCGGGTGGCGCTCGGGGACCACCGGCTCACCGTCACCCACAGCGACGGCTTTCCCGTGCAGCACCACAAGGTCGACTCGCTGCTCCTGGGCATGGCCGAGCGGTACGACGTGCTCATCACCGTGAAGAGCGGGGTCTTCCCGCTCACCGCGCTCGCCGAGGGGAAGGGCGGGTCGGCGATGGCCGTCCTGCGCACGGGCCACGGCGCCACGCCGAAGCCGTCCGCGCGTCCGGCGGAGCTGAACCGGAACGTGCTGGTTTCGGCCGGGCGGCTGCAGCCGCACGAATCCGTGGCCCTGGACCGGCGCAAACCCGACCGTCAGATCAAGCTCACCCTGACCGGCGGTATGAAGAAATTCGACTGGGGCATCGACCACAGGCCCTATTCGCCGGACCGCATCCACAAGATCGAACGTGGTGAGCGGGTGCGGTTGATCGTCTTCAACGGCACGGACATGTGGCATCCCGTCCATCTGCACGGCCACACCTACGGCCTGGCCGACACCGACTCCCCCGGTGCCCGCAAGGACACGTCCGTACTGCTGCCGCACCGCAAGCTGGTGGCCGATTTCGACGCGGACAACCCAGGACTGTGGATGCTGCACTGCCACAACGTCTACCACTCGGAGTCCGGAATGATGACGACGCTCGGCTACTAGGAGCCACGCGGCCGTCCCGTGGAGGGGGAGCCACGTCACCGGGCGAGACGGGTGCCGGTTCCCTCCTGCCCCTCCACTCCTGACCGGGCGCCAGGAGAAAGGCCGCCGTGCCCTCAGCCGGCGGCCTTGGCGATGACGCGGCCCCTCTCCTCTCGGCCGAAGGCCCGCAGGATCGTCGTACGGGCGTTGCCCACTCCGCCGAGCTGCGGGAGCGCCGCGGTGGCGGTTTCGTCGTCGGGCTCCTCGACCATGACCACGAGGTCGTACGAACCGACGGTCCAGTGTGCCGACGGACGGCCTCGGTGGGCCGGTCCGGTACGCGCAGGTGCCCGTGTGGCGCAAGGCGGCGCGTCGACGAACCGCCGTCCACGACCGATGTGTTGCCGTGTCACGGCTGCGTCATGGCGGTGTTCTGGAAGGAAGACGGGCGCGACCTGCGGGCTCCGGGACTCCTCATAGTCGACACAGAGAGGGGAACCGGCGGAGAACGCCGCCGGTTCCCCACCACCCTCCGCCCGGAAGGAACCTCCCATGATGAACCGCCACCTGCGCAAGGTCGTCGTCGCCACCGCCGCGATCACCGCCGGGCTGCTGATGACGGCGTGCCAGAACGGCACCGACGACAGCTCGTCCGGCAAGAGCGGCACGGGGACGGCGGCGGTCGCGGAGAACGCGGCGGACTCCGAGAACGCGAAGGGCGTCAGCGGTTCGTTCAAGAACGGGAAGGTCACCCACCTCGCCCCGGGCAAGTACATCGTGTCCGTACCGGGCAAGGGCGACCAGCAGTTCCTGGTCGCCGACGACACCGAGGTCTACGGCGCCGGCACGATCTGCGGCGAGGCGGGGGCCAAGGTGGACGCGCCGTGCACGCTGGACCAGTTGGAGGCGGCCACCAAGAGGGGCGCCGTGAGCGCCGACGTGGAGATGGAGAACGGCATCGCGACCCTGGTGACCGAGCGGCGTGCCACCCCGCAGGACTCCGGTCCCGGGGCGGGTTCCGGGTCCCCCGCGGACTCCGGCTCCGGCTCCGGCTCCGGCTCCGGCGAGACCGTCGTCGAGGGCATCAACAAGGGCAAGGGTGTCAACGGAACCTGGTTCGGCAACGTCTCCTACCTGGCGCCGGGCAAGTACACGGTCTCCGACATGAAGGGCGTCGAGCAGCAGTTCTTCGTCTCCGAGGAGACCGAGATCTGGGGCTACGGTGACATCTGCGGTGACACGAACACGGGTGAAGGCGGCCAGGGCGGCACCGAGTGCACCGAGGCCGAACTGGAGGCGGCGGCCAAGAAGGGCGTCAGCGCCGAGGTCGTGATCAGCAACGGCATCGCGACCAGCATCCGCGACGACCACTGAGCCGCACCCCCACGGTGCGCCGGATCGACGCGGTGGGCGCGGGAGCGGGCGACATCGACGCGTGCCCGGTTTCCACCTGGACCGTCGTCCGTGGCACGTGAAAAGGGCCGACTCGGGAGGGGGTTCCCTCCCGGGCCGGCCCTTCGCCGTTCCGGGCGCCATGCCGCACACGTGCCACCACGTCCGCTCGGCGCCCTCTTCAACGGAGTCCGACGCCGCTCCCCCAACACCTCGGATCAAGGCCCCGAGGCGGTGTCGTCATCGCGCCCGTATCCCCCGGAGACAGTTGCTCCGGAGACGGCAGCCCCGGGGACGGCTGCCCGGGGGACGACTGCCCCGGGCAGCCGCTGCCCGGCCGGTCAGCACGTGCCGGCCGGTTCGGAACTCTGGCAGACGTTGTTGATGAACTTGTTGTCCTTCCCCTTGTCGTCGCGGGTCGCCAGGTCCGCCGGCTGGTTGCCCAGCACGAGGTTGTCGCGGATGACGTTCCGCTCATTGGCGACGCCGTCCATGCTGCCGAACACGACGATCCCGCCGGAGTACGGCGAGTCACCCACGTTGTCGTGGACCGCGTTCTGCGTCACCAGCACCTTCTCCGTGCCGACGAGGGCGATGCCGACCCCCTGGAGGTGGGGCAGGCGCGCGGAGGCGGGGCAGTATTCGTTGTTCTCGTAGACCGCGTTGCGGCGGATGGTCAGGTCGCCCACCGTGCGCGGCAGCACGACGAAGACACCCGCGCAGTTCCCGGTGACGACATTGCGCTCGACGGTGAGGTTCCTGAGCCGACGGGTGGTCATGCCGATCCGGTTGCCCGTCAGGCGGTTGCCGCTGATCACCGTGCCACGGGTGTCGAGGGTCTTGCTCTCCGCGTCGGCCTCGAACACGTTGGCCGTGTAGAGCCCGGCGTCGCCGTTGCCGCTTGCGGTGTTGTAGCGGAACGAGGCGCGGGTGGAACGATCCTGCGCGATGCCCCACTGGCCGTTGTCCCGGGCGGTCACCCGGTGGACATCCAGTCGGTCGGTGCGCGTGGCCGAGACACCGTTCCTCTTGAACCCCTTGACGGTCAGGGACTGGATCCGCGCTCCGGTGACGGGGTGCTCGTCCGTACCGGTGACACAGATGCCGTCCCCCGCCTTGGCGCACGCGCTCTGCGCCTCCTCGTCCGTTCCGGGCACGATCACGGTCTGCTCGCCCGCACCTCGGAGGGTCAGCTCCTTGGTGATCGTGACGCTTCCGCGGTAGGTGCCCCGCGTCAGGACGATGGTGGCTCCGGGTCTGGCCGTGTCGATGGCCTTCTGGATGGACTGGCCCGGACGGACCACTTCCTCGAGCTCGCTCTGGGCGGAGGCGGCCGGAGCGAGGGCGCCCGCGCCGACGACGAGGGGCGCGATGGCGCAACTCAGGTATACAGTCTGACATTTCCTCATGAACCCGACGTTATGGACCACTCCACGGTGCCGCCACTCTTGACGACCATATGGATACAGAAAGCCACCGATCGGGTTTGTCGCTCGGTTCCGCCGCCGCGGGGTGCTCAACGGCACCCTCTTCGGGGAGCGCACCGGGATCCCGTGGCGGGATCCGCCGACCCGGTTCGACAGGTGGAGGACCGCCTACGAGCGGCACCGGTGCCGGCCGGTGGACGGTACCCGGGACACGAGCCTGCGGACCGTCAGGCCGACGCGGAGGCGGGCGCGGACGCCGACGCGGGCGCGGGCGCGGGTGCGGACGGCCGCATCGGCTGGTTCAGGGCGACGTGGATCCGACTCTTGCCGCATGCCCCGGCACGCCGCCGGGGCACGGCGAAGGGCATCGCGCGTCCCTGGAAATTGACGCCCCGGCAGCACCGCCCAGTGAGCGATTCGGACGCTCCCGGGGCGGGCTGACCTGCGGGGCCCGCCTCGCCGGTGCTAACGGCGCCGGCTCGGGGACGCAGGGGAGAGCGCCGACGAGTCCGTCGGAGCCGGCGGCTAAAGTCCGTGCATGCTGCTGCCACGCCCTGTCGAGGGTGCCGAGGGCCCGTACGACGCCGGGTACCTCCCCAGATTGCAGATGACGTTCCACCCCGTCGAGGAGCCCATCACCGAGCCCGTCGCGAAACTGGGCGGTGATCCCGTATGGCTGGGTGAACCCTGTTGGCCGGTGCACCCCGACACCGGGGAGCCGCTGGACTTCATCGGGCAGTTCCCCGTCCCCGCGGAGGTCGGCGAGCCGCGGCGCATGGCGTACCTCTTCCTGTCCTACGACGACTACGAGACCGGCGGGAGCGACCCGGAAGACGGCGAATCCGTCCTGCTCATCCAGCCCGGAGGGCGTGTCCCCGCGTTCGCCTCCATCGGAGCGGCCGGCACGAAGGGGCGGTCCCTCTGGCGTTTCGGCCCCGACGACGAACAGGTGCCCGTCCAGTTCCGGATCGACATGGCGCCCGTACCGGAGGAGGCCGAGCGCGGTCCCGGCGACCCGGAGGAAGAGGGACACGGCACCGTCGGCGTACACGGCCACCTCGGGGGCAAGCCCGCCTATCCGGACTGGGCCGGGGTCGAGGCGCCCTGGCGCTTCTTCTTCCGGATCGGCGGCATGGAGGACGACGGACCGTACTTCCTGAACTTCGCGTACGGCGCGGGCTTCGCCTACCTCAGTCCCGACCGGCTGGAGGGCCGCTTCAGTTGGGAGGCGGCCTGAGGGCACGCGTCACCGTCTCGTCCCCGTCTCGTCCAGCCCCGTTCCCGGCCGTTCGGGCGAGGCCGGAAGCGCGGGTGCCGCGGGTTCGCGTCCTGCCGGGGCACGGAGAGAAGGGCCGGCCCGGGTTCCAACGAGTGAATCCGGTCGTCCGCGAGTAGCGGCCGTTGCGACAGCGGGAAGTCCCTTGCACACCCGACAAGCGATGGGCAGGGAGCATTCCTATGCCGAAGTTCCTCATCCAGGCCACCTACACGCCCGAGGGCACCAAGGGGCTGCTCAAGGAAGGCGCGAGCGGCCGGCACGCCGCTGTCGAGCAGGTCGTCACCGGCCTCGGCGGGCAGGTCGAGGCCATGTACTTCGCCTTCGGGGAGGACGACATCGTGCTCATCGTCGACTTCCCCGACCCGGTCTCCATGGCCGCCGTCGGCCTCACCGTCAAGGCCAGCGGAGCCCTCCACACCCGGGCCACCCCTCTCCTCACCCTCGACGAGATCGACGAGGCCGCCCGCCGGCAGGTCGCCTTTCGGGCTCCCGGCGCGTGAACCCGGAGGCGGGGACGCGTCTGCTGCGCTTCGTGGCCGAACGCCTCCGAAGCCGAACGCCTCCGAAGCCCACCGCGCGTCCAAGACCCTGGCCATGAGCACTGACCGTGCACCCCGCTGTGGAATGATCACGTCTCGGAGGAAGGGAGCGGTACATGTCTCAGCACCGGGAGCGATCCCTCGTCGAAAGCCCCGGCTGGATGGTGCTGTGCATGATCTGGTTCGGGTGGTCGGCCGCCAGTACCGCCAGTGCGCCGTGGGTCCGCCTCGGCTGCCTGGTGTTCTTCGTCGCCTGTGCCGCGCTCCTGCTGCGTCATGTCGTCAGGAACCGCCGGAGACGCGAGTCCCACCCCTCCTGAGCTTCGCGACCGGCCTCGACGTCGGCGCACGGCGGCGGGTCGGGGCACGGAGGGAAGGGCCGGCTCAGGAGGGGTTCCTCCCGGGCCGGTCCTTCGTCGTCTTCGGGGGACGGCGGGCGCGTCCGTACCCGCCGCCGGGTGCGCGGTCGGCCCCGAGGGTGCGGCGGAACGGGGCGTGCGGCCACGGGAGTCGTCGCGCCCGCCGGTCGTCAGTAGCGGTGGCCGGGCCAGTGCGGATCCGTCCAGCGGTCCTCGTCGGTGAGTCCGAGCAGCCGTACCCGGTGCCGCAGATCCACCGACGCGCCCGACTCGCGGAGCCGGGCCGCGGCGTGGCCGAGGAGCCAGGCGACCAGTTCGGCGCGCATCTCCTTCTCGTCGTGCTCGTACCAGTCGACGCTCCACGGCAGGCTGTCTCCGAGGAGCTCGTACTCCCATTCCGTGACCGCCTCGACGAGGCGCCGGTCGCTGAGGCGGCCGGTCTGCTTCTCCCAGTCGGCCAGCCAGGGGGCGAGTGTGCCGGACGCCTCGGCACACATCGCGAGGACCCGGTGCGCCGGGACGGCCGCATCCGGATCGGTGAGGCTCTGCGCCCACCAGGCGTGCAGGAACTCGCGGACCGGACCGGCGTGCTCGTCGGGCCACTGCTGCCAGTGGCCGCGGGCGAAGGAGTGTCCGGCCTCCTCCAGTCCGAACAGGGGGTCCGCGCGGCCGGCGACCAGGGCCCTGGCGAACTGCGGCAGGACGCGGCGCAGCACGGCCGCGTGGTCGGTCCAGTCGGTGGCCTGCCAGGCCCGGCGCAGGAGGTCCGGCTCCAGTTCCACGTCCGGCGTCTTCAGGAGGGAGAGCTCCTCCGGACTGCCCCAGTGGCACTCGCAGTTGTGTTCGTCCGGGCGTGCGGTCATGCCGCGGAAGGCGACGGAGAGGTCGTCCAGGGCGGCGTCGAGGCGGCGGCGTGCGGGACGGTCGGCGAGATGCATGAGGGGCCCGGCCTTCGAGGACTCCGTACGGCTTCCGCCGTCCGAAGGTCGCCACCTTACCCGGTCCGCTCTCCCGGCCCTCCTCGTCGTGTTCTCCGTACGGGCGTCGTTCGGAGGTCCGCCGCTCGGTGGAGGGGCCGTCCCGCGGCATCGGCGGAGGAAGTTGCTCCCTGGGGCCGAACGACGAGATGCCCCGCGTTCGTTGCCGCGCCGTCCGCCCTGCGGGGAGCGCCGGGCGGTCAGCGCAGGTCGCTGAAGCGTTCGGTCTTCTGCGTGCGGCCGGCCACGATGAGGGTGTCCTCGGATCCGACGACGGTCTCGGGGGTGGCGTAGGTGAAGCCCTCGCCGGGGCGCTTGATGGCCACCACGGTCACTCCGTAGCGGGAGCGGACGGCGCTGTCGGCCAGCCGTTCGCCGATGATGTCGGTGGGCGGGGTGGTCTTGACCATGGCGAAGTCGTCCTCGAACTCGATGTAGTCGAGCATGCGGCCCCGCACGAGGTGCGCGACGCGCTGGCCCATGTCGTGCTCGGGATAGACGACGTGGTGCACACCGAGCTGGGTGAGGATCCGGCCGTGGGCTTCGCTGACCGCCTTCGCCCACACGTCCTGGATGCCGAAGGAGACCAGCAGGGAGGCCGTCAGGATGCTCGCCTCCAGGTCGGTGCCGATGGCGACCACCGCGCGGTCGAACTCGTGGACCGCCAGCTGGCGCAGGATCTCCTCCTTGGTGGAGTCGGCGCGTACCACGTGGGTGAGGGAACCGGACAGGGACTGGACGAGTTCGGCGTCCCTGTCGATGCCCAGGACCTCGGTGTCCTCGCCGACCAGTTCCAGTGCCAGGGCACGGCCGAAGCGGCCCAGGCCGATGACGACCACGGCGTTGCCGTGGGCCATGCGGCGGTTCCTGCGGGTGCGGTTCCTAGCCAATGATGGGTCGCTCCTCGGGGAGGTCGTACATGCGGACGCGGGTGCGCAGGGCGAGCGCGGAGGCGATCGTGATGGGGCCGAGCCGGCCGATGAACATCAGGACGACGAGCAGGCACTGCTCGAAGCCGGGCAGGCCGGCGGTGATCCCGGTGGACAGGCCCGTGGTCGCGAAGGCGGAGATCACCTCGAACAGCGACCGGTCGAGGTCGATTCCGGTGAACACCATGAAGACGACCGTCGACGCGGTGACCACGGCCACCGACAGCAGGACGATGGTCAGCGCCTGGCGCTGGGTGTCCCGGTGCAGGCGCCGGTGGAAGATGTTCACGGCGCCTTCGCCGCGCACCTCGGCGTACATCGCGAAGAACAGGACGGCGAAGGTGGTCACCTTGATACCGCCCGCGGTGCCGGCGCTCGCGCCGCCGATGAACATCAGGACGTCCATGCCCAGCCAGCTCGCCGGTCTCATCCCGCCGATGTCGATGCTGTTGAACCCGGCCGTGCGGGGCATCCCCCCTTGGAAGAAGCCGGCCAGCAGCTTCCCGGGCACGCCCAGGGGGCCGAGGGTCGCGGGGTTGCTCCACTCGAGCGCCGTGATGAACACGCTGCCGCCGACGAGGAAGACACCGCTCGCCCACAGCACGATCCTGGTGTGCATGGACCAGGTCCGCGGCCGGCGCCAGCGGCGCCGCAGCTCGAACAGGACCGGGAACCCCAGCCCGCCGGCGATGACGGCGAAGGCGATGGGGAGGCAGATCCACCAGTCGGTGGTGAAGCCCGTCAGGCTGTCGGTGTACAGCGCGAAGCCCGCGTTGTTGACCGCGGACACGGAGTGGAACACGCCCAGCCACAGTGCCCTCGGCCAGGAGTTGTCGTAGGCCAGGCCGAAGCGAAGGGTCAGTACCAGTGCGGTGATCGCTTCCAGCAGCAGAATGACCTTGATCACCCCGGTGGCCACCGCCCGCACGTCGCCCAGTTCGAGGGTTTTGGTCTCCGCCGCCGCCGTGAGGCGTGCGCGCAGCCCCATCCGGCGGGACACCAGCATGACCAGCAGGGACGCGAAGGTCATGATGCCCAGGCCGCCCACCTGGATGAGCGCCAGGATCACCACGTGCCCGAAACCGGACCAGTAGGTGGGCGTGTCCACCACCACCAGACCGGTCAGGCACACCGCGGAGGCGGAGGTGAACACCGCCTCCAGCGGTGTGCCTGA
>NZ_MSGP01000296.1 GCF_002078235.1 Streptomyces viridosporus
GTGCGATGCTCGCGGTGTCCGCGGCGGAGGCGGAGGTCGCCGAGCTGCTGCCGGCAGGCGTTTCGGTCGCCGCGGTGAACGGGCCGGAGTCCGTGGTGGTCGCGGGCGCGGAAGACGCCGTGGAGAGCGTCGCGCGGCAGGCGGGGGAGCGGGGCTGGAAGCACAAGCGGTTGTCGGTGTCGCACGCGTTCCATTCGCCGTTGATGGATCCGATGCTGGAGGAGTTCGCGGCGGCGATCGCGGACGTGGAGTTCCGCGAGCCGGTGATCCGGCTGATCTCGGGTGATCCGACGAGTCCGGAGTACTGGGTCCGGCATGTGCGCGAGGCCGTGCGGTTCGCCGACGCGGTGCGGGCGATGGTGGACAGTGGTGTGAGCACGTTTCTGGAGCTGGGGCCGGACGGCACGCTGTCGGCGATGATCCAGGAGAGTGCCGAGGTGACGACCGTGCCGACGCTGCGGCGTGGCCGGGACGAGGAGACGGCTGCGGTCACGGCGCTGGCGGTGCTTCACGCCCACGGTGTCACGGTGGACTGGCCGGCGTTCTTCGCCGGCACGGGCGCCCGCCGGGTGGACCTGCCGACCTACGCCTTCCAGCACGAGCGGTTCTGGCCGGAGCCGTCGGACGCAGCGCCTTCGACGGCCGGACACCCGCTCCTCGACTCGGTTGTCGCACTCGCCGACGGTGACGGCGTGGTTCTGACCGGCCGGCTGTCCTTGCGGACGCAGCCGTGGCTGGCGGATCATGTCGTGCACGGCCGGGTGCTGTTCCCCGGCACCGGGTTCGTGGAGCTGGCGCTGCGCGCCGGCGACGAGGTCGGGCTCGACCGGATCGACGAGCTGACCATGACGGCGCCGCTGGTGCTGCCGGAAAAGGGCAGCATCGCCTTCCAGGTGTCGGTCGACGGGACCGGCCGGATCGGTGTCTTCTCCCGGCCCGACGGCACGGACGACCCATGGACGCAGCATGCCACCGGCACCCTGGGTCAGGGCGCCGCCCCCGCCGCCGACATCGGAGCGTGGCCACCGGCCGACGCGGAGACCCTGTCGCTCGACGGGTTCTACGACCGGGTGCTGGAGCTCGGTTTCGACTACGGGCCGTCGTTCCAGGGCCTGCGGTCAGTCTGGCGTGCCGCCGACGGCGTGTTTTTCGCGGAGGTCGAACTGCCCCAACAGATGTCAGGGCAGTACGGCTTGCACCCGGCGCTGTTCGACGCCGTCCTGCACACCCTCGGCGCGACCGCGCACGGCGAGCGGAGCGGGTTGCCGTTCGTCTGGGAGGGCGTGTCCCTGCATGCGGCCGGCGCTACCGCGCTGCGGGTCCGGCTGGCCGTCGACGGCGACACCGCGTCACTGACCGCGGTCGATCCGGCGGGCACGCTCGTGCTCTCGGCCGATGCGCTCACGCTGCGGGTCGTCACGCCGGATCAGATTGGCCGCGTGAATTCGTTGTATCGGGTGGAGTGGTCGATGCCGGTGCCGGCGGTGGAGGCGGGTGAGGTGCGGTTCGTGGAGCTGGTGGGTGGTGAGGATGTGGTGGCGTCGGCGCATGCGCTGGCGGCGCGGGCGCTGGAGGTGGTGCGGGAGCCGGATGCGCGGGTGGTGTTCGTGACCCGGGGTGTGGTCAGTGGTGCGGATCCGGCGGCGGCGGTGGTGTGGGGGCTGGTGCGGTCGGCGCAGACGGAGTTCCCGGGCCGGTTCCGGCTGGTGGATGTGGAGGGCGGC
>NZ_MSGP01000297.1 GCF_002078235.1 Streptomyces viridosporus
GGCCCCCGGCACCGCGCTGCCCGCCTACCTGGCGGCCCTGTGATGCTGATCCGTCCCTGGGACGCGCCCCGCGACGACGCCGAGTGGCAGCAGTGGCTGGCCGCGCACGACTTCGGACAGCTCGCGGTCAACGGCCCGCCGGGCGAACCGCCCCACGTCCAGCCCCTGCACTTCGCCTACGACGCCGGACGCGGCGAGGCGGTCACCCACCTGGCCCGGCCCAACCCGCTGTGGCGGGCCGTCGAGGCGGACCCGGTCGTCCTGCTGAGCGTGGTCGACGACTACGTCTACGTCCCCGGCCCCTGGCAGGCGGAGCCGGACGTCCCGCCCGAGCACGGCGTGCCGACGAGCCTCTACGCGGCCGTCCAGCTGCGGTGCCGCGCCCATGTCGTGGACGACCCGGCGCACAAGGCCGCGCTCCTCGACCGCCAGGTCGGCCACTTCCAGCCGGAGGGCGGCTCCGCGCGGGTGGCGGTGGGTGAGGCCCCGTACGGGAGGATGCTGTCCGGCATCCGCGTACTGCGGCTCGAAGTGACGGGCGTACGCGCGAAGTTCAAGTACGCGGGCCAGCGGTCGGCGGCGGTGCGCAACCGGATCGCGGCCGGGCTGGCGGACCGGGACGGCGCGCGTGACGCGGCGGCCCGCGGACACGTCCTGCGCCGCCGGCAGGCATGACCGAGGGGCCCCTCCCCGGCGGAAGGGCCCCCGCCGTCACGTCACACCGGCACCGCCTCCCGCCCCGCACCGCGGGCCCGCGCCTCGCGCGCCTCGCCCACCGCGAGTCCGGCGACCGCGCCGAGCATCAGCAGCGTGCCGACCAGGGTGGCCGCCGTGAGCCGCTCGCCGAGCAGGGCGACCGCGAGCACCGCCGCGCTCACCGGCTCCAGCAGCATGATCACGGACACGGTGGCCGACCGCACGACGGCCGCGCCGGCGAAGTAGAGGCCGTAGGCGAGCGCCGTGGGAACGGTGGCGACGTACACCAGGAGCCAGAGGAGCCGACCGGGTGCGTCGGTGGCCGGCACCAGGCCTTCCACCACGGCGAGCGGCAGCAGCAGCACGCTCGTGACGGCGAACGCCCCGATGGTCGTGCCGGAGGCGTCCGTCCCGCCGTCGCGCCCCCACCAGCGGGTGAGCAGCGTCATCGCCGAGTAGCCGGCCGCGGACAGCAGCGCGAGCAG
Organism: Streptomyces viridosporus; assembly: GCF_002078235.1. Lineage (GTDB taxonomy): Bacteria > Actinomycetota > Actinomycetes > Streptomycetales > Streptomycetaceae > Streptomyces > Streptomyces viridosporus. The sequence goes on from NZ_MSGP01000297.1 coordinate 1,182, forward strand.
GACGCCCCACGGGTCCACGGTCGTCCTCCCGCCGCCCAGGACGAGCACGGCGAGCCCGACGAGGGCACCGGCGACGGCGGCCAGGCCGCCGCCCCCCAGGCGCTCGCCCAGGGCCGCTCGCGCGCCGAGCGCGATGAGCACGGGTCCGGCGCCGAGGGTGACGACGGTGGCCACGGCGAGTCCCGTGGCGGAGACGGCGGCGAAGTAGGCCGTCTGGAAGACGGCGAGCCCCACCCCGGTGGCCACCGCGCGCAGGAGACGGCGGCCGGCCGGCACGGACGGGGCGGTCCGGTCGCGCGGCAGCAGGAGCCGGGCGGCGGACAGCAGCAGGAGACCTCCCGCGCAGCGCCAGAAGGACAGGGCGACGGGCCCCATGTCGCTGGTCCGGTAGACCAGCGACGCGGCCGCACCCGCGGTGCCCCAGGCGGCACCGGCGACGATCAGGTAGAGCAGGCCTCGCCCGACGGGCAGGCCCAGGACGGCGTTCGACACGTGTTCTCTCCGCAGATGCGCGCACCACGGGCAGCGCCGTGGCGCGGGAAGGAAGGGACCCCGGGTTCAGGCCCTCGGACCGGGCGGCGGGGTCAGCGGACTCCGTCTGCGGGCAGCACCGTCACGCCCGGCGACGCGCCGGGCGGATGTACCGGAGGGCCCGCCTCAGGCGGCCGGAGGCGGGAGAACGAGTGCGTGCGCATGCATGATCAACACCTTATGCGGTCGTTTCCGGCAGGGACAACTCCCGTTCGGGCCCACTGCCGGCCACCGGCCGGTCGGAGCCCTTCGCCGGTGCCGAGGACTGGGCGATGAAGGCGCCCATCAGCACGACCGCACCACCCACGATCTGCGGCGCCGACAGGTGCTCGCCGAGCAGGACCCAGGCGAGGACGGTGGCGATGACCGCCTCGAGACAGGCCACGACACCCGCGACCTGCGGCGAGAGCCGGCGCACCGAGAGCACGCCGGTGACGTACGCGACGACCGTGGCGACCAGGACGATCCACGCCAGCAGCACGAAGGCGGCGACCGGGGTGCCGTCCATCTCGGCGCTGCCCGCGAGCACGGACCAGTCCATGGACCAGGGGCGGGCGACGACGGTCAGGACCGCGGCGCCGACGAGCAGGCCGTAGGCGATCACGCCGAGCGGGTCGGGGGCCTCGTCGCCGGCGTCGCTGCCCTGGTCGGACAGGACGAAGTAGCCGACCTGGCAGCAGGCGGCGCCGAGTGCGAACAGCAGCCCGAGGGCGTCGAAGCCGAGGCCCGACCACACCTCCACGACACAGGCGAGCCCGCCCACCGCCAGCACCACGCCGATCGCGGCGGCCCGGGTCACCGGGCGCCGCTGCACGAACCGCACCCAGCCGAGCACCAGCGCGGGCGCCAGGTACTCGACCAGCAGCGCGACGCCCACGGGGATGCGGGACAGGGCGGCGAAGTAGCAGGCCTGGACACCGGCCACGGCGAACAGACCGAACCCGGCCAGCAGTCCCGGACGGCGGCGCAGCAATCCCCGGTGACGCACCGCCAGCGGCAGCATGACGAGCGCCGCGCCCGTCACCCGCAGCCACACGACGTGGAGCGGGTCCAGCCCCGCCTCGATCAGCGGCTTGGCCGCGACACCGGATCCCCCGAAGGCCACCGCGGACAGCAGCGCGAGGCCGAGCCCGACGCCTTTGCCACGAGTGCTCCGAGTGCTGACAGAGGTATGCACCGGCACATGATGACAGGCACCGACAGGAGCGTCACCCCCCATGGCACCTGTCCCATCGGCTGGACGGCGCGGTGGCCGCTCAGCGGGCCGGGTCGCCGTCCTCGGCGGCGTACCGCCCGGGCCGTGCGCCGTACCGCCCGTCGGTCCGCGCCTCGATCCGGCCGGACAGCCGGGGAGTGTCCACACCGGCGCGCTCGAGCACCTCGACGGCCCGCGCCTGCGGCTCCACGGCGATCTCCGCGAGCAGGTCCACTCCACGTGCCGGACCGTCACCGCGGCGGGCGGCGCGCTCGTGGGCGCGCTCCATGCAGGCCGCGGCGAGCGGCGAGAAACCCGCGACCTCCGCGGCCACGGGGACGTCGCCGGAGTCCTCGACGCCGCTCTGCCAGCGCAGGCCGTAGCCGATGCTGCGCTGGACCAGGTAGCCGAGCAGCCGGGCGATGTGCGGGCCCTCGCCGAAGACGGCTCTCACCTCGGTGTCGGACTCCAGGAGCGAGTGCAGCAGATGGGCGGTGTCGATCTGGCGGTCCCCGTCCCGGACCGCTCTGCGGCGGGCACCGGTGACCACCGCTGCCAGCTCGGCACCGAGCCTGGCATCGTTGTCCGCGCGGTGGGCCCCCCGCTCTCGGGGCTCAGGGGCCGACTGCCGGGGGATAGGGGCTTGCACATCCCCACCCCATCAGCCCCGCGGGCCCGGGTCATCCCCGGCGGGAAGCATTTCCGCGTCCCACGGGAAGTGGACTCCCCGGGCCGAAATCTCCTCCTTGCGGAGGAGATCAGGGAGTTTCCCCCCGAGCGCGCGCGCCGCCTTGCCGCACGCCCCACGACGGCGGAGCCCGGTGCGGTCGTTCGCCCGCACCGGGCCTCGGGCCCGCCGCGGTCAGTCCTCGTCGGCGAGGATCAGATACAGCTTCTTGCGGGCCTCGTTGATGACGGTGAGCGCCTTGTCCCGCTGCTCCTTGCTGCCGGTCTTCCAGACCTGACCGAACGCCTCCATCAGTCCGAAGCCGGCCTGCCGGATCTCGCCCAGCGCCTCCCAGTCGACGCCGCGGGAGGCTTCCTCCCAGGGGGCGTCGGGGCCTTCGTCGGCCGCCGCGCGACCGGTGTCGGTGAGGGAGAACAGCTTCTTGCCGCCCTCGCTCTCGCTCACGATCAGCCCTTCGTCCTCCAGGAGCTGAAGGGTGGGGTACACCGAGCCGGGGCTGGGCTTCCACGCCCCGCCGCTGCGCTCGGCGATCTCCTGGATCATCTCGTAGCCGTGCATCGGCCGGTCCTTCAGCAGGGCCAGGATCGAGGCCCGTACGTCACCGCGCCGCGCCCTCCCCCTGGGTCCGCCGCGCCCTCGCCCGCCCCACGGGCCGTGGCCGAAGCCCGGACCGAAGGGACCACCGGGCCCGCCCGGACCGAAGGGACCGAACGCCGCGCGCGGCCGGTCGAAGTCGTCCCGGCCGCCGCGCGGACCGCCGTGACGGTGTCCGTGCTCGAAACCATGGGTGCGCATCGCAACCACTCCATTCCATCGTTGATCTGTCGCGATGCTTCAACGATATATCGAGATGGTTCGGTGGGCAACCTCCCGGGCCGCCGGACCACCGCTCCGGAAGCTCCCGGAAACCGGTCCAGTCCCCGCACATTGGCCTTGGCCTGCGGCTTCGCGCAGCCCTTACGGTCGGGGCATGCGCATTCGAATCGTCGACGCCTTCACCGACCGGCCCTTCGCCGGCAACCCCACCGGAGTGCTGCTGCTCGACGCCTTCCCGGACGACCCCTGGCTCCAGAACGTCGCGCTGGAGGTCAACCACGCCGAGACGGCCTTCGCCCACCCGCTCCCGGCGGGCGGCGAGGCCGACTGGGCCCTGCGCTGGTTCACCCCCACCACCGAGGTCACGATGTGCGGCCACGCCACCCTGGCCACCGCGCACGTCCTGCACACCACCGGCGCGCACAAGGGCCCGGTGCGGTTCGCCACCCGCAGCGGCGTCCTCGCCGCCACCCCCGACGAGGACGGCTCCCTCACGCTGGACTTCCCCACCGCCCCGCTCACCCCGGTGGACCTCCCCGAGGGCGTCGCCGACGCGCTGGGCGCCGCGCCCCGCACGGCGTTCGACACCGGCCCGAAGATCGGGGACCTGCTCGTCGAGGTCGCCGACGAGCGCACGGTCCACGCCCTGCGCCCCGACCTCAAGGCGCTCGGCGCCCTCTCCGAGCGCGGCATCATCGCCACCGCCCGCGCCGAGAACCCCGCGCTGGGCTACGACTTCGTCTCCCGCTGCTTCTTCCCGAACCTCGGCGTCGACGAGGACCCGGTCACCGGCAGCGCGCACACCGCCCTGGCCCCGTACTGGTCCGAGCGCCTCGGCCGCTCCGTCCTCACCGGCCTCCAGGCCTCACCGCGCTCCGGCCGGGTCCGCACGGAGGTGCGCGGCGAGCGCACCCTGCTGAGCGGGCGGGCGGTGACGGTCATCGAGGGCGAACTGCTCGTCTGAGCCCGGACCGGGACCGGGGCGCGGAAGCGCACCGGAAGGACGAGGGGCGTACGGCACGGCCGCACGCCCCTCGCTCCCGATTCCTCGCCCGGCCCTCACCCGGGCGTTCAGGCCGTCGGCAGCCAGTCCACCCTGCCCGCCAGCAGCGCGTAACCGACGAACGCCCCGATGTCGAGCAGCGTGTGGGCGACCACCAGCGGTCCCACCCGGCCCCAGCGCCGGTACAGGTACACGAACACCACGCCCATGACCACGTTCCCGATGAAGCCGCCGATGCCCTGGTAGAGGTGGTACGAGCCGCGCAGCACCGAACTGGCCGCCAGCGAGGCGCCCGGGGACCAGCCCAACTGGTCCAGCCGGCGCAGCAGATAGCCGACGACGACGACCTCTTCGAGGATCGAGTTCTCCATCGCCGAGAGGATCAGCACGGGGTACTTCCACCACACCTCGGGCAGCGCCTCCGGCACCACCGTGAGGTTGAAGCCGAGGCCGCGCATGGCCAGGTAGAAGGCGATGCCGCTGCTGCCGATGACCGCCGCGATCGCCGCTCCGCGGCCGAGGTCGGACCAGGGGCGGGTGCGGTCGAACCCGAGGGTGCGCAGCCCCGCCCCCTCGCGCAGCAGGAAGTGCGCGACGAGCGCCACCGGGACGAGCGCCGTGGTGATCCCGAAGAGCTGCCAGGCCAGGTCCAGCCAGGGGCGGCCCGGCGCGGCCGAGGCGTTGAGCGTGGCCGCCTGGTCCTTCAGACCGCCCGGCCTGGTGACCGATCCGAGGAAACTGATCAGCGCGGAGACGCCGCTCGCGCCGAGTGAGAGCGCGAGCACGAGCAGCGTCTCGTTGCGGAGCGTCGTCCGCGAGAGCCTGCGCTCAGGGTACGAATCGGCCACCGGGCCCGCCTCCGCCTGCACACCTGCCTCCACATCACCGATCGGTCCGATCAGTATGGGGGCAGTGGCCGGGCGCCCGGTCGGCGGGCCGGGCGCAGCGGTCAGGCCGTCGGCACCGGTTCCGGCAGTCCCACCGGCCAGGTGTGCACCGGATCGCCCTGCTCCGTCAGCTCGCGGTAGCGGCGGGTGGTGGCGGCCAGCGCGGCCTCGCGGCCCAGTCCCCGGTCCAGGGCCCGGTGGAAGGTCGCGGTCTGCCAGGTCGCGCCGTTCACCCGGCGCCGGCACCGCTCCTCGATCACCCCGAGGTACAGGTCGCGGTCGGCGGGCTCGATCCCCCACGCGTCCAGTCCGGCCTCGGCGAGCGGCAGCAGTTCGTCGCGCACGAGGGTGACCGCGTCCACCTCGGCCGTACCGCCGTAGCGGCCGCGCCGGGGCCAGGTGAGGCGGGCGTCGATGCCGTCCTTGCAGGCGGCGTCGAAGTTGGCGGCGGCCGCCTCGAAGGGCAGCCGGCTCCACACCGGCCGGCTGTCCTCGGCGAGGGCGCGGACCATGCCGTAGTAGAAGGCCGCGTTGGCGATGACGTCGGTGACGGTGGGCCCGGCGGGCAGCACGCGGTTCTCCACCCGCAGGTGCGGGACGCCGTCGGCGATGCCGTAGACCGGGCGGTTCCACCGGTAGATGGTGCCGTTGTGCAGGACGAGTTCGGCGAGGGTGGGGATGCCGCCCCGGTCCAGCACCTCGAGGGGGTCCTCGTCGTCGCAGATCGGCAGCAGGGCCGGGAAGTAGCGCAGGTTCTCCTCGAAGAGGTCGAAGGCCGAGGTGACCCACCGCTCCCCGAACCAGGTGCGCGGCCGCACCCCCTGGGCCTGGAGCTCGGGCGGGCGGGTGTCGGTGGACTGCTGGAACAGCGGGGGCCTCGACTCGCGCCACAGTTCGCGCCCGAAGAGGAAGGGGGAGTTGGCGCCCACGGCGATCTGGGCGGCGGCGACGGCCTGCGCCGCGTTCCACACGTCGGCGAAGCGGTCCGGGGTGACCTGGAGGTGCAGCTGCACGGAGGTGCAGGCGGCCTCCGGCGCGATGGACTTCGAGGTGCAGCTGAGGCGCTCCACCCCGTCGATGTCGAGCTTGAAGTCCTCACCGCGCGCGGCCACGATCTGGTCGTTGAGCAGGGTGTAGCGGTCGACGTCGGAGAGGTTCGAGGAGACCAGGTCGTCCCGGCCCAGCGTCGGCAGGATGCCGATCATCACGATGCCCGCGTCGACCTCTCCGGCTTTTCGGTCGGCGTAGCCGAGCGAGGTGCGCAGTTCCTCGTCGAGCCGGTCGAATACCCGGCCGCCCAGGCGGTGGGGAGCGATGTTGACTTCCAGGTTGAACATGGCGAGCTCCGTCTGGAAATCCCGGCTCGCGATGCGTTCGAGGACTTGCGCATTCAACATTCTCGGCATGCCGTCGGCACCCGCGAGATTCAATTCGATCTCCAGCCCCATGAGGTTCTTGGGGCGGTCGAATCGCTTCTCCGCCAGGAGTCGCTCCAAGCCCGTCAGACACCTGTGGAGCTTGTCGCGGTAGCGCTGGCGATCGGACAGGTCGAACTGACCTGCCACGACCTTCTCCCCCATCGAAGCGTCCCTCCTCGGATGGGCGGACCGAAGAACGGCCGCCGGGGTCCCGGTGCACAAGGGAGGATGCCCCGTCAATGCGATCGATAACGCCCCGGAGGGACTCATCGGCCGCTACGCTGGCGACTGTGACCAGTGGCACATTCACGCGGCATGGCGCGCAACGCACGTTACGGGGCCGCTGCGAACTCGTGAAAAACGCCGACGGCAATGAGCCGACCACTCCGCGGTCGTTTTCCGAGGTCACCGTCGCGCACCCCTCCTGAAATCGGGATGGTTTTCGCATTTCATCGGCCGGAAGTACCCTTGTTTCGCGAGCCGAAAACAGCTAGGCGAAACATATTTTGAACGGGCGTCGTATAAACTTCGTGCACAAGGCAGAGAAGGTTGGCGCCCACGGTCGAGCGATCCAGCCGACGAGGTGATGTGGCGGCAGACCTCACCCCCACCTCTCGCGCTCAGCCCCCGGCCCCGCCTCTCTGACCTTCGCGAGCTGACAGCGCCGTCCGCACCGCCACGCCCCGCCCTCGCGCCACCGTGCCTTCGAATGAGAGGCGACCCACCATGCCGCTGCATGTCCCGCCGGCTCCCGCGCCCGCCCTGCGTTCCGTCCTCACCGCGCTCTCCTCCCCGACCGCGGTCCGTGAAGCCCGAACCCCCTCCCTGCTCGGCGCGCGGGGACCGGCCTCGCCCGAGCTGCCCCTGCCCGTGCACGTCCTGGACCGGATCGCCACCGAGGACGTGTCCGCGACGCGTCTGGCCGGGTGGCGCTTCCTGATCCGCTGCGGCGATCGCGCCGTGGCCGCCGCGGACACCGTGCTCACCCCCGACGGCTGGACCTTCTCCCGCTTCTTCGAGGGCCCCTACGTCGCCTCCACCGAGCTCGCGCTGCGCCAGGCCGAGGCCCTGACGCAGCCGTACCAGCCCCGGCTGCTGTCGGTGCCCGGGCTCTACATGCTGACGCTCTGGCTGCACGGCGACCCCACCGCGGACGCGGCCACCGGACATCCGGCCGCCACCGACCTGCTCGTCCCGCTGGCTCCGGCACCGCCCGGGATCGCGGCCCACCGCCCGCACCGGGTCGCCGACCTGCTCCCGGTACTGACCCACCGGGTGACGCCCACCCGGCTGCTCGACTCCCCCGCCGCCTGAGGCCCCGCGCACTCCGGCTCCGCGTCCCCCGCCGCCCGCGATCCGGGCCGGCGG
>NZ_MSGP01000298.1:0-7470 GCF_002078235.1 Streptomyces viridosporus
GGCCGGCAGGTCCAGCCGCCGGTACAGGTAGTACGCGGCGCAGGCGCCCTCACTGGACACCATGGTGGCCCCCAGCGGGGTGCGCGGAGTGCACGCCGTCCCGAAGGCCTCGCACTCGTGGGGTTTCAGCAGCCCCTGCAGCACCTCGCCGCTGCGGCACTCGGCCGGCTCCAGCGTGGCGATGTCCTCCACCCGGAAGCGGTGCTCGGCGTCGTAGTCCCGGTACCGCTCCGACAGGCGCCAGCCGCTGTCGGGGATGACCCCGATGCCGCGCCAGGCGCGGTCGGCGACCTCGAAGACGTCGTCCAGCACGGCCCGCGCGGCGGGATTGCCCTCGGCGGGCACCGCGCGCGGGTAGGCGTTGTCGACCGTGTGCTCGCCCCTCTCCAACTGCCGTACGGTCCGCCGCACGCCCTCCAGGATGTCCAGCGGCTCGAACCCGGTCACCACGATGGGCACCCGGAACCGCTCGGCGAGCTCCGGGTACTCCTGCGTGCCCATCACGCTGCACACGTGTCCGGCGGCCAGGAACCCCTGGACGCGGCAGTCCGGCGACTGCATGATCGCCTCGATCGCGGGTGGGACCCGGACGTGCGAGACCAGCAGGCTGAAGTTGCGGATGCCGCGCCTGCGGGCCTGGTGCACCGTCATCGCGTTGGGCGGCGCCGTGGTCTCGAAGCCGATGCCGAAGAAGACGACCTCCCGGTCCGGGTTCTCCTCCGCGATCCGCAGCGCGTCGAGCGGGGAGTACACCACGCGGACGTCGCCGCCCTCCCCCCGGACCTGGAACAGGTCGCGGCCCGTGCCCGGAACCCGCAGCATGTCGCCGAAGGAGCAGAAGACGACCTCGGGCCGCGAGGCGATCGCCAGCGCCTTGTCGATCACCTCCAGCGGCGTCACACAGACCGGACAGCCCGGTCCGTGGATCAACTCCACCTCGTCCGGCAGCAGTTGGTCGATGCCGTGCCGGATGATGCTGTGGGTCTGGCCGCCGCACACCTCCATGAGCGCCCACGGCCTGGTCACCGAGGCCCTGATGTCGTCGAGCAGGCGCGCCGCCAGCTCGGGGTCCTGGAACTCGTCGATGTACTTCATCACCGCACCTCCCGGCCGCGGTCGTCGCCGACCTGCGCGGCCTGTTCCCACGGGTCGCCGAACTCCTCCTGCAGCATGCCGAGGTCCTCGAACAGCTCCAGGGTCCGGCGGGCCGACTCCTCGTCCAGCCGCTGCAGGGCGAAGCCGACGTGGACGATGGCGTACTCACCGACCTGCAGGTCGGGCAGGTACTCCAGACACACCTCCTTGACCACTCCGCCGAAATCGACGGCGGCCATGCGGATGCCGTCCCGTTCCTCGACGCCCAGCACCTTGCCGGGTACCGCCAGACACATGCGGTTCTCCTCACTTGTCGCGCGGGCGGGGCCCGCGCCCGTCATCGGGTCCGGCTGCCGCCCGGGCCGCCACGACCAACTGACCGAGGGCGAGGCCGCCGTCGTTCGGCGGGACGTCCCGGTGGCGCAGCACGGTGAAACCGGTCGCCCGCAGCTCGCGGGCACAGGCTGAGGCCAGCAGCACGTTGGAGAACACGCCGCCGGTCAGGGCCACCGTCCGCAGACCGGCCGCCTCGCGCGCCGCGACGCACACCGTCCACACCAGCCGGGCGACGGCCCGGTGGAAGCGGGCGGCGATCACCGCCGCCGGAACCCCCGCCCGTACGTCCTCGACGACCGCCGTCAGCAGCGGCCCCGGGTCGGCGGTCGACGGCCCGGCCCCCGGCCCCCGACGGCCGGACAGGCGGAAGACGTAGCGCGGATCCTCCGCCTCGTCACCGGCCGCCACCGCCGCCGCTTCCAGCTCGACGGCGGCCTGGGCCTCGTAGCCCGCGCGGTGGCACACCCCCGCCAGGGACGAGACCGCGTCGAAGAGACGGCCCATGCTGGAGGTCGGCACGCAGTTCAGCCCTCGGGTCAACTGGGCTCGCAGCACGGGGAGTTCGGATTCCGGGCAGGCGGAGGTGCACGGCAGGTCCGGGGCGGGGGCGATGCCCGCCGCATGCAGGTGCGCCAGCGCCATCCGGTACGGCCGGCGCACCGCCGCGTCGCCGCCGGGCAGCGGTGCGTAGGCCAGGTGCGCGAACCGGTGGAACCCGTCGTAGTCCGCGAGCAGGAACTCGCCGCCCCACACGGCACCGTCGTCCCCGTGCCCGGTGCCGTCGAAGGCGACCCCGATCACGCGCGTGCCCTCCGCGACCCCGTTCTCGGCCAGTACCGAGGCGATGTGGGCGTGATGGTGCTGCACCCGGACCACGGGGCGGCCGCCGGCGTGCCGCCGTGCCCACGCCCCCGACCGGTACCCGGGATGGGCGTCGGCGGCCAGCAGCGTCGGCCGCACGCCGGTCACGGACTCCAGGTGCCGCTCGGCACGGCCGAACGCCTGCTGGGTGGCCAGGTCGTCCATGTCCCCGACATGGGCGGACAGCCAGGCCCGGTCGCCCTGCCCGAGACAGAAGACGTTCTTCAGGTCGCCCCCGACCGCGAGCGCCGGGACCACCGGCACGGGCAGCGCGACCGGCAGCGGCGCGTAACCGCGCGAGCGGCGCAGCACCAGCGGTTCGCCGTCGCAGACGCGGACGACGGAGTCGTCGCACGGCACCTGGACGGGGCGGTCGTGCGTCAGCCACGCGTCGGCCAGCCCGGCCAGCCGCTCCAGGGCCTCGTCGTCGTCCGTGACGATGGGCTCCCCGGACACGTTGCCGCTCGTCATCACCAGCAGCCGGGGCGCCGCCGGGTCCGGCTCCGTCGTCCCCAGCAGCAAGTGGTGCACGGGGGTGTACGGCAGCATGACGCCGAGGTCGGGGCTGCCCGGCGCGACGGAGTCGGCGGGAAGGGGCGCCCCGGGGACCGGACGGACGCCGGCCCGCCGCCGCAGCAGGACGACGGGCCGCACCCGCCCGGTCAGCAGTTCCCGTTCGGCCGGGCCGAGGTGGACCAGGTGCTCGACGTCCCCGACGTCCCGGGCCATCAGCGCGAACGGCTTGTCCCCGCGGGCCTTGCGGCGCCGCAGCGTGGCGACCGCCCGCGGCAGGGTGGCGTCACAGGCCAGGTGGTAGCCGCCGATGCCCTTGACGGCGAGTACGGCACCAGCGGCGAGCAGCGAACGCGCCGCACCGATCGGGTCGGCGGGCAGCGGCACGCCGGCCGCGCCGGGGCCCGGCACGAGCCGCAGGCGCGGACCGCAGGAGGGACAGGCGACCGGCTGCGCGTGGAAGCGGCGGTCACCCGGATCGTGGTACTCGCGGGCGCAGTCGGGGCACAGGGGGAACCCCGCCATCGTGGTGTGCTCACGGTCGTACGGCAGACCGGTGACGATGGTGAAACGCGGCCCGCAGTGCGTGCACGTGATGAAGGGATGGCCGTGGCGCCGGTCCGTGGCGTCACCGAGTTCGGCCAGGCAGTCGCGGCAGGTCGCGGTGTCCGGCGGCACGAGCGTGCGCACCGGGCCGCCGGCGCGGGACGCGACGATGCCGAAGCCGCTCTCCCGCGTCGCGGGCACCTCCGCCGTCTCCACCGACTCCACCCTCGCGAGGGGCGGCGCACCGGGCACGAGACGCGCGCAGAACCGGTCGACGGCCGAAGGGGCCCCCTCGACCTCCACCACCACGCCCTCCCCGGTGTTGGTCACGTGCCCCGCCAGCCGGAGATCCGTCGCGAGCCCGTACACGTAGGGGCGGAAGCCCACGCCCTGCACCACGCCCCGTACGACGACACGGGCGCGCCGCACGGGAGGGGCGTCCCGGGCCGGCCCGGGACGGACGCCGGGAGCGGTGCTCACGCCCGGGCCCGTGCCATCACCGGCGTGTGGACTGCCTCCCCCTCGGCGGCCGCCAGCGCCCGGTCCACCAGCACACCGGCGCCCTCGCCGGTCCGTACGGAGGTGAGCACCACGTCCACGCCCGGGTTGACCCGCTCCACGTGGGAGCGGAAGGCGGCCTCGTCGAACGCGGCCGGTCCGGCCAGGTCGGACTTGGTGACGAGCACCAGCTGCGCCAGGCCGAAGGCGGTGGGGTACTTCAGCGGCTTGTCCTCGCCCTCCGTGACGGACGCCAGGACGACCCGCAGGGACTCGCCCAGGTCGTAGGAGGCCGGGCAGACGAGGTTGCCCACGTTCTCCACGAAGAGCAGCCGGGTGGCGTCGGGCAGCCAGTCGTGCAGGTGCCCGGCGAGCATGTCCGCCTCCAGATGGCACAGCCCGTCGGTGAGCACCTGTTTGACGGGGACGCCCGAACGGGCCAGGCGGGTGGCGTCGTTCTCGGTGGCGAGGTCCGCGGTGAGGGCCGCGGTCGCGACGCCGCGCTCCCGCGCCAGCAGCAGTTCACGCTCCAGCAGCGCTGTCTTCCCGCTGCCGGGACTCGACAGGAGGTTGACGACCGTCGTGCCCCGGGCCGTCAGCTCGGTGCGCAGGACGCGTGCCGCCATCGTGTTCTTGGCGAGCACGGCCTGTCGGAGGTCGACTGTGCGGCACATCATCTGCTCTCCTCGGGGTGTGGTGCCGGGCCGGGATCGGGCACGGCGGGCTCCGCGGACCAGTGCACCTCGGTGATCCGCAGCTCGCGGCCCGAGAGCAGTTCGGTGGCCCCCCTGCGGCAGGCGGCGCAGGTCATGTCGGGCGGCATCCCCGTGTCCCAGGCCCGCCCGCACGGTGCGCAGGAGGCCCGGCCGGGGAGGAACCGGGTGACCAGTTCGGCCCCCTCCAGGACCGTGCCGGAGCAGGCGAGCTCGAAGCAGAACGCGAGTGCGTCGGGAACGACTCCGGCGAGTTCGCCGATCTCGACGTGGACCCGGCGCACCCCGTGCGCGCCGTCGGGCCGCGCCGCCTGCTCGACGTGGTCCACGACCGACAGGGCGACGGACATCTCGTGCATCGCCGCTCCGTCCTGGCCGGGGGTGGTTCTCGCGCCCATTAGAGGCGGGGCCGGGCCGGCGGTCGGACCGGCACGCCGGGAGGGAGGGGGCGCATAGCTCGTTCGGTGCACGCCGGCCGGGGCGGTCGCGGCGGCGGTCCGCGGTCGGACGGCGGCCTCGTCGCGGACCAGGTCGGTGACCATGCGCACCGCCTCGGGCACCGCGGCGGCCACCCGCGGGCTGAGGCCGACGCCCTCCTCGACGGTGCCGGGCTCGCAGCCCACGAGCCACGTGCGCCGCGGCGGCACGGCGCCGGTGCCCGCGCACAGGGTGCCGAGCAGGGCGAGCACCGCGTCGGGCGACATGCGGTGGCCGTCCAGGGCGAGGCCGCCCGGCGGTCGCCCGTCGGCGGGCTCCGCCGCGTCGATCAGGTACAGCGTGCCCGGTTCCCCTCCCCGCGCCGTCGCGTCGAGGACGACGAGCGTGTCGTACCCGTCGAGGAGCTGGTAGGCCAGGTGGACGCCGCGGATGCCGACGTCGGCGACCTCGACGCCTTCCGGCAGCGGCTGCCCGGCCAGGCGGCGGGCCACCTCGACGCCGAAGCCGTCGTCGCCGAGGAAGATGTTGCCGACCCCGGCGACCAGGGTGTGCGGGCGCGGCGTGCCGGTGGTCATGGGGCTCCCCTCGGTGGTCACGACGTTCGTTCCTTGCGCACGAAGGCCCGGCGCAGCGCGTGGTAGGGCGCGTCGGGGTCGAAGAAGATCCTGTGCATGTGCGCGAGCTCGCGCTCCCGTACCGCGGCCAACGGGGTGACGGCCTCCCGGTGCTCGGACTCGGCCTTCTTCGCGGCGAGGCGCGACCGCGCCCCGGAGGAGCCGGCCCAGCGGTGGGCCAGCCGGGTGACCTCGGCGGTGAAGTCCGCGGGAGCGCACGCGATCACCCGGTCGACCAGACCGATGTCCCGGGCCCGTTCGCCGCTGAGCGGCAGCGCGTCCTCGGTGAGCCGCCGTGCCGTCGCGGCGCCCACCCGACGCGGCAGGCTGTACGTCCAGTACTCGGACCCGTACAGGCCCATGAGCCGGTAGTGCGGGTTGAGCACGGAGCCGGAGCGGCACCACACCTCGTCGGCGGCCAGCGCCAGCATGACGCCGCCGGCCGCCGCGTTCCCGCCGATCGCGCCGACGACGAGACGGTCGGTGGTGGTCAGGACGGCCTCGACGAGGTCGTCCATGGCGTTGATGTTGGCCCAGGACTCCACGGCGGGGTCGGGCGCCGCCTCGATGACGCCGAGGTGGATGCCGTTGGAGAAGAAGTCCCGCGCGCCCCCGAGCACCAGCACCTCGGTGGGCCGCTCACAGGCCGCCCGGTAGGCGTCCAGCAGCCGTCGGCAGTGGTCGGTGGACATCGCGCCGCCGGGGAAGGAGAACGACAGCACCCCCACCGGGCCCTCCTCCCGGTACCGGATGTCCGACCAGGTGGCGGCGGAGTCGGGGCACAGGACGGGCGCGGGCAGCTCCGGCAGGTCCGGCATGCGTCCGGCCAGGGCGAGCACGGCGGGCAGCTTGCAGGCGCGTGCGGCGCCGGGACCGGTCCGGGCCCGCAGTTCCGGGATCCACACCGCGCCGTCCGTCGTGGCCCGGCAGATCGCGCCCGCCCGGGTCGCCAGCAGCTCGCCGGGACGTCCGCGCAGGCGGTGCTCGGGGTGGCCGCCGTGCAGGAACCACTCCCCGCCGAGCAGTTCGTCCCTGACACCGGGCTGGGAGTCGGCGGCGCGCAGGGTGCGCAGCACCGTCCCGGTCGGATCGTCGGCCCAGGCGATACGGCGCGTCTCCTGGCGCATCGGGGGACGGCTCCGGGCGCCGGGCGCGCTCGGCAGGTCGCGCTGGTCGACGGGGGAGTAGCTGCCGGAGGCGAACCGCTCGACGGCCGTCAGCACGGCGTCGAGGGCCGCGTCGGACAGCTCGTTGCGGTACAGGTCGCTCTTGGCCACCCGTGGCACCGGAAAGGCCGCCGTGGCCCACACGGGCCCCGCGTCCATCTCCTCCTCGGCCTGGAGGACGGTGACCCCCCAGTCACCGGCGTCCTCGTGGATCGCCCAGTCGAGGGAGGACGGGCCGCGGTCGCCGACCGGCCCGGGGTGCACGATCAGACACGTCCGGGCCGTCCACACCTCGCGGGGGACGACCGTCTTCAGCATGGGCGCCAGGACCAGGTCGGGCGCGTGCCGGTCCACGGCGCGGACCACGTCGTCGCTCCCGGGCGTCACCTCGACGGCGACGGTGTGCCCGCGGTCGCGCAGCTCGGCGTGTACCCGCTGCGTGAGGCTGTTGTAAGCGCTGGCGATGAGCAGGATGCGCATGGCGACGGCCTTTCCGGAGGTGCTCTGGCCGTCGGAGAGGGGCGGCCCGGCTGTCTGCGATGGTCGGACATACCGAGCCGCGAGCGTCGACACGAATCCCGCTCATCACTCGTGAGAGTGATAGTTCCGTCCGCCTGCGTGGGCGGCGGCGCCTGAAGGGCCACGGGCGCGCCGAAGTCGCCGAGGGCGCGCGTCGCTGCCGGCGGCGCG
>NZ_MSGP01000298.1:7515-20967 GCF_002078235.1 Streptomyces viridosporus
CGCGCCGCCGGCAGCGACGCGGGGAGACCGTCCCGGGTCAGTCCACGGGCCAGGTGTGGACCGGGGCGTTGAGGTGCATGTAGTCGATGTACTGCTGCGTCATCCGCCGCAGGGCCTCGTGGCGGTCGCAGTGGGCGGTGGCGTCGATGTGGTGGAACATCTCCTTCTGCCACACGGCCCCGTTGCGGCCGGTGACGCACCGCTGTTCGATGATCCCGAGCAGCGGCTCCCGCCAGGCCTCGTCCATGCCGGAGCGCTCCAGCCCGCGGTGCGCCAGCGGCAACAGCCGCCGCAGGACCAGCTCGGCCGCCGGTACCTCGCCCATGTCGGGCCAGTACAGCCGGGCGTCGATGCCGTGCCGCGCCGCCGTGTGCAGGTTCTCCTCGGCGGCCGAGAAGGACATCCGTGACCACACGGGGCGGTCCTCCTCCACCAGGGCGCGGGTGAGCCCGTAGTAGAAGGCGCCGTTGGCGAGCGTGTCGGCGACGGTCGGGCCGGCCGGCAGCACACGGTTCTCCACCCGCACGTGGGGTTTGTCGTGGGCGATGGCGTAGACCGGGCGGTTCCAGCGGTAGATCGTGCCGTTGTGCAGGGTGAGTTCGCCCAGTTCCGGGACGTCGCCCCGGTTCAGGGTCTCCGCGGGGTCCTGGTCGTCGCACAGGGGGAGCAGGGCCGGGAAGTAGCGCAGGTTCTCCTCGAAGAGGTCGAAGACGCTGGTGATCCAGCGCTCCCCGAACCACACCCGGGGCCGTACCCCCTGCACCTTGATCTCCTGCGAACGGGTGTCGGTGGCCTGTTCGAACAGCGGGATCCGGGTCTCGTGCCACAGTTCCTTGCCGAACAGGAAGGGCGAGTTGGCCGCCAGGGCGACCTGGACCCCGGCGATCGCCTGCGCCGCGTTCCAGTAGTCGGCGAACTGCTCCGGGGACACCTGGAGGTGGAACTGCGTGCTGGTGCACGCGGCCTCCGGGGTGATCGTGTCCGCGTAGGTCCGCAACCGGTCGACGCCGTCCACCTCGATGTGCAGGTCCTCGCCGCGCGCCGCGAAGACCTGGTCGTTGAGCAGCCGGTAGCGGGGGTTCTCCGACAGCGCGGACTCGCCGACGTCCTCCTGCCGCAGGGTGGGGAGGATGCCCGTCATGATCAGGTGCGCGCCGACGGACCGGGCGCGCCGGTCCGCGTGGTTCAGCGCGTCGCGGATCTCGGACTCCCAGGAGTCGGGTCCGCCCGCCGTCAGACGGCGCGGCGGAATGTTGATCTCGAGGTTGAACCGGCCCAGCTCCGTGGACCAGGCCGGGTCCGCGATCGCCTCGAGCGCGTCGGTGTTGCGCATCGCGGGCTCGGCCCGTTCGTCGACCAGGTTCAGTTCGATCTCGAGCCCCACCTGGGGCCGCGCGGACTCGAACCGCGAATCGCGCAGCATCTGGGCGAACGCCTCGAGGCACTCCTGCATTTTGATCCGGTAGCGGCGGCGGTCCTCGCGGGTGAAGGTGAGCGCCGGGACGTCCCGTCCCATCGGTCTCCCTCCCGGGTTCTGGTCCTCGGACACCTTGTCCACCCCAGCGTCGCACCACCGGGCGGACCCGACCACGCGGGATGGCGGTGCGGGTGAGGTGCCGCGGCACCTCACCCGCACCGTCTCGCCGGCCGGTGTCCCGGGAGGGCTCAGCCGGTCGGGTCCTCGGCGAGGAAGGCGACCAGGCCGTCGAGGAGCATGGTGCTGCCCTGCTCGGCCATGTCGCGCTCCTGCGCCGTGTCGCACGTCTGGCGGAGCACGATCCGCGTCCGCCGGCCGTCCTCCTCGGCGAGCTCCATGCTCATCGTGGTGGGTTCGGGCTTGCCGGGGACGTCCATGCCGAGCACCAGCAGACGGTTCTCGTCGACCTCGAGGTAGGAGCCGGTCAGCGGGAACCGGCCGCCGTCGGGGGTGAGCATCGTGGACTTCCACACGCCGCCCGGCCGTACGTCCATCTCGACGGAGCCGGGGACGGCGTGGGCCCACCGGGCGTAGTGCCCGGGAGTGGTCCAGGCCTGCCACACCGTGTCCGCGGGGGCGTCCAGCGTCCTGGTCAGCGTGTAGGAGAAGCCGTCGTCCGTGGTGGTCGGCTCGGTGCTCATGTCGTTGTCCTCCGCCTCGTGCCGGTCGGGATCCGTCGCATCTGTAGACGGGCGGGGGCCGGCAAAGTCATCGGTCGCCGGGCCCCCGCCCGGCCCACGGGGACGAGCGCGGCCCGGGCGGCGGCCGAGAGCCGCGCCGCACCGGTACCGAAGGACCGGCCCGCTCGGCCCCCGCCCGGAGGAGATCTTTCTTCCGAGGCCCGTTCGGGGCCATCCATCCCGCTGCCCTGGGTACCCGAGACGTCCCGGCGCGGGTCCGCCGCGCCCTCCCGGGACGGGAGGCTTCCCTGGCCGGTGTCGACCGATCGATCCGCAGAGCTCCCTCGAAGGCGCCGACCACTCCGCCCGCCGTTCCACCCCCGCACCGAGGAGCGGTACCGCAATGACCGAGTACGAACACTCACGCACGATGCCCGCCGCGCCGGAGCACGTCTTCGACCAGGCGGCCAACGTCGACCAGATGAGCAGCTGGCTTCCGGAAGCCCTGCACCTGCACGCCGAGGACCTGCCCGCCGTCACCGTGCACGAGGACCGCTTCGACGAGGACACGACCGCCCTGCTGCGCGCCCGGCGGGACCAGATGCGGCTCGAATGGGGCACGCGCGACCAGGGCGACTACACCGGCTGGCTCCAGGTCGCCGGCATCGACAGCGGAGCCAGCGAGGTCACGGTGCACCTGTCCTTCTTCGACGACAGCCACGACCCGGGCGAGCAGGTCGTGCGCGACGCCCTGGACACCAGTCTCCGGCGACTGGAGGAGCAGGTGCGGCTGCGCGTCGACAACGCGGCCGGCTGACCCGGACCGGTACGACGACATGCCTCGCCCGAAGCAGTACGCGGTGGCCGCCTCCGGGCAGTGGACCGACGAGGAGGAGGGCCGGCGCAGGCTGCCCGCCGGTGAGGTCCACGCCTGGGAGCCGGGCCTGAACCAGACCGTCTGCGGGCTGTCCCTCAGCCGCTCGCGGCTGATCCGGTTCCCGCACGTCTCCTGGCCGGACACCTTCCCGGAGTCCGGGGGCGCGGCGGACCGGGTTCGGCGCCAGTGCCCGCGCTGCGCGTCCGTCGCCGGACGCCGCGGCGGCGACGCGCGTCCGCGGTGGCACCGCGTCAATCCGCGGCCGTGAACACGGGTCGTGGACGCCGGGCGTGGACGCCGGCGGTCGCGGCGCGCGGGGCGGACCGGTGCGGACCGTCCACGTCGCACCGGCCCCGCGGCCGTTCAGCCCGCTCGGCGGGTCCGCACGGCCGTCCCGGCCGTCCACCGGTCCGCGGTCATCCGGCAGACGACCTCGATCCCCATCTCCGCGGGCGCGATCGGTCCCGCGGAGACCGGCGCGCGCCCGACCTCCACGAACCCCAGGCGGCGGGCGACGGCCCCGCTGGCCGGGTTGGCGGCGTCGTGGCGGATCTCGACGCGGTCGACGCCCGGCAGCCGGAGGCCCTGCCGGGCCAGAGCCGCCGCGGCCGCCGTGGCCAGCCCCCGTCCGGTCCAGTGGGGGTGGAGCCAGTAGCCGATGTCGAGTCCGCCCGCGCCGACGCGGCGGTAGAGCCCGCAGCTTCCCACCATCGCCCCGTCCGAGGTGATGGCGTAGGCGTAGGCCTCCCCGGTCCGCCACTGCTCCTGGTTCCGGGCGAGGAAATCGGCAAGCTGCTGCCGGTCGGGCGGGTCGGAGGCCCAGGGCATCCACGGCACGAGATGCTCCAGGGACTCGCGGATCATGCGTTCCAGGGCGTCGAGGTCGCCCGTGCGCCACCGGCGCAGTTCCACCCGCTCGCAGCGCAGGATGTCGGCAGGCTCTTCCACGCACCGGATGCTCTCGCGACCGGTGGGCACCGGCAAGGTGTTTTCGCCGTCGGCACCGTGCGGCGACCGCCGTCCCGGCCGGTCTCCCCGGGGGGCACCGGTGAAGCCCCGGCGGGCGGGAGCCGCACCGACGGCCGGGGGGCGTGGCGCGCACGCGGAGGCGGACGGACGTGGTACGCACGCGGAAGCGGACGAACGGGGCCGTTCTTTCAGCCGGTTCGTCAGTCGAGCGCGATCCGCGCCGCCACCGGCAGGTGGTCGCTGCCGGTGGCGGGCAGGGCACGGATGCGGCCGACGGTCGCCGAGCGGGCCATGACCTGGTCGATCCGGACCAGGGGGAAGGCGGCCGGGAAGCTGAAGGCGAAACCCCGCTCGGCCACGTTCATCCGTGAGGTCACGGGCGCCAGACCGCGGTCGTCGACGGTGCCGTTCAGGTCTCCCAGCAGGACGACGGTCTCGAGGTCCTCGGCGGCGAGGGCCTCGCCCAGCAGACCGGCGCTCTCGTCGCGCCGGGAGGACGCGAGGCCGCCCGCCCCGACGCGGACCGAGGGCAGATGCGCGACGTACGCCGCGACGTCGCCGTGCGGCGTGCGGACCACGGCGCGCAGCCCGCGCTCCCAGAACCCGGTGATCCCGCGGGGCCTGATGTCCAGCGGCCGGGCATCGGCGAGCGGATACCTCGACCAGAGCCCGACGGTGCCCCGGACCGCGTGGTACGGGTAGTGCGCGGCGAGAGTCCTCTCGTAGACCGGCAGGGCCCGGGGCACCAGCTCCTGCAGCGCGAGGAGATCGGGCCGGGCGGCGGCCAGGGCGCGGGCCGTGCCCGCCGGGTCGGGGTTCTCGTCGCTGACGTTGTGCTGCACCACGACCAGGTCGCGCGTGCCCGGCCCGGCCCCGGGCAGCAGCAGCCCGCCGAAGAGGTACGTCCAGGCCGCGACCGGCAGGAGCAGGGCCACCAGCGCCGTCGCGGAACGGCGCAGCAGCGCCGTGCCGAGCAGCCCCACGACCACGAGCCCCAGCCACGGCAGGAACGATTCCAGCAGACTGCCCGCGCGGCCCACGGAGTTGGGCACCACCCGGTGGAGGGCCAGGAGCCCGGCGGTCACCACCGCGAGCGCGGCGATCACCCGCCCCCGCGTCCGGACCGGCCGGCCCCGCGTCCCCTTCGTGTCGCCCCCGCCCGGAGCCCACCGCTCCACCCACCGGCGCGGTGCCGTCCGCACCGTCGGCGCCGTACCGCTGTCCACCCGATCCGCCATGGCTTCCCGTCCACTCGACCTCGTCCTTCAGGACGGGCCCGGGCACGCATCGGTTTCCCGGGGAGGGCAGCCACCGGTGGAGGACGTGAGGCCGCGAGGACGTGAGGCCGCGAAGACGTGAAGACGTGAGGACGCGGAAGGGACGGGAGGGCCGGCCGGCGCTCTTCGCGGGCGGCCTCCTCCGGGGGGCCGGGTCGAGAACGTCGTGCGGAGTCCGCGGCAGCGCCCCCGGGGACCGACGCGACGGCGTTCCCCGGGCATCGAGGCCGCCCGCGACCTCGGTCCGCCTGGGGAACCCCGCCCTCCCCGCGTCCGCGCCCGCCCGGTCGCCGCGCCGGTTTCACCCGCGAAGGGCGGATACCCGGTCCTCGATCCGTTCCTCACACACCCCGGGAGGACTCATGGCGACGGGTGAGACGGGATTCAGCGACCTCGTGTACGACCTCATCTCCGTCCAGTACCACTCGCTGAAGGCGGGGCACGATTACGGCCAGTACGTACGCGACGCGGAGAACGCGAACGAGGAGGAGATCGCCGACTTCTTCCGGACCGTCATGGCACAGGACGCGGAGCGTGCGGCCCGCTGCCACCGGTTCCTGGCCCGGCTGTCCGGCACCGAGAAGGCCGGCCCGGCGGTCGACTGACCGGTACGCGGACGAGGCGGGAAACGCCGGCGCGCAAGATGGACCGGTGCATTTCACGCCAGATTGGATGACGTCTCTTTCCGGCCGGGTCCCGGCCGGACGGAGCGTCCCTCGCACGCGCCCCGCCGCACCGCGGGCGGTCCCGTGCGGCGGTCGCGCGCCGCTCCGGCCAGGCATCCGTCCGGTGGCCGGGGGACACGGTGCCCGCACCGTCCGGTCGCCGATGCACGGACCCCGCCCTTCCGCCCCATGGGTCTTCGCCTTTTCCGCGCGGCCGCACACGGCTTTCCCGCTCGTTCGGGGCGTGGAAAACGGCCTGTTGGTACCGGTGCGTCTGTCCCGTCCGCAGGGCCCGTGTTCCCGTGACGTGGAAGAGGGCACTTGGCCCGTTGGCCCGGGGAGGGCGTTCGGCCGGCCGATGAAACGGCCGGTGAAAGAGGGGCGGGATGAGAATGGTTCGGGTGCTCGTGGTGCACGACGAGGGGCTCCTTCGTTCGGCATTGGTACAACTGCTCAGATCCGACGAGACCCTGGAGGTCTCGTCCCTGTGTCCCCGCACCGACGCACCGGACCACCGGGCGGGGCCGATGGACGTGTGCGTCGTCGACGGGGACCGCCTGGAGGGGGCGGGCGATGAGTGGGGCGCGCCCTTCAGGGCGCTGTGCGGAGACCGGCTCGTGGTCCTGGCGACCCCGGAACGACCGGGGGTGCTCCACAGGGCCTTCGACGGCGGGGCGCTCGGTCTCGTGGACAAGAACGCCTCCGCCCAGCGGCTGATCACCGCGGTGCACACGGTCGCCCAGGGCGAGCGGTTCCTCGACGAGACGCTCACCGTGGCCCTGCTCAAGGGGGCCCGGATGCCCCTGACCACCCGTGAACTGAGCGTCCTGTCCCTGGCCGCCCAGGGGGCGCCGGTGGCCGAGATAGCGGCCCGGCTGCACCTGTCGCGGGGCACCGTCCGCAACTACATGGCCACGGCGATACGGAAGGTGGGGGCGCGCAACCGGGTGGACGCGATCCGCATAGTCCAGAGCGGCGGCTGGACCTGACCGGGGCGCGGCGCGGGAGACGCGCCGCGCCCCGCACGACGGGCGGCGGTCACGGCTCGCGGTGCCGGCCGCCGTTCCAGTGGCCCGTCAGGTCACGGTAGAGGGAGGAACGGGCCAGCACCTCCTGGTGCGTGCCGCACACCGTCCGCACACCGTCCAGCACCAGCACCCGGTCCGCCCGGACGGCGGACGACAGGCGGTGTGCCACCACCAGCAGCGTCCCCGGCCGCCGCGCGAGGGCCTCCTCCGCCCGCGCCTCCGACGCCGGGTCCAGGTGGCAGGTCGCCTCGTCGAGCAGCAGCAGGGGGGCGGCCGACAGATGGGCGCGCGCCAGCGCGACGAGCTGCCGCTCGCCCTGGGACAGCTCGTCCGGCCGCAGCGGTGCGTCCAGCCCGCCCAGGCGCTCGACCAGCGGCCGGAGGGCGAGGTCGCGGACGGCGGCGTCGACGTCGGCCCGGCACGCGTCCGGTCGCAGATAGGTGAGGTTCTCGCCCACCGTGCCGGCGAAGACGTACGCCTCCTGGGGAACCAGCGCGCGCAGGGCGCCGAGCTCGGCGGCGGTGCGTCCGGCGACCGGTCGGCCGGCCACCCGCACCTCGCCACTGCTGGGCGCGAGCATGCCCGCGACGAGGCGGGTGAGCGTGGACTTCCCGATGCCGCTCGGCCCGACGACGGCGATGTGCTCGCCCGGGGCGACGCACAGGTCGAGGGAGTCGAGGACGGGCTCCGCACGGACGCCGTAGGACAGGGTCACCGCCCGGAACTCCACCGCAGGGCCCGGCCGGCGAGCCGTGGGAGGGCCGGAGCGCGCGGCACGGGCGGACCGCGGCACGTCCTCGGCCGCGGAGGGGGAGCCGCGGCCCGCGACCGGGGCCGCGGACGTTCCGCGGTCCGCCGGCGGGACGGCGCCGGCCGCCGCCGGGAGACCCGCGGCCGGGGACGCGGGCGCCGGCGGTGCCGGGCCGGTGATCCGGTCCACGACGACCAGCAGCCGGGACCCGGCCGCACCGAGCGCGGTCATCAGCGTGTGCACGGCGGGCAGCAGCGACTGGGCGAGATAGGTGAAGGCCCCCAGCAGCGCCCCCGCCGTCACGCCCCGGCCGCGCAGCCACGGCACGGTCACCAGCAGCATCAGGACGGGCAGGTGGCCCGCGACACCGAGCGCCGCCGTGCGCACCGCCGCCCAGCGGGCCAGGACCCGGGCCGACGCGGCGGCGTCGGCGACCAGTTCCGCGCCGCGCCGCGCCGTCTCGGGCCCGGTTCCGCAGGCCGTGAGGTCGCGCAGCGCCGCTCGTGCGCGGGTCGCGTGGTCGCCCAGCGCCTCGTCGGCCGCCAGGGCACGCCGCTGAGCCGCGGCCATGGGCCGCAGCGTCGCCAGGAACAGGGCCAGGCCCGCCAGCAGCGGCGGCAGGACCACCACGAGCAGGTCCGGGTGCAGCGACAACAGCCCCAGCAGGGCTCCGGCGGCGGTGAAGACGAACGAGCGCAGGGTGAGGACGAGACCGGCGAAGCTGTCCCGGGCGATCTCGACCTGGTTCGTCAGCCGGGAGACCGCCGCCCGGTCGGTCCCGCCCGGCCGGGCCAGCGCCCCGGCCAGGGACCGGTCGACCGCGCGCCGCACGAGACCGTCGCGCAGCGGCTCCGTCAGCCCGGCCAGCTCGGCGAACACGCCCCGCATCACCGGAGCGCCGAGCAGCACGGCCACCGCGGCGACGGCGAGCCACCACAGCCCCCGGCGGGTGTCGCCGGCGAGGAAGCCCTGGTCCACGGCGCGGGCGACACCGTGGCCCACCACGAAGGCCTGACCCGCCTCGGCCACCGACCAGAGCGCGAGCCGCGCCAGCACCCCCTTGCGGCGGGCGAGGAAGCGACGGGCCGGCGGCACGGTCCGGCGCAGCGCCCCGGACCCGGCGTCCTTCTCCTCCGCACGACTGCCCACGGCGCCGGTCACGACCGCGCTCCCTCGGGCCGGACCCCGTGGTCCCGGCGCGGCGCCGGACCCTCGTCCCCACCGGAGCCGAACAGCGCCCGGTAATCGGGCTCCCGCCACAGCTCGCGGTGCGGCGCGACCGCCCGCACGCGCCCGTCCTCCAGCCAGATCACCCGGTCCGCGCGCGCCGCGACCGACGGGCGGTGCGCGACGACCAGGCGGGTCCCGGGCCGCACCGAGCGGCGCAGCGCCCGGTCCACCTCGTACTCCGTGGCGGTGTCCAGACTGGACGTCGCGTCGTCCATGACCAGGAGCCGCCCCGCGTGCGCGAACGCCCGGGCCAGTCCGAGGCGCTGGTACTCGCCGCCCGAGAGCGGAGCCGACGGCAGCGGGGTGTCGTAACCGCGCGGCAGACGGCGCACGAAGGCGTCGGCGCCCGCGGCGCGGACGGCCCGCCGCACTTGCTCGGGCGGCACGCGCCGCGGTCCGGCGGCGACGGCCTCGGCGACGGTGCCCCCGCCCAGGACCGGACGCTCGAAGGCGAAGGCGACCTCGGTGCGCAGCGCCTCACGGCCCAGCCGGTCGAGGCGGACGCCGTCCAGCAGCACATGGCCCTCGTCGGGGTCGATCAGCCGGCCGGCCACGGCGGCCAGGAGGGACTTGCCCGCCCCGCTGCGCCCGACCACGGCGGCGGTGCTGCCGCCCGGCACCCGCACACCGTCCGCGCGCAGCACCTCCCTGCCGTCGCGCAGCACCCGCACCCCGCACAGTTCGAGGTCGCCCGGGCCGTCCGGGGGCAGGTCGCACGTTCCGTACGCCAGAGCGGGCAGCCGTTCCAGCGCCAGGGTGCGCTCCCGTGCCCGCCGTCCCCGCACGACCGCGCCCAGCAGTGTCGCCGCGCCGCCGACCCCGGCGGCCAGCTGGGCGTAGCGGCAGACGGCGAGCAGGTCGCCGACGCTCAGGGCGCCCGACGCGAGGCGCACGCCGCCGACGGCCGTGGCGGCCAGGACCAGCAGCGGCACGAGGACACCGCTCCTGGCCAGCGCCCGGCCGTGCAGCACCCACATCCGCCCGCCCAGCGCGCCGAGCTCCGCCAGGGGTGCCAGCACGCGCCGCCGTTCCCGTGCGCCCGTCCCGGCGGCGGCGATGGTGGCCGCCCCCTCCATGGCCTCCAGCAGCCGGGAGGCGATCTGCGACTGCACCCGCTGGTAGGCGGCCACCGACGCACCGGTGTCGCGTGCGAACGCCCGCAGCACCAGCGCCAGCGCGGGCAGCCCGGCCAGGACGCACGCCGCCACCCACAGGTCGACGAAGGCCAGCGCCACGAGTGCGCCGGCCGGAGTGACGAGCGAGGCCGCCAGCGCCGCCCGGGCCGCGGGGACGCCCCCCGCGTCGGCGGCGTTGAGGGTGAGGCGTGTCCCGACGTCGCCGGGGGAGTACGGCCGCGCACGGTCCGGTACGCCGTGCAGCAGGCCGGTGAAGGCGCGGGACCGGATCGACGCCGTCCATCCGGCGTTGCAGCGGCCGGTGAACAGCGCGGTGAGGCTGTCGAGCAGCACCTCGCCGACGAGCAGCGCGGCGCTCAGGGCCGGCCAGGGGCCCGGGTCGCCGCCGCGCAGCAGCAGGTCCAGGGTGTGGCCGAGGACGAGGGGCTGGGCCACCGCCGCCGCTGCCGCCGCGACCGAGCACAGCAGCACCAGCGCCGCGGGCGTGCGGCCCGGCTCCGGGCCGGCCCCGTCCTGGGCCGCGCGTGCCCGCCGCAGCCGGGTCTTGGTCGTGCGCACCAGCCGACTTCCCTCCGTCCGTTCCACGGTCCCGGGGGCGCCGGCCGGCATCGGCGTACTGGCCGGCGCACAGCAGCGGCGCCCCGGGCGGTGAGCCCGGGGCGCCGGTACCGAGCGGAGCGGTTCACCGCGTCACCGCGGCGGGCCGCTCGAGCGTCAGTTACAGGTCGTGACGCTCAGGCTGCTGTCGCCGCAGAGCAGCAGGCTCGCGCGGCTGCCCGTCTCGACGTCCCCCATGGCCTCTTCCTTGGGGGTCTCCAGCGACTGCAGGTCGAACAGGTTCATGACGTCGTCCCTTCGTTCGGCAACGGGTTTTCTTTCACGGCCCCGGATGGGACCGGCTCTGGGGGCCGCCGCCCCTCGGGCGGCGGCGGGAGGAACGGCAACCCGGCGGGCGGGTCGCCGTACACGGAGGCGACGGCCAGCAGGCATCCGGCCGTCCCGGTGGAGAGGTCCATGGACAGGCGCATCATCTGCTCACCGGGGAAGGCGAGCCGGCCCCGGTAGGACATGGCGTGCCAGGACAGCGCGTCGAGTTGGCGCCGGACGGCCTCACGTCCCGTACCGGGCCCGGTGGCCGCGGTGCGTCCGAGGAAGAGCACCATCCCGGACACGCCCCGGTACAGTCCCGGCTGGGCGTAGAACATGGCCTGGGCCGCCGCCACGATCTCGTCCCTCGCCCGGGCGAACTCCTCGTCGTGGCGGTGGGCCAGGTAGTCGTCGAGCACCATGCCGATGCCCACGCTGCCCGCGCCCAGGTAGGGCATGGTGCGCCATCCCTCGTCGACCTGGAGGGCGCCGCCCGCTCCCCGGACGCAGCGGGCGAGGTCCTGGCGCAGCGCGGAACCCGCGAGGTCCAGCAGGGCCGTGTCCCCGGTGCGTTCGTACAGCCGGACGAAGAGCAGGGCGCGTCCGGCCGCCCCGTGCAGCAGCCCCGCGCGGGGCGGCCGGGCCGGGGCCTCGCCCGCGGCCGGCGTGGAGCGCGCGGTCAGATCGGCGCAGCGCAGGGCCGCCGAGCGGAGCGCGGTGTCGCCGGTGGCGGCGGCCAGTGAGTCCAGGGCCAGGCCCAGCCCGGCGGTGCCGCTGTGCAGGTCCGCGGCGAGGTGGTCGAAGGACTGGTCGAGCAGCAGCTCGGCGAGGTCGAGCGCGCGGTCGCGGTGCCCGAGGTACTCCAGGGTCCAGGCGATCCCGGCGAGTCCGTCGTGGAAGCCGAGCGGTATGCCCGACGGCGGCTGCTTGGTCCGCTCCAGCAGCCACTGCTCCCCGTCCTCGTGGCGTCCCGCCCCGCTCTCGGCCAGGGCGTACAGCACGCCGGCCGCGCCGTGGCCGAACGCCAGTCCGCCGCCCGCCGTGGCGAACTGCGCGATGTCCCCGGGGAAGAGGCGGTCCGTGCGGGACGGTGTCGCCGACGCGTGGATCGCCGAGGCCATCGACTCCCGGCTGCGGGGCCAGTCGCCCGGCTCGACGGGGACGACCGGCTCCGGGTCCCGCGGTGCCGCGGGCGAGTCCGTGACGCCGTCCGTGATCTCCTCGACCGCCGCGTCCAGGAAGTCGCGCCCCACCGGGAACTGACGCGCCACCAGGTCGGCGAGGTGTCTCGCCTTGCGCCGGTCCAGCGCGAGCAGGCTGGTGAGCGGGAGGAACAGCGCCAGCCGCAGGCAGGCCAGCGCGTACCGGTCCACCGAGATCCCCCGCCGCCCGGGCGGCGCGACGAACCCCGGGTTGGCGACGGTCTGCCGGCCCGGCTCGTCGACGTGGTGCGCCGCCTCGAAGTCCAGCAGCGCGACACTGCCGTCCTCGCGGATCATGATGTTGAACAGGTGCAGGTCGTTGAAGACCACGCCCCGTGCGTGGACGTCCGCGACGGCCCGTTCCACCCGGGCGTGGACGTCGAGGGCCCAGTCGGTGTACTCGGCCAGCCGCTCCTCGCCCGGGTCGGCCTCGATGAGCGGGTGACGGCGCGCGAAGAACGTGTTGAGCGGCTTGCCGTCGATGTGCTCCAGCACGAGGAAGTGGTGGTCCCCGACGGTCAGGTGGTCGAGCACCTCGGGTGTGCAGTCGAGGCCCGACAGGAGTTCCAGCGCCCGGCGTTCGCGGTGCAGCCGGGTCACCGCGTCGGCGCCGTCGGCGGCCAGTCCGGCGTGCGGACGGGCCTCCTTGAGGACCACCTGTGCACCGGTGCGGGTGTCACGGGCGAGGTAGACGCCCCCGCCGTTGGAGAAGTGCAGGGCCGACTCGATCGTGTACGGCAGGTCCGTCACGGTCACCGCGGCGCGGGCGTCCAGGTGCGGGCGCAGGAAGGCCGGCAGGGTCACCCAGTCCGGTATGCGGAAGACGGGACCGCGCAGGTCGGGCACCAGCACTCCGTCGGGGCGGGCCACGGCGGGCCGCAGCTCACCGCTCTCGTCGTAGCAGTTGCGGCGGGTGAAGCCGCCGTACCGGACGTGCACGGGACCGTCACCGAGCCGCAGGTCGCTCAGGATGTGGGGGCCGGGCTCCCCGGCCAGCAGGTCCGAGAGCTCGCCCGCGACGCGTTCGAAGCGCGCCTCGTCCGCCGGGTACACGGTGATGAACTTGCCGCTGCCGGCCCGGTCGGCGTACTTGGCGTTGCGCTGGTGCAGCAGATAGCGGCTGGGGACGAACTTGAAGGCCGTCCCGTGGGCGAGGCAGTGGGCGCGGACGCGCTCCAGCACGGACTCGGCGTTGTCGAGACACGCGGAGATGTGGATCTTCCAGCCCTGATCGGGGAGGTCGGCGTCCACCGGCCGCAGGGCGAGCCAGTCCCCGCTCTCGTTCTGCTGCCATCCCGCCGGGACGGGCAGAGAGGCCGCGGCGTACCGGGACCGCCCCGCACCGGTGCGGGG
>NZ_MSGP01000299.1 GCF_002078235.1 Streptomyces viridosporus
GGGACGGGGTCGGTGACGGCACGGCGGGCAGCGGTTCCAGCAGCGGCGACGAGGTCGCCCCGGGACCGGCCTCGTCCGCGCCGCGGCCGTCACCGACCGCCGACACCATCCCGGTGACGGCACCGACCGCGGCCACGAGGGAGGCCACCGCGACCATCGCGCCCCGCCGGGCGGCGCGACGGCGCTCGTGCCTCCGTGCGGCCAGGCGCCGGGCACGCGAGCCTGACACAGTACTGCTCCCCCTCCCCCACGGCGGCGCGTTCCCCCGATCCGGGGAAGCCTCGGGCCCGCCGCCACGGCCACCACCCTAAAGGTGCGACTCTGCGCTCATGGCGCAGAGCGAACAAGTCCTCACGCCCGTGGACGCGGTCGTCTCCCGTATGCGCGCCCTCGACGCGGCCCTGCCGGACCGGGACGGGCTGGCGGTCTTCAACCGCGTCTACCTCACCGTGACGGAGGCGGTGGACCGGGACGTCGACGCGGGCCGGTTCGCCGACGCACGGGCGGCGATCACGCTGGACGTGCGGTTCGCGGAGCGCTACCTGCGGGCGGTCGAGGCGCTGTTCGAGGAGCGGCGGCCACCGGCCTGCTGGCGTCCGCTGTTCCAGTTCCGTCGCCATCCCGGGGTGCGCCCGTTGCAGTTCGCGCTGGCGGGCATCAACGCGCACATCGGCCACGATCTCGCGCTCGCCGTCGTGGACGCCTGTCGTACGCTCGGCTGCGCGCCCGTCGATCTGGAGGACGAGTTCGACCGGGTGGGCGACCTCCTCGTCTCGCTGGAGGAGCGCATCCGCGAGGATCTGATGCCGGGCCCCGACCTGCTCCAGATCGCCGATCCGCTGACCCACCTGCTGGGCGCGTGGAGCCTGGACCGCGCCCGGGACGCCGCCTGGACGGCGGCCCGGGCCCTGTGGGTGCTGCGCCGTCTGCCGGACGTCGCCGAGGAGTTCACCGAGCGCCTGGACACGGCGGTCGGTTTCGCGGGCCGCATGCTGCTCACGCCCCTGCCGGACTGAGGGCGCCTCAGTCCTCGGGCAGTTCCACCGGGGCGATCTCGTCGTAGAGGTCGCCGGGACCCGGATTGGCCGGGTCGGTCTCGCCGCCGAAGTGGTGCATGACGCCCCAGACCGCGTTCAGCGCGGTCTGGACGGCGCCCTCGGCCCAGCCGGCCGTCCAGGAGATGTCGTCGCCGGCGAGGAAGATGCCCCGCTTGTCCTCGGGCAGCCGGTCCTGCATGAAGTGGGTGAACAGGCGCCGCTGGTAACGGTAGTGGCCGGGCAGGTTGGCCTTGAACGCGCCCATGAAGTAGGGCTCGTTCTCCCAGGAGACCGTGACCGGGCTGCCGATGATGTGCTTCCTGATGTCGACGCCCGGGTAGATCTCGCCGAGCGACTTCAGCATGACCTCCATCCGCTCGTTCGCGGACAGCGGCAGCCACTTCAGGCTGTCGTCGCACCAGGTGTAGGACAGGCAGATGACGGCGGGCCGGTCCGGGCCGTTGTCGAGCAGGTAGGTGCCGCGGGTCATGCGGTCGGTGAGCGTCATCGACATCACGTCCCGGCCGGTCGGGTTCCCCCTGTCGTCGACGGCCTTGTCCAGCCAGAAGGGACGGTCGACGGGCACGAAGAGCTTGCTGGACTCCATGTAGTGGGTGCGCTCGATCGCCGTCCAGTGGTCGATCGGGAAGAGGGAGTCGTCGCAGGCGACCTTGGAGAGCAGCATCCAGGACTGGGCGGTGAAGATCGCCGCCCGGTACGTGCGGATGTCGCCGTCCGCGTCCGTCACCGTGATGTGGTTGCCCGCGGTGCGGTGCAGCCGGGTCACCGCCGGACGCGGCGCGCCGTTCACGTGCAGGGACTTCAGCGAGGTGCCGTACGGCCAGTGGACGATCTTCTCCGGCTCGCGCTCCCACAGGCGCAGCGGCAGCTGCTGGGAGCCGCCGACGATGCCGCGGTGGTGGTCGTCGGCCTCGGTGTAGACGACCCGGAGGATCTCCAGGATGGAGTTGGGGAAGTCGGTGTCCCAGCCGCCGGTGCCGAAGCCGACCTGGCCGAAGATCTCGCGGTGCCGGAAGGACTTGAAGGCCTCGGAGTCGCAGAGGAAGCCGTAGAAGGTCTGGTTGTCGAGCTTCTCGACCAGCCGCGCCCAGATCTCGCGGATGCGCCGGACGTCCCGCTCGCGCATCGCGCGGTTCATGTCGGAGAAGTCGGCGCCCTCCTCGAGGCACTTGGCCCAGGCGTCGGCCACGTCCCGGTACACCTGGGGCAGGTCGTCCAGGGTCTCGGCGTAGTGCGTCTCCCCCTTGAGGTCGACGACGGTCGAAGGGGTCACCTCGGCGAGGGGGTTGGGGAACGGGCGGGTCTCGAGGCCCACCAGGTCGATGTAGTGCTGGAGCGCCGTGGAGGACGGCGGGAAGCGCATCGCGCCCATCTCGGCGGTCAGGGAGGGGTCGCAGCCCTCGAAGCCCACGGTCCGCAGCCGGCCGCCGATCCGGTCGGCCTCGTACACGACCGGCTTGAGGCCCATCTTCATCAGCTCGTACGCGGCGACGATGCCGGACAGGCCGCCGCCGATGACCGCGACCTCGGTGCCGTGCTCGGTCGCGGGGACCTGGCCGAGGCCCGCCGGGTGGGCGAGGAAGTCGTCGTACGCGTACGGGAAGTCCGGGCCGAACATGGTGATCGGCGGCTGCTGCTCGTCGGCGTGCTCGACGGCGTTGGGCACCGTGGACGTCATGGGGTACGGGCTCCTTGCACGAGGAAGACGGCGTGGGGATTCAGACGAGGGACCCGTGGAGGCCGGGGCGGCGGTCCTCCAGGTACGGGTTGTTCTCGCGGGAGGCGGCGAGGAACACGGGATCCGCGTCGGCGAGGACGAGTTCCTCCGCACGGCCCGCCCGGGCGCGGGCGACCCCGTCGGGACCGGCGAGGGTGGACAGGCCCACGAACTCGAACTCGCCCTCCCGGCCGACCCGGTTGACGTACGCGACGTACATCTGGTTCTCGAAGGCCCGCACCGGCACGACCGACTCGGCGACGAACGGGAAGGGGTGCATCAGGGCCGTGGGCACCAGCAGGAGGTCGGTGCCGGCCAGGGCGTGGGCGCGGGCGTTCTCCGGGAACTCCACGTCGTAGCAGATCAGCAGGCCGACGGTGAGGCCGTTCAGCTCGGCCTGGACCACGGGCCGGTCCCCCGGGGTGAAGTGGTCGTGCTCGAAGCGGCCGAAGAGGTGGGTCTTGCGGTAGTTCGCCAGACGGGTGCCGTCCGCGGAGACGAGCTGGACGGAGTTGAAGACCGCGTCGCCGGCGCGTTCCGGGTAGGCGTAGGCGACGGCGAGCCCGTGCCGGGCGGCCGTCTCGGCGACCGCGTCGGCCGCGTCGCCGTCGGCGGGTTCGGCGAGCCGGGCGATGTCGTCGCCGATCGCGTACCCGGTCAGGAACATCTCCGAGGTGACCAGCAGCCCGGCGCCCGCGGCGGCGGCACGGCCGGCGGCCTCGTCGAGGACCTTGAGGTTCTCGACGACGGATCCGGGCCGTCCGGAGCTCTGGAGCAGGGCGGTGCGCATGCGTGTTCCTCACAGGTACGCGGGGGTTCGGGGGGTCAGATAGACGGTACGGTCGGCCGGCTCGGCGGAACAAGGAGAAGCCGTTGCGCGCCGGTGAGTGAATCGTTGCGTCCGGAGCGGGGGCGGCGGCGATTCGTTGCACGGCCCCGCTCAGGGCCCGTTTCCGGCCGGGGACGTGAGGGGGCGAGTGCCCGTCCCACCTGCGGAAAGGGCCGCCGTCGGCCGCCGTACCGAACGCACGGGCGCCGCCGCGCTCGGTACCCCGTTCGCCCCTCACCGCACCGCGACGCCCCGGCACGCGACCGGCGGCGGCATCCCCGGTGCCGCGCGCCACCACCGCGTCCGGCCGGTCCGGCGCGCGGGGCGGGCGCCCCGGCACGCGACCGGCGGGAGGCGGGGGTCACAGCTCCCGGAGCCGTGCCACGATCTCGCGCAGGAGCTCCGGGTCGGCCGCCGCCCCGTCCGTGCGGCGCGGTGCGCCGATCCGCACCAGACCGGCCCCGGCCAGGTCGGCGAGCAGCACGCGGACGACGGTCAGCGGCAGGTCCGCGACCGCGGCGAGCTCGACCACGGGCAGCGGGCCCCGGCTGCGCACCAGGTCGAGCAGGCCGGCGGAGGCGTGGTCGACAGCGGGGCGTGGCAGGCCGGACTCCACGGCGCCCACCTGGGACAGCAGGGTGAGGGCGGGCCCGCCCGACGGCCGGGTGCGGCCCCGGGTGAGGGCATAGGGGCGCACCATCGGGCCGGTCTCGTCCTCGTACCAGTGGTCGTCGTCGGTCACGGCAAGGGGGACACGCCCTCCGTCTCCTCGGGCACCTCGGGCACCTCGGGCTCTTCGGGGTCCAGGTCCGCCAGGACCCCGCTCGGCAGCAGCACGGCGGCCGTCGTCCCGCCGTACGGGGACTCGTGCAGCGTCACCTCGATGGCGTGCCGTGCGGCGAGCCGGCCGACCACGTACAGGCCGAGCCGGTCGTGGCGGGACGGGTCGAAGTCGTCGGGGTGGCCGAGGGTGCGGTGGGCCTCGTGGAGCGGTCCGGAGCCGAGACCGGGCCCCCGGTCGTCGATCCGCAGGACGAAGCCACCGCGCTCCCGGCCGGTGCGCAGGGTCACCCGGGTGTGCGGGGGCGAGAACACCGTGGCGTTCTCCAGGAGTTCGGCGACGAGGTGGACGACGTCGGCGACGGCGTCCGCCGCGATGCCGACCCGGTCCATGGGCGGCACCTCCACCCGTGCGTAGTCCTCGATCTCGCTCACGGCGGAGGAGACGACATCGGCGACGGGCACGGGGCGGCGCCATCTGCGGCCCGGGGCCGCGCCGGAGAGGATGATCAGGTTCTCCGCGTGGCGCCGCATCCGGGTGGTGAGGTGGTCGATGCGGAACAGCTGCTCCAGCGCCTCGGGATCGTCCGTGCGCCGTTCCAGGGTGTCGACCAGCTTCAGCTGGCGGTGCACGAGGGTCTGGTTGCGCCGGGCGATGGAGAGCAGCACCGCGAACAGCCCGCGGCGCAGGGTGGCCTGCCGGACGGCGGCCTCGACGGCGGCGAGACGGGCCGCGTTGAAGGAACGGCCGACCTGGCCGATCTCGTCGGGCTCCGCCTCCGCGTCGGCCAGCGGCGGTGCCTCGGCGGCCGCGTTCACCTCCTCGCCGGCGCTCAACCGGGCCATGACGTCGGGGAGTTGCCGTGTGGTCAGCAGGTCGGCGGAGTCCCGCAGCAGCTCCAGGCGGCGGGAGATGCGGCGGGCGCCGCGCACCGCCCACCCCAGGGACAGGCCCATGACCGCCAGTCCGAGCCCGCCCACGACGGCCGCCTCGATCAGCTCCTGTCGGGCGAAGGCCCGGCCGCGCTCGGCGGAGTTGAGGGCCGCCCGGGTGCACAGCTCCATGTAGCGCGTGACGGCCCGGTCGGTGGTCGTGCGCCAGGACACGGCCGCGACGGCGGCACCGGCGCGCTCCGGCCCCGCCCGGAGCAGCGCGTCCTCGCTCCGGGTCAACGCGCCGTGCAGTTCGCCGCGTCGGAACTCCTCGAACAACGCCCGCGAGTCGGACGGAAGGGCGGGCACGTACGTCCGTTCGAAGACGCGGCGGTGCTCGATCGTCGCGGTGAGCGTGTCGTACTGCCGGTCGGTCAGCCGGCCGGCCGCGTGCGCCCCGGCGACGAGGGCGTCCTCACGGGAGACGAACTCCCTCACCCGGACGAGCTCGACGACGACCTGCGCCTCCCGCGCGAGCTGCCCGGCCTGCAGGGCGGTGAGGGCGGACTGGATGCCGAACCCGGGCTCCACCAGCGCACCGTACTCCTCGACGGCCCGGTCCCAGGAGAGGTCGCGGGACAGGACCCGCTGGCGCAGACCCTCCAGTTCGCCGGTGGCGGCGACCATGGCGTCGAGGGCCTGGCGCTGCCGGCCGGTGAGCCGGTCGCGGTCGCCG
This sequence comes from Streptomyces viridosporus, assembly GCF_002078235.1. GTDB lineage: Bacteria > Actinomycetota > Actinomycetes > Streptomycetales > Streptomycetaceae > Streptomyces > Streptomyces viridosporus. The sequence continues at coordinate 5,994 of NZ_MSGP01000299.1, forward strand.
TCCCGGATCGCGTCGCGCATGGCCTTCACGGCGCGGTCGGTGCGGCGCTGCTGCTGCATGAGGTCCCGGGTCGCGGGCGTACGGTGTTCCGATCCCAAGTACGCGGCCGCCAGCCGCCGTTCGATCTGGATCTGCCCGATCGCCGTGTCGACGGGCGTGCCGAAGTCCTCGTACACGCCCTGCAGCCGGACCAGCGCGCGCAGTTCGCCGGTGACCGACACCATGGTGAAGGTCCACAGCGCCAGCAGGGCGAGCGCCGGAGCGGACACGAGCGCGACGATTCGGGCGCGGACCGTGGTGGGACGGCCGACGAGTCGGCGCATGGCTCTCCCCAGGACGCTCGGGTGACTGGGCGACGAAGCGGATACCGGCCGGTGTTACCGGCCGGTAGCGAGTGGCGCACAACCTACGGGATGCCGCGCCGCGAGCGCAATGGCCCCGTGAGCACCAGGAGCAACGCGGTCACCAGATACGGCACCGCGAACACCGCGAAGGCGGTGCCGTGCGCGTGCCCCGAGGCGATCGCCGCGTAACCGCCGAAGACCGCGACCGTGGCCAGCTCCGTGCCCAGTCCCGCGACCGAGGTGAGGGTGGCCCGCCCGGTGTCCTCGATGCACCGCTGGAGCCGGGCGTCGGCCAGTACCGTCGCCGCCTGGAAGCCGCCGAAGGCGAGGGCGACGAGGACGAGTCCGGCCGGGGTGCCGACGGCCGAGCCGGCGGCCAGGGCGAGACCGGCACCGGCGAGCAGGGCCGCGAGCCCGGCCGTGCCGAGGCGTTCGCCCTCCCCGGCGAGCAGGCTGCCGGCGGTGGCACCGGCCCAGATCAGCAGGAGCAGGTGGGGAACCGTCCCGTCGGCGACGCCCGTGTCGCGGACCAGCAGCGGCGTGTACTCGTCGAGGGCGCCCCACACGGCGCCCACGGCCGGGACCAGTAGCAGGGCCCCGCGCACGGAACGGTCGGCGCGCGCCTCGGCGAGTCCGGCGCGCAGGGTCGCCGTCCAGCCTCCGGGTCCGGCCGCCGGGGAGCGGTGCTCGGGGAACCGGGTGGCGGTGACCGCCGCCAGCAGGCACACCAGCACGCTGGCGGCGCCGACGGCGGTGTGCCCGCCCCGGGCGAACACCGGGCCGGCGAGTGCCATGGCCGCCATGACGGCGACCAGTCCGGCCGCGCGGGCCCGGCCCATGACCCGGGCGTAGCGGTCGGCCGCGTCGAGCCGTTCCAGCTCGTCGTAGACCAGCGCCTCCAGCGCACCGGAGCCGAGTGCTCCGCCGATGCCCCACAGGATGAAGCCGACCGCGAAGGCGCCGTAGGACGGCAGCAGCACCCACAGGGCGAAGCCGGTGGCGGTGAACAGGGGGCCGAGCCACAGCAGCAGCCGGCGGGAGACGGCGTCGGCCCAGGCACCGGAGGGGACCTCCAGCAGTACTCCGGTGATGGACCAGAGCGCGAACAGGGAGGAGATCTGCCAGACCGTGAGACCGGTGTCGCTGAACAGCAGCGCGTACACCGGGTAGAGCAGGATGAAGTCTTCGAGGAACGCGTAGCCGTACAGCGTGGTGGTCAGCCGTCGCACGCGGACGTCGGACCCACGCGTGGGCGTGAGAGTCATGAGGCCTTCCCGTTGGGGTGGTTCGGACACCGGACGCGGAGGACGCGCGGTGCCCGAGGCGGCCCTCGGGAGGCACGGCTGGTGGATCAATGTCGCCAGGTCATGACACCGATACTAGACGGGAGGGACCCGGCCCGTCCCGCGGTTTCCCCGCACGGCCGGCGCTCAGGGCTCCCGGGGGGACGGCTGGGGCGGCAGCACCACGTCCCCGCTGCGCTTGAGCCGCTGCCAGGGCAGCCGGTGTCCGTTGACCGCGGTGAGGCACGCCTGGGCGAGCACCAGGTACATGAGCTGCCGGTAGACGACCTGTTGCAGGGGCAGCGCCCACAGCGGCCGGAGGCTTTCACCGTCGAGACGGAACGCGTAGCCGGCGCACACGGCCTGCACCGCCAGCACTCCGGTCCACGCCAGCATCGTGCCGAGCGGATCGCCGAACACCAGGCCGTAGACGGTCAGGATGTCGATCAGGGGGGCGAGCAGCGGAGTGAGGATCTGGAAGACGGCCAGCAGCGGCAGACCCAGACGGCCGAAGCGGCCCGCGTGACCGCGCTCGAACATCGCGTGCCGGTGCTTCCACGCGGCCTGCAGGGTGCCGTAGCTCCACCGGTAGCGCTGGCGCCACAGTTCCCGCAACGTGGCCGGCGCCTCGGTCCAGGCGAGCGCGTCCTCCACGTAGCCCACCTCCCACCCGGCCCGGTGGAGGGCCATGGTGACGTCGGTGTCCTCGGCGAGGGTGTCCCCGCTCATCATCCCGGCGTCCCGCAGGGCGGTGACGCGGAACGCGCCGACGGCACCGGGGACGGTGGGCAGGCAGCGCAGCAGGTCGTACATGCGGCGGTCGAGGTTGAAGCCCATCACGTACTCGATGTGCTGCCAGCGGCCCAGCAGGCTCCGGCGGTTGCCGACCTTGGCGTTCCCGGCGGTGGCGCCGACGGCGGGGTCGGCGAACGGCTGGACGAGGCGGCGGACGGTCGAGGGGGCGAACACCGTGTCGGCGTCCAGCAGCACGACGAGGTCGTGGGAGGCCCGCAGGATGCCGGTGTTGAGGGCGGCGGGCTTGCCGCCGTTCGGCCGGCGGACGACGGTGACCGACTCCAGGGCGAGTGATTCCGCGATCTCGGCGGTGCCGTCGTCGGAGCCGTCGTCCACGACGACGATCTCGACGGGATGGTCGCTGGCGGCCAGGGAACGGAGCGTCTTGGCGATGCACAGCCTCTCGTTGCAGGCGGGGACCACGACGCTGACGGGCCGGGTGACCGGGCGGCCCGCCCCGGCGCCGGGCCCCGGACGCCGGCGGGCGTGGTGGCGGGCCAGGACGAGCAGCAGCGCACACCGTGCGAGGACGAGCGCCCCGACCACCAGCAGCAGCGTGCCGACGACCGACACCGCCGCCCCCGAGAACGACACCGCCGTCACGAAGAGGCGTCCCTGCCACAGGGCCGCGGTGTCCACGGGGGTGGTGAGGCTGTCGGTGCGCAGGACGTCCGCGAGGGTGGTGAAGCGGTAGCCCTGCGCCTGGAGCCGGGGGATCAGGATCTCGAGGGCCGCGACGGTCTGCGACCTGTCCCCTCCCGCGTCGTGCAGGAGGACCACCGCGCCCCTGCCCGGCACGTCGGGTACGGCCGCGTCGGCGATCGCCCGGGCGCCCGGCCGCTGCCAGTCCCTGGTGTCCCGGTCGACGAAGGCCAGGACGTATCCCTTGTCGCCCAGGCGCCGAGCCGCGGACCACTCCGGGGCGTCCAGGGCGGAGGGGGTGGCGGAGTAGGGCATCCGCATGAGGGAGCTGTTGACGCCGCCGGCTCCCGCGAGGGCGAGCTGGGTCAGCGCCAGCTCCCGGTCGGCGGTGCCCGCGGACTGGGTGGCCAGGTCCCGGTGGGAGAAGGTGTGCACGCCGATCTCGTGTCCGGCCCGGATCACCCGGCGCAGGGTCTCCGGGTGGCGCGCGACCTGCTGGCCGGTGACGAAGAAGGTGCCGGGGACGCCGTGGTGGTCGAGCACCGCCTGCACGCGGGGGGTCCAGACGGGGTCGGGGCCGTCGTCGAAGGTCAGCACCA
>NZ_MSGP01000003.1 GCF_002078235.1 Streptomyces viridosporus
CGTGCCGACCGCGCGGACCCGGGAGCCGTTGGAGCTGGGCAGGGGGCAGTCGACGCCGGTGAGGGTGTCGGGCGAGCGCCCGTAGAGGTTGGGGCGCTCGGAGAGCAGGACCCGCTCGTCGGCGCGCAGTCCGAGGAGCTGGGCGGCGGACCGGCTGTCGAGGGCCTGTCGGGCGGGCAGCAGGCAGGTGCGGACCTCGCCGCAGGCGAGCACGGCACGCGGTGTGGTCTCCCCCGGCCGCATGTCACGACCCCGCGTAGAAGACGTAGGAGATGCGGTCGGCCACCGAGTCCGGGACGGCCACCGCCTCGCGGGCGGACCGCTCGGCGACCTGGCGCAGCGCCTCCGGGTCCACCTCGGTCTGGTCGAGGATCACCCGGACGGCGTGCTCGACGGGTAAGAACCGGTTGGGCAGCACCGAGCAGGTCCGGTAGGCGGCGAACGGGTCCGCCCGGGGGTTGAGCCGGATCAGCGGGGGCAGTTCGTTCCAGTCCTCCGGGAAGCCGGAGGCGGTGTGCGGGTGGGGCACCAGGACGGGATCGCCCTGGTTGCGCAGCAGCCCGAGGCGGGCGAGCTGCCACACCGCGGCGAGGAAGGGGCAGGACCAGGTGCGGTGTCCGTCGGGGGCGTCGCTCCAGAGTTCGACGTCCAGGAAGACCGAGTGGCGGCGGGCCGCGGTCTCCCGGGGCGGTTGCCAGGCGGTGGCCTTCTTCATCGCCTGCGGGGTGCGCGCGACGGGGCTGCGCTCGCCGTTGGCCAGCCAGCCGGTCTGGGCGGCCGGCGGGCGGAGGCCGTAGCTGCCGGGCGGCGGTTCCTCGACGATGCGGCCGGCCACCGCCTCCGCGACCGGTACCTTTCCGGCGTCCGCGCAGCCGGACTCGCGGGCCAGGTAGTCGACGGTCACTCCGGCCCGGTCGGCCTCCGCCAGCAGCAGCGGGACGAGTTCGGCGGGGCTGGAGAAGCGGGTGAAGTAGTCGTCGATCAGGAAGCAGGTGCTGATCCGGGGGCGTCTGCCGCCGGCCTGGGCCGTCGCGAAGGCGCGGGCCGCCTCCGCCCAGGGGCGGACCCGCTCGAAGTGGCGCCGCAGGTGCTCGGGGCCCGCCTCGAGGTCCTCCATGTAGAAGTGGCCCAGCTCCAGGGAGAGATGGGCCAGGGGCACCGCCTGGGTCCGTGGTTCGGCGGTGGTCTCGCGGAACACCGCGTCCGTCATGGCCGCCCCCAGTGGGAATCGTCGGTCAGGCGCCGGGCGATCTCCTCCAGCGCTTCCAGGGTCTCCTTGTTGGCGATCTGGGTGGCGAGCACGTCCTCCTCGGTGATCAGCTGTTCGCGCCACTGGAGGATCGGCTCCAGCGGCACGATGCCGAGCACCACGCTGTCGCCGATGCGGTGCTCGGAGGCGAGCCGGCGCAGCGCCTCGTCGCAGGCCTGCATCCAGGCGGCCTGGGCGGGCGATCCCTGGGCCCACAGCGGCGATTCGGGGTCGGGTACGGCGGCCCGGACGAAGCGGATGTTGCCCTGCAGCGCCTCCTCGTCGTGTCCGCGGTCGACGCCGCCCTTGATGATGCCGTTCTCCCGGTGGACGAGTCCGGAGGCGGCGATCACGTGCTGCCGGGTCCAGCGGTGGAAGACGAGCCAGCGGAAGGGGACGTAGCGCATCCGGGGGTGGGCGGTCGCCGCCAGGACCATGTCCACGGCGTAGCTGCGGCCGGCGCTCAGGTCCACCAGGATGAGGTCGAACTCGCCGTTGAGCCGCAGCAGCAGGTCGACGCACCGCTCCAGGGCGTCCTCGTCGGTGGCGAACTCGCCGCCGCCGGCGTCGCCGGGGAAGAGGACCAGGCGGCCGGACTGGTTGGGCCGGGCGCGCAGCAGGGGGTGCTCGGTCTGCCGCCAGACGTCGATCCTGGCCGGCTCGGCGACGTCGCCCTCGAGGTAGGAGTGCAGGCCCCGCTCCTCGGTGCCGCGCATCGCGCCGGGCACGTCGAAGACGGCGGCGGCGGTCGGCGAGCCGAAGTCGAAGTCGACGTACGCCACGTGATCACCGGTGAGGGCCCGCTGGTAGGCCAGGTTGGCGCTGGTCACCGAACGGCCCGTGCCTCCCTTGTCGGAGGCGGCGAAGACGAGCACGGCTCACACCTCCTGGGTGGCGGCGCCCCGGGCCTGGGCCAGGGTGTCGAGTTCCTGGAGCACGGGCAGGGCGAGCGCGAACGCGGTGGCGGGCCGCTCGTCGACCAGGCCGCGGGCGTGGTCCAGGCGGCTCTCGATGCTCCGCATGGCCCGCCCCCGGTTCCCGTCGGCGGGGACGGACGCCTCCATCTGCTCCTTGCCGAACAGGTGGGTGGCCTCGCTGAGCAGGTCCCGGGCCAGTTGGGCGAGTTCGGGGCTGCGGATGGGCTGCTGCTCGTACAGGTTGCGGGCGGCGACCAGGCACTCGGTGACGCGTTCGGTGATGCTCCAGGACAGGCGCCGGTTGAGGTCGCGCGCGTCCGGGTAGACGGCTCGCGCGTTGTCCCAGAGGCCGGCGCCCTCGCCCTCCTCCATCCGCCGGTCCCACAGGTGCTCGAACGTCTGCTCGGCGAGGCGCAGCAGGCGGTCCTGGGCGTCGATGTTCCGGGAGAGTGCCGCGAGCTGGACGGCCCGCTTGAGCAGTTGGGCCGAGAAGTCGGTCATCCGCCACTGCAGGAGCGTTCCGGAGCGTTCGGAGCCGGCGAGCGGCATGAGGACGCCCGGGTCGTGCAGGGCGACGGCGGGGTCGTCGCGTTTCATCCGGCTGGTGATCCGGCCGCGGTCGGCGAGGCGTTCCATGACGGCGACGGTGCGGGTGAGGTCGTCGTCGGTGGCCTTCCGGCGGATCAGGTCGTGGACGAGGATGGCCGCGACGGTCAGGGAGAAGTACTCCGACTCCAGCCGCAGACCGGTGGTCTGCCAGGGGAGGTCCTCCAGGGGCCAGCGCTCGCTGCCGAACCGGGCGATGGCCGACCAGTACTGCTGGCTGAGTTCCCAGCGCAGGCGCAGCGCCTCGGCGAGTTTCTGCTGGTCGGCGTCGAGCAGGCCCAGGGTGAGGGTGCGGTCGGAGAACAGGTCCTGGATGCCGTCCAGGGCGACCACGGTGAAGTACACGTAGGGCAGCCGGTCGGCGATGCCGTCGGGCTGGCCGGGGGCCTGGACGTCGAGGTCGGTGATCTTCGGCGCGTCCTTCACCACGCCCCAGGCCCAGCCGCACTCGAAGAGCTGGCTCTCGTCCCGGATGCTCTCGTCGACCTGGATGCCGCGGCTGAGGCTTTCGATGATGGTGGCGCGCAGCGGGCGGAACCGGCGGGAGAACTGCTGGAGCACCGCCCGGTCGGACTGCCTGTTCTGCCCGATGACCTGGATCAGCCGCCGGCCCTGTTCGGACTCGGCGTCGAAGACGTTGACGGTGAAGGAGCGCAGCAGGCTGATCATCGCGGCGGTCAGCCGTGTATTGGTGGCCTCCCTCAACTCACCGATCGCCTTGCGCACTTCGGGGCGGGTGGTGCTGCTCTCGTAGACCTTGAGGAACCCGAGGGTGGCCAGGCAGAGCGTGACCGACATGGAGTAGGAGTCGACCACACCCAGCTTGCCCTGCTCGTAGGTGAGCTCCTCGTGGGGATCGGCCGGTTTGAAGTACGGTCCGCCGGCGAAGGTGGGGCTGTCGTCCGGTCCCGTGTAGGTGCGCATGAACTGGGACAGCGCGGTGATCAGGTTGGGGGGGATCTCCAGTCGGCTGCCGACCCGTTCCAGCGCGCGCAGGACGTCCCGTTCGGTGGTGTCCGGCTGGTCGAGGCGGAACGCGGGCACCTCGGTGGCGGGGTACAGCAGGCAGAGCAGCCGCTCGGCGTCCGCGACGCTGCTCAGGCCGTCGGTGTCCCCCCAGACGAGTTTCCCGTCGTCGAACGAATGGCGGGCCGCGGCCTGCCAGATGTCCAGCAGGTGCTGGCGCGGCTTGATCTGCATCCCCGTACCCCTCGTACAGATCCGGTTGCCCTGTGTTCAAACATGGTCCCCGTTCCTACGGGGCGGCAACCTCCGAGTTCCGCCGCCCCAGCGCGAGGATCATCCCCTCGTGTCCCGGCCGCACCATGTGGTGCAGATCGTGGATCTCCAGCTCCTCGGCGAACTTCTCCAGGCCGTCCTGGACCTGGTCCGCGTTCACCCGGTAGGCCGGGTACCGGTGGTCGCCGACCTGGTATCCGAGCGACTCCTTCATGAACGCGGCGGCGAACGGGGCCCCGTCGTTCAGCACGTCCATGAAGCACCGCACGCCCCGCTGGAACTCGTCGGGGCACTCGGACATGGAGTCGGCGACGAAGAACATCGTCCCGATGTCCCAGCGCCGCTGCCCGTCGAGGTCGAGCAGGTTGGCCCGCTCCACGCGGACGATCTCACCGAACCGGTTCCTGGGTTCGACCTCGCGGTAGGCGGGGGCCTCGCGCAGCACCTCCCAGAAGGCGTCCCACACCACGTCGTAGCCCTGGGGGCCCGTCACCTGCCGCTCCAGGTACTCGACGTTCGGCACCGCGTACTCGAGCAGCAGGATCTTCTCGCACCAGGGGAGCATGGACAGGGCGGGATAGAGGTTCGCGCCGGCCCCGACGTCGACACCGCGCACCGCGTCCGGGACGCCCCGGGCGAAGCAGCGGCCGAAATGGTCCCGCAGCAGTCGCACGATCAGCAGGTCGACCTCGAGCGGGGTCCGGTAGTTGAGGTCGACGTACACCTCTGGATCGAACTTCGACCACGGTGCGTCGGCGTTGCGATCCATCATCACCCTGCCGTGTTCCCTCGAGTGTTCGGACAAGACCGTGTGCCCTGTCTGCGCGTCCTGGGGGACGACGGCAGGTGAAGCAGCATCTCCGGTTCTCGCACGGTAGGCCGGTGAGGCACGCGGAGACAGCCAGGAACACGCCAGTCCTCGGGGAACGGGCGCACGCCAGGCGCACGTCAGCATATCTCCGCACACCCGAACTCGCCCTTGCACGCGGTGAGTTGGGCGCTCACTCTAGCCAGAAGGAGTCACCGGCCGCCACCAGGGGACGCTCATTCCTCCGGGTGACGGGGCCGGCGTCCGTCCCGTTGACGTCCGTACGTCCCGACTGGGGGTTGCATGACCGCCGAACCGCTGGAGCACGCCCTGGACCGCCACGAGCACCTCACGGGGACGGCACCGTTCCCGGGCCCTCGGCGCCTGGTCCTACGGACGGCACGGGAATCCGACCTGCCCGAACTGCAGAGGCTCGACACGGAGGTCTTCCAGGAGGTCGCCTACCCGGCGTTCCTGCTGCGCCAGCTCTACGACGTGTACGGCGAGCACCTCCTGGTCCTCGACGACGGCGGGGGCCGTCTGCGCGGTTACGTCCTGGCCGCCACCACGGCGCTCAGCCGCGACAGCTGGATCCTCGGCCTGTGCGTGGCCGAGGACCGCCGCCGGCACGGACTGGGCCGGGAGCTGATGCTGGAGGTCCTGGCACGGCTGCGGCACTGCGGGACCGAACGGGTCCGGCTGACCGTGGAACCCGCCAACCGTGCCGCGATCCTGCTCTACCGCTCCCTGGGCTTCCGCCCCGAGCAGCCCGACGCGGGCCTGCGCCGGGACTACTTCGGCCCCGGCGAGGACCGCCAGGTCATGTGCCTCGCACTCCCCCGGCTCCCCTGAACCGCCGCGGCGGCGGGGCCTTCGCCGGGTGTGCGGTGCCGTCCGCTCCGGCCGCGGGCGGCCTCCCGTCCGTCAGGACGGCGTCCGTGCCGCCGCCAGCAGGCGGGAGACGTCGTCCGAGCAGATGGTGAGGGCCGCGCCCACGGTGGCCAGGGTGTCGCGCTCGGCGGGGGTGTAGGGGCCGTCGGCGAGGGCGATGCGGGCGCCCTGCAGGAGGATCGATTCGCGGCCGGGGGCGGCGAGGTGCGGGGCCAGCGGGTCCAGCGCCTCGTGCAGTTCGATGGCGAGGCCGGCCGCGCAGGGCCCCCCGGTGAACCGGCCGGTGTCCGCCTCCAGCGCCTCGACGAGGGCGGCCAGCTGCTCCTCCGTGCAGTCGTCGAAGCCGGCCGCGCGCACGGCGGCCACGGCCGTCTCCAGCGACGCGCGCGCGCCGGCGCCGCCCGCGGCCAGCACCGCGAGGGCGACGGTGTGCACGGCGTCGCGGAGCATCACGGAGAAGCGGGTGGTGGTGGGGTGGTCCAGGACGTCGGTGCCGAAGTGGTGGCGGCAGGCCGCGCACTCGACGACCGGCCCGGTCTCCCCGCGCGGCAGCACGGGCACGCCGAGCAGGGCGAAGCGGCGCTGCCCGGTCAGCCGCTGGTAGTTGCGGTCGCCGCCGCAGCCGGGGCAGAAGAACTCACCGTCGCCGACGGGCGTCCAGGTGGTCCGGGTGCCCAGGAGGCGCGACAGTCTGGCGGCAGCGGCACGGCCGTTGGGTCCCCGTCCTGGCAGCACGTCGCACCTCCGTAACGCCGCAGCACCATCGCCGCGCACGCGTGATGTTAGCCACATCCGTGAGGTGGAGTCAGCACTCGGGACGACACCTTTCCGTGACCTCCACAGCATTTGGCCGATATGCGACGGGGCTCCGCCCGCCGAGAAAGGCGGACGGAGCCCTCGGGGTCCGTGGAACGGCTGCTCAGCGCGAAGCGCGGTTGACGGCCGAGACGACCGCCTTCAGCGAGGCGCGGGTGGTGTTCGCGTCGATTCCGATGCCCCACAGGACCTTGTCGCCGATGGCGCACTCGATGTAGGAGGCGGCCTGCGCGGAGGCGCCCTCGCTCATCGTGTGCTCCTGGTAGTCCAGCAGGCGCACGTCGACGCCGATGCCCTGCAGCGCCTCGAAGAACGCCGAGATCGGACCGTTGCCGGTGCCGACCAGGGTGGTCTCCACACCGTCGACCGCGGCCTGGACGGTGAGGGTGTCGACGCCGTCGCGGTCGGTCGTGCTCTGCCCGTTGGCGACCTGGATGCGGCCCCAGGGGTTGTCCGGGTTGGGCAGGTACTCGTCCTGGAAGATCGCCCAGATGTCGGCCGGGGTGACCTCGCCGCCCTCGGCGTCCGTCTTCGCCTGGATGATCCTCGAGAACTCGATCTGCATCCGGCGCGGCAGGTCCAGCTTGTGGTCGTTCTTCAGGACGTAGGCGATGCCGCCCTTGCCGGACTGCGAGTTGACGCGGATGACGGCCTCGTAGGAGCGGCCGACGTCCTTGGGGTCGATGGGCAGGTACGGAACGGCCCACTCGATGTCGTCGACGGTGACGCCCCGGGCCTTCGCGTCGGCCTCCATGGCGTCGAAGCCCTTCTTGATGGCGTCCTGGTGGGAGCCGGAGAAGGACGTGTAGACCAGGTCGCCCACGTACGGGTGGCGCGGGTGGACCTCCATCTGGTTGCAGTACTCCCACGTACGACGGATCTCGTCGATGTCGGAGAAGTCGATCTGCGGGTCGACGCCCTGGGAGAACAGGTTCATGCCCAGGGTGACCAGGTCGACGTTGCCGGTGCGCTCGCCCTGCCCGAACAGGCAGCCCTCGACGCGGTCGGCGCCGGCCATCAGGGCCAGCTCGGCGGCGGCGACGGCCGTGCCGCGGTCGTTGTGCGGGTGGACCGACAGGCAGACGTACTCGCGACGGGAGAGGTTGCGGCCCATCCACTCGAAGCGGTCGGCGTGCGTGGACGGGGTGGAGCGCTCGACCGTGGCGGGCAGGTTCAGGATGATCTCGCGGCCCGGGCCGGGCTGGTAGACGTCCATCACCGCCTCGCAGACCTCCAGCGCGAAGTCCAGCTCGGTGTCGGTGAAGATCTCCGGGCTGTACTGGTAGCCGAACTCCGTCTCCGGGCCCAGCAGCTTCTCCGCGTACTCCATGACCAGACGGGTGCCGTCGACCGCGATCTGCTTGATGTCGTCCCTGGAGCCGCGGAAGACGACCCGGCGGAAGACCGGGGCGGTGGCGTTGTACAGGTGGACGGTGGCGCGCCGGGCGCCCTTCAGGGACTCGACCGTCCGCTCGATCAGGTCCTCGCGGGCCTGGGTCAGGACGGAGATCGTGACGTCGTCCGGGATGGCGTCCGGGTCCTCGATGATCGAGCGCACGAAGTCGAAGTCGGTCTGGCCGGAGGCCGGGAAGCCGACCTCGATCTCCTTGTAGCCCATCTTGACCAGCAGGTCGAACATCGCGCGCTTGCGGACGGGCGACATGGGGTCGATCAGCGCCTGGTTGCCGTCGCGCAGGTCGGTGGAGAGCCAGCGGGGGGCGGTGGTGATCCGGTTGTTCGGCCAGGTGCGGTCGGGGATGTCGACCTGCTCGTAGCGGCCGTACTTGTGGATCGGCATGGGGCTGGGCTGCTGGCGGTTCGCCATGGTGCGTGGGCTCCTCGATGGTCCGCGGTGTGTCCTCGACGGGACGGCCGACGGCGCAACGCCAGACTCCGCGGTGAGGGGGTCGGCCTCTACTGCAGACCCTCGCCGCGGCAGCTAAGAAGAAGCAGCCCGAAACGCATGATGCTCCGCAGCTTAACCGAGGCGTGCCGCGTGCGGCGGCCTGTATCAGTATGCGGGACCACGGGGAGGAACGGGACAAAAAGTGCCGTATACCACTGCGGGATGCGGCGGAAGGCGGATCGGCGGCGGATTTCATCCATCATGGTTGCGGGGGGTGACGTGGCGGTCACACGGTGCGATGGTGCGGGGCATGACCACCAACGGGGGCTTCGAGCCCGTTTTCTGCACCATCGTTCCGCCCCACGTCCTCGACCGGCTGGCGCAGGCCGAGGACCCCGTGCTCGCCGGGCCCGCGCGCCGGACCCTCCAGCGCGACGCCTACGAGCGCACCCAGCGGCGCCTGACCACGGTCGTCGGCGCCTCCGCCGCCGCCCCGCGCGCCGCGGCCGAGCCCGGCAAGCCGCACCGCACCGTGTACGACGCCCGGCACGGCACCGACCTGCCGGGGAGCAAGGTGCGCGGCGAGGGCGACGAGCCCGGCAGGGACGCCACGGTCAACCGCGCCTACGCCGGCCTCGGCGCCACCTTCGAGCTGTTCCTGAAGGCCTACGCGCGCGACTCGATCGACGGGGACGGGCTGCCGCTGGACGCGACCGTGCACTACGACCGCGACTACAACAACGCCTTCTGGAACGGCGAGCAGATGGTCTTCGGCGACGGGGACGGGGAGATCTTCCTCGACTTCACCCTCCCCGTCGACGTCATCGGCCACGAGCTCGCCCACGGCGTCACGCAGTACACGGCCAACCTGACCTACTTCGGCCAGCCCGGGGCGCTCAACGAGTCCGTGTCGGACGTCTTCGGCTCCCTCGTCAAGCAGTACACGCTCGGCCAGACCGCCGAGGAGGCCGACTGGCTGATCGGCGCGGACCTGCTCGCCCCGCGCGTCACGGGCAAGGCGCTGCGCTCGATGAAGGAGCCGGGCACGGCGTACGACGACGACGTCCTCGGCAAGGACCCGCAGCCCGCGACTATGGACGACTACGTCCGCACCGGCCGCGACAACGGCGGCGTCCACATCAACTCCGGCATCCCCAACCACGCCTTCTACCTGGCGGCCACCGCCCTCGGCGGGCACGCGTGGGAGCGGGCGGGGCAGGTCTGGTACGACGTCCTCACGGGCGGCGAGCTCGAGCAGGACGCGATGTTCGCGGACTTCGCCGCGCTGACGGTGGAGGCGGCCCGCGCGCGGTACAGGGAGGGCGAGGAGCTGCGGGCGGTGGCGAAGGCCTGGGAGCGCGTCGGGGTGCAGACGCCGTAGTCCGGAGGGCGGGCGAGAGGTAGGCGCCGCGTCCGTTCTCGTACTAGACAGGAACCCATGCGTATTCAGGTGTGGCGCACGGGCGGGTTCGCGGGGATCGAGCGGCGGGCCGAGGTGGACACCTCGGGCCGGGCCGACGCCCACGAGTGGCACGCCCTGGCCGAGCGGGCCCTGACCACCGGCCGGAGCACCCCGTCGGCCGGGGTGCCGGACGGGTTCAGCTACCGGATCACCGTGGACGGGAGGTCCGTGTACTGCGCGGACCCCCGGCTGACGGAGGAGCAGCGCGCGCTGATCCGGAGGGTGCTGGAGGAAGGGGCCTGACGGCCGTCAACGGCCCTCTTCCGCAGGGGCGTTGACTTCGCCTGCCGCCGGTGCGGATGATCCGGCGCATGGCGACGACGAACCCGATCCCCCGTTTCCCGGCCGGTTTCCTGTGGGGCGTGTCGACCTCGGCGCACCAGATCGAGGGGGCGGCCGACGCGCGGGAGCCGTCCGTGTGGGACGCGTTCACGGCCGAGCCGGGGCGGGTGCGGGACGGCTCGACGGCGGCGGTGGCCTGCGACCACGTCCACCGCCACCGCGAGGACGTGGCGCTCCTGGCCGGCCTGGGCGTGGACGCGTACCGCTTCTCGGTCTCCTGGCCGAGGGTGCGGACACCGGGCGGTCTGGACTTCTACGACCGCCTGGTCGACGACCTGTGCGCGGCCGGGGTGCGGCCGGTGCCGACGCTGTTCCACTGGGACCTGCCGGCCGGCCTGGACTGGCTGGAGAGGAGCACGGCGGAGCGGTTCGCGGAGTACGCGGGCGAGGTCGCCGGCCGGCTGGGCGACCGCGTGGCGAAGTGGATCACGCTCAACGAGCCCGCCGAGCACACGTTGCTCGGCCACGCGCTGGGCGTGCACGCGCCCGGCCGGGAGCTCCTCTTCGACGCGCTGCCGGTGGCGCACCACCAGCTCCTCGCCCACGGGCTGGCGGTACGCGCCCTGCGGGCGTCCGGGGCGGGGGACATCGGCATCGCGAACAGCCACGGCCCGACCTGGCCGGCCTCGCCGGACCGGGCGGACGTGGAGGCGGCCGGCTTCTACGACCTCCTGCTGAACCGCCTCTTCGCCGACCCCCTGCTGCTCGGCCGCTACCCGGAGGGCATCGACGAGCTGCTGCCGGGGGACGCCGGGGCGGACCTGGAGGTCATCGCCGAGCCGCTGGACTGGTACGGGGTCAACTACTACGCGCCGACGCGCGTGGGCGCCCCGCGGGGTACGGAGACCGACTTCGGCGGGGTGCGGATGCCGGCCGGACTGCCCTTCTCGGTGCGGGAGATCGAGGGGTACCCGGTGACGGACTTCGGCTGGCCGGTGGTCCCCGGGGCGCTGACGGAACTCCTCACGGACTTCCGCGCCCGCTACGGCGACCGCCTCCCCCCGGTCGTCATCACCGAGAACGGCTGCTCCTACGAGGGCCTGGACGACCAGGACCGCATCGCCTACCTCGACGGCCACGTCCGCGCCCTGCACCGGGCGCTGGAGGCGGGTGTGGACGTGCGCGGCTACTTCGTGTGGTCCCTGCTGGACAACTTCGAGTGGGCCGAAGGCTACACCCGCCGCTTCGGCCTGGTCCACGTGGACTTCGAGACGCTGCGGCGGACCCCGAAGGCGTCGTACGGCTGGTTCCGGGAGGTGCTGCGGGCGCAGCGCGGCTGAGCGGCCGGGCCCGCGGGCTCAGAAGCCCAGTCGGCGCAGCTGCTTGGGGTCGCGCTGCCAGTCCTTGGCGACCTTCACGTGGAGGTCGAGGAACACCGGTGTGCCGAGCAGGGCCTCGATCTGCTTGCGGGACTTGACGCCGACCTCCTTCAGGCGCTTGCCCTTGGGGCCGATGACGATGCCCTTCTGGCTGGGGCGCTCGATGAACAGGTTGGCGTGGATGTCGAGGAGGGGCTTGTCGGCCGGGCGGTCCTCGCGCGGGAGCATCTCCTCGACGACCACGGCGATGGAGTGCGGGAGTTCGTCGCGGACGCCCTCCAGGGCCGCCTCGCGGATCAGCTCCGCGACCATGACCTGCTCGGGCTCGTCGGTGAGGTCGCCCTCGGGGTAGAGGGCCGGGCCCTCGGGCATCAGCGGGATCAGCAGGTCCGCCAGCAGGTCCACCTGCTTGTTCGCGGTCGCCGACACCGGGACGATCTCCGCCCAGGTGATGCCCAGTTCCTTGCCGAGCTGGTCCACCGCGATCAGCTGCTCGGCCAGCGCCTTGCTGTCCACCAGGTCGGTCTTGGTGACGATCGCGACCTTCGGGGTCTTCCTGATCCCGGCCAGCTCCTTGGCGATGAAGCGGTCGCCGGGGCCGATCTTCTGGTCCGCGGGGAGGCAGAAGCCGATCACGTCGACCTCCGCCCACGTGGTGCGGACCACGTCGTTCAGCCGTTCGCCGAGCAGGGTGCGCGGCTTGTGCAGCCCGGGGGTGTCCACCAGGATCAGCTGCGCGTCCGGGCGGTGGACGATCCCGCGCACGGTGTGCCGGGTGGTCTGCGGCCGGTTGGAGGTGATCGCCACCTTCTGCCCGACCAGAGCGTTCGTGAGGGTGGACTTGCCCGCGTTGGGACGGCCCACGAAGCAGGCGAAACCGGCCCGGTGGACGGCTTCGGCCGGCTGCTCGGATGACTGGGTACGAACGCTCATGGCGACCATTCTCCCTGATGCCGGGAGCCCCGCCGTACCACCGCCCGCGCGGACCGCGCGGAGCCGGGTTCCGGGAGGCACCGGGCCGGCCGCCCCGTGGAGCCCTTCCCGTCAGCCCGCGGCGACCGTTTCCCGGACCGTCCCGTCGGGGCCGGCCAGCAGCACCGGGGTGCCGGGACCGCCGAGGTCCCGTACGGCCGCGCGGTCCTCGGCCGACGCCGACTCCGCCTCCGTCACCACCGCCGCCGCCTCCAGCGACTTCGCCCCCGACGCCACCGCCATCGCCACCGCCGTCTGCAGGGCGCTCAGCTTCAGGGAGTCCAGGGCCACGGTCCCCGCCGCGTACGTCCGCCCGTTCTCGTCGCGCACGGCGGCCCCCTCGGGCACACCGTTGCGGGCCCGGACGGAGCGGGCCAGGGTGACGATCTTGCGGTCTTCGGGGTCAAGCGTGCTGTCGGTCATGCCCCGAGCATACGAAGCCGCGGCGCGGCCTCTCCTCAGGGCCGGTCGAGGCGGAGGCGCTCGGCGCGCGGCAGACCGGCCACGACCAGGTCGTAGGAGTCCTCGACCAGCTCCCGGACCAGGCGGTCCGGGAGTCCGCCGTCCACCGTCACCGTGTTCCAGTGCCGCTTGTTCATGTGCCAGCCGGGGACGATCAGGTCCGGGTGGTCGGCGCGGAGCCTGAGCGCGTCCTCGGGGTCGCACTTGAGGTTGACCTTCAGGGGCCGCGCGTCCAGGTCCGTCAGCGCGAAGAGCCGGCCCCCGACCCTGAAGACCGAGGTCCGGGGGTCGAAGGGGAAGTCCTCCGCCGCCGCGTCGAAGGAGAGGCAGAGGGCGCGCAGCTCCTGCGGTGTCACTCCGGCTCCCCCTCCCCGTCCCCGGGCGGCTCCGCCGGCTCCACCAGCACGGTGACGATCTTGTTCCGGCGTCCGGCCGCGGCCTCCGCCGTCAGGCGCAGGACACGGGCGTCCGGGAGTTCGACCACGGACGACGCGCCGGCGATCGGCACCCGGCCGAGCCGCTTGGCGAGCAGTCCGCCGACGGTCTCCACGTCCTCGTCGTCGAACGCCTCCAGGTCGTACAGCTCGCCGAGGTCGCCGAGGTCGAGGCGGGCGGTGACCCGGTAGCGGCCCTCGCCGAGGTCCTCCACCGGCGGCACCTCGCGGTCGTACTCGTCGGTGATCTCGCCGACGATCTCCTCGAGGATGTCCTCGATGGTGACGATGCCCGCGGTGCCGCCGTACTCGTCGACGGCGACGGCGACGTGGTTGCGCTCCTTCTGCATCTCGCGCAGCAGGTCGTCGGCGTTCTTGGTGTCCGGTACGAAGACCGCGGGCCGCATCGCCGTCGACACCAGGTCGTTCTCCGCGTCCCGGCTGATGTGCGTCCTGCGGACCAGGTCCTTCAGGTAGACGATCCCGACGATGTCGTCCTCGCTCTCGCCGGTCACCGGGATCCGGGAGAAACCGGAGCGCAGGGCGAGGGTGAGGGCCTGACGGATCGTCTTGTAGCGCTCGATCACCACCAGGTCGGTGCGCGGGACCATCACCTCCCGGACGAGGGTGTCGCCCAGCTCGAAGACCGAGTGCACCATGCGGCGCTCCTCGTCCTCGATCAGCGACTCCTTCTCCGCGAGGTCGACCAGCGCCCGCAGCTCCGCCTCGGAGGCGAAGGGGCCGTGCCGGAAGCCCTTGCCGGGGGTGAGCGCGTTGCCGATGAGGATCAGCAGGGACGGGATCGGCCCCATGATCCGCGCGAGCGGCACCAGCACGTACGCCGCCGCCGTCGCCGTGTTCATCGGGTGCTGGCGGCCGATGGTGCGCGGCGAGACGCCGACGGCGACGTAGGAGACGAGCACCATGACCGCGATGGCGACCAGCAGCGCCTCGACGGTCCCGTCGAACTCCTGCAGGCAGGCGTAGGTGACCAGCGCGGCGGCGGCCATCTCGCAGGCGACGCGGACCAGCAGCGCCACGTTGAGGTAGCGGGTGGGGTCGACGGCGATCTGGGCGAGCCGGGCGCTGCCCCGGCGCCCGGACCGCACGGCTTCCTCTGCGCGGAAACTGGAGATGCGGGCGATGCCCGTCTCCGCGCAGGCGAACAGCCAGGCGGCGACGACCAGGGCGACCGCGCCGAGGAGGAGTTGCGGGCTCATGAGACGGTCGGGGCCGGGGACGGGCCGGTCAGGCCCTTCTCCGCGCGCCAGCCGTCCACGATGGCGGCCTGCAGGCCGAACATCTCGGCCTTCTCGTCCGGTTCCTCGTGGTCGTAGCCCAGCAGGTGCAGCACACCGTGGACGGTGAGCAGCTGGAGCTCCTCGTCCATGGTGTGCTGCGTCGGTGCCTCCTTGCCCTGCCTGGCCGCGACCTCGGGGCAGAGCACGATGTCGCCGAGCAGCCCCTGCGGCGGTTCGTCGTCGTCCTTGGACGGCGGTCGCAGCTCGTCCATCGGGAACGACATGACGTCCGTCGGCCCGGGCAGGTCCATCCACTGGATGTGCAGTTGCTCCATGGCGTCGGCGTCCACGACGATCACCGAGAGCTCGGAGAGCGGGTGGATGCGCATCCGTGCGAGCGCGTAGCGGGCGATGTCGAGGATCGCCCGCTCGTCGACCTCGGTTCCGGACTCGTTGTTGACGTCGATCGACATCTGGTGCTCGGTCTACTTCCCCTTGTGCCCGGCCTTGCCCCGGCCGCCCTTGTGGGTGCCGTTCTGGGTGCCGTGCTTGCTGTCGTACTGCTCGTACGCATCGACGATACGGCCCACCAGCTTGTGCCGGACGACGTCGTGGGAGGACAGCCGGGAGAAGTGGACGTCCTCGACTCCCTCGAGGATGTCCTGCACCTGCCGCAGGCCGCTCCTGGTGCCCTCGGGGAGGTCGACCTGGGTCACGTCACCGGTGATGACGATCTTCGAGTCGAAGCCGAGGCGGGTGAGGAACATCTTCATCTGCTCGGGGCTGGTGTTCTGGGCCTCGTCGAGGATGATGAAGGCGTCGTTCAGCGTGCGTCCGCGCATGTACGCGAGCGGGGCGACCTCGATCGTGCCCGCCGCCATCAGGCGGGGGATGGAGTCGGGGTCGAGCATGTCGTGCAGCGCGTCGTAGAGCGGGCGCAGGTACGGGTCGATCTTCTCGTAGAGCGTGCCGGGCAGGAAGCCGAGCCGCTCCCCGGCCTCGACCGCGGGGCGGGTCAGGATGATGCGGTTGACCTGCTTGGACTGCAGGGCCTGCACCGCCTTGGCCATGGCGAGGTACGTCTTGCCGGTGCCCGCCGGGCCGATGCCGAAGACGATGGTGTGCTTGTCGATCGCGTCCACGTAGCGCTTCTGGTTGAGCGTCTTGGGGCGGATCGTGCGGCCGCGCGAGGACAGGATGTTCTGCGTGAGCACCTGGGCCGGGGTCTCCTGGCCGTCGCTCTCCCCGTTCTCGCTCGCCTTGAGCATGGCGATCGAGCGTTCCACTGCGTCCTCCGTCATCGGCTGCCCGGTGCGGAGCACCAGCATCATCTCGTCGAACACGCGCGAAACGAGGGCGACCTCCGTGGCGTCACCCACCGCGCTGATCTCATTGCCCCGGACGTGGATGTCGGCCCCCGGGAAGGCCTTCTCGATCACGCGCAGGAGGGAGTCGCCGGAACCCAGCACGGTCACCATGGGGTGCTGGGCGGGGACGGTGAACTGCACTCTCGCCTGCCCCTGCGCGGGGGTGTGAGCTGTGGGTGTCTGAGTCATGGGCCGGCGCTGAAGGCCTGCGATTCCTCCTCTTCACGGCCGCGCTGCTGAGGGCGGCCTCGCGATTCCCAGGGTACGACGCGGGGGTGAGAAGGTCGTAGGACTTTTCCCCGGCCGCCTCCCGGGCGGCCGGGGCGGGGCGGGCCCCTCTCAGACCGACCGGCGGAAGCCGATCGTCGGGACCGCCCGCCGCAGCGGCCAGGGCCGCACCAGCTCGTCCGGGACCAGGTCCGCCAGGAACGCGTACCGCTGCAGGGCCGCCCGGTCCTGGCCCTCGACCGACTGCACCCTGCGCCACCACGCCGCCACCTCGGCCCACCCCGGAGCCGACAGCGAGCCGCCGAACTCCTGGACGGAGAGCGCGGCGGTGAGGCCGGCGAAGGCGAGGCGGTCGGCCAGCGGCCAGCCGGCCAGGCTCCCGGCGACGAACCCGGCGACGAACACGTCCCCGGCGCCGGTCGGGTCGAGCGCCTCGACGGCGATGGCCGGGACCTCGGCGGCCTCACCGGTGCGCCGGTCCACCGCGTACGCGCCCTCCGCGCCGAGGGTGACGACCGCGACCGGAACGTGCTCGGTGAGGGCGTGCGCGGCGGCGCGGGGGCAGTCGGTGCCGGTGTAGCGCATGGCCTCCTCGGCGTTCGGCAGGAACGCCTCGCAGTGGCGCAGGTCGGGCAGCGCGGCCAGGTCCCAGGCGCCGGTGTCGTCCCAGCCGACGTCGCCGAAGACCCGGGTGCCCCCGCGCGCGGCCTCGGCGATCCAGGGCGCGCGCGGGGGCACCCGGGT
>NZ_MSGP01000030.1 GCF_002078235.1 Streptomyces viridosporus
ACACGCCCACCCGCCGGGACCGGATCCGTCTTCGGGCGGTGGAGTGCCGGAGGAGGCGGCCCTTGCGGATCCTCGGGGGGTGGGCGGCCGCCCCTCTCACAACCGGTGCGCCGCCCCCGTGGGGGTCGCCCCCCGCGTGTCCAGCAGCAGCTGGGCCTTCACCGACAGGCCCTGCAGGTCGTAGGTGCGGTGCTGCTGGAGCAGGATCGTCAGGTCGGCGTCGGCGGCGGCCTCGTAGAGGGAGTCGGCGCGGGGGAGCGGGCGGTCGAGGACGCTCCAGGACGGCACGTGCGGATCGTGGTAGCTGACGGACGCGCCGAGCTCCATCAGCCGGATCGCGATCTCCTGGGCGGGGGAGCCCTGCAGGTCGGCGAGGTCGGCCTTGTAGGTGACGCCGAGGAGGAGCACGCGGGCGCCCCGCGCGGACTTGCCGTGCTCGTTGAGGAGCGCGGCGGCGCGCTGGACGACGTAGTGCGGCATCCGGCCGTTGACCTGCTGGGCGAGTTCCGCCATGCGCAGGGTGCGGCCCGCGTGGGCGGTCAGGTCCTGGGGCAGGGTGTGGCCGCCGACGCCGGGGCCGGGGCGGAAGGGGAGGAAGCCGAAGGGTTTGGTCTCCGCGCAGCGGATGACGTCCCACAGGTCGACGCCCAGGTCGTGGCAGAGCACGGCCATCTCGTTGACCAGGGCGATGTTGACGTGCCGGAAATTGGTCTCCAGCAGCTGCACGGTCTCCGCCTCGCGGGGACCGCGCGCGCGGACCACCTTGTCGGTGAGCCGTCCGTAGAAGGCGGCGGCCGACTCGGTGCAGGCCGGGGTGAGGCCGCCGATGACCTTGGGGGTGTTGGCGGGGGTGAAGTCGCGGTTGCCGGGGTCGACGCGGCTGGGGGAGTAGGCGAGGTGGAAGTCGCGGCCGGCGCGGAGCCCCGATCCCGACTCGAGCAGGCGCAGGAGGGGACCTTCCGTCGTCCCGGGGAGCGCGGGGGACTCGAGGATCACCGTGGTGTGCGGGCGCAGCCGGGCCGCGAGCGCGCGGGCGGCCGTCTCGACCTGGCTCAGGTCCGGTCCGCCGTCCGTGCCGCGCGGGGTCGGCGCGCAGATGACCGCGGTGCGCACCCGGCCGAGCTCGGCGGCGTTGGTCGTCGTGCGGAAGCCCTGGGCGAGCATGCGGCGCTGTTCGGCGGGGGTGAGGGAGCCCGCTTCGGGGCCGGTCCGGTAACCGATGGTGGGGATGCCGGCGGCGACGGCGGCCTGGGCCAGGGGCAGGCCGTACGGTCCGAGTCCGATGACGGCGAGATCTGCGGGCATGGCGTGGCCCGTCCTTCCCAGTAGCCGAAGCGGGACAGGTGCGCAAGCCCTGTGGACAGGACGGGCGAGCGCAATGTCAGACTAGGAGTAAATATGACCGATATGTGGGATTGGTCGGTCGAGTTTCGGTGAGTCGTCCCGCGGGGCTGTCCACGGGCTGCGGGTGTGTGGTGGCCGAAGCGGGGCAAGACGGTCAGAATTTGGGCATGAGGGAGGGGGACCGGGCTTCGCCCGACGGGTGCGGCCTACGCGATCGAAGAGCGGGAGGCAGCGGTGAGGACAGCGATACTGGGGCCGGCGCAGCGCGCCGAGTCACTCGCATCCATGGCCGAGCGCGAGCTGGACGTGCTGGTGGTGGGCGGCGGCGTGGTCGGCGCGGGCACCGCGCTCGACGCCGCGACCCGCGGCCTGTCCACGGGTCTGGTCGAGGCGCGTGACTGGGCGTCGGGCACCTCCAGCCGGTCCAGCAAGCTGATCCACGGCGGCCTGCGGTATCTGGAGATGCTCGACTTCGCGCTGGTGCGGGAGGCGTTGAAGGAGCGCGGTCTGCTGCTGGAGCGGCTCGCCCCGCACCTGGTGAGGCCGGTGCCGTTCCTGTACCCGTTGCGGCACAAGGGCTGGGAGCGGCTGTACGCCGGGTCGGGCGTCGCGCTCTACGACGCCATGTCGATGGCCCGCGGCCACGGGCGGGGCCTGCCCCTGCACCGCCACCTGAGCCGACGTCACGCACTGCGGGTTGCCCCCTGCTTGAAGAGGGAAGCGCTGGTCGGGGCGTTGCAGTACTACGACGCCCAGATGGACGACGCCCGGTTCGTGGCGACGCTCGTCCGCACGGCCGCGGCGTACGGCGCGAAGGTCGCCAACCGGGCGCGGGTGACCGGTTTCCTGCGCGAGGGCGAACGGGTCGTCGGCGCCCGGGTGCAGGACGTCGAGGGCGGCGGCGAGTACGAGGTCCGCGCCCGGCAGGTCGTCAACGCCACCGGGGTGTGGACCGACGACACCCAGGCGATGGTCGGGGAGCGGGGACAGTTCCACGTCCGGGCCTCCAAGGGCATCCACCTGGTCGTCCCCAAGGACCGCATCCACTCCACGACCGGGCTCATCCTGCGCACCGAGAAGTCCGTGCTGTTCGTCATCCCCTGGGGCCGGCACTGGATCGTCGGGACCACGGACACCGACTGGGACCTCGACAAGGCGCACCCGGCCGCGTCCAGCGCGGACATCGACTACCTGCTGAAACACGTCAACTCGGTGCTCGCGGTCCCGCTCACGCGGGACGACGTCGAGGGCGTGTACGCCGGCCTGAGGCCGCTGCTCGCGGGGGAGTCGGACGCCACCAGCAAACTGTCGCGCGAGCACACCGTGGCCCACCCCGTGCCGGGGCTCGTCGTGGTGGCGGGCGGCAAGTACACGACGTACCGGGTCATGGCCAAGGACGCGGTGGACGAGGCGGTGCACGGGCTCGACCTGCGTGTCGCCGACTGCGTCACCGAGGACACGCCGCTGGTGGGCGCCGAGGGGTACCGGGCGCTGTGGAACGCGCGGGCGCGGATCGCCGCGCGCACCGGACTGCACACGGTGCGGGTGGAGCACCTGCTGCACCGGTACGGATCGATGGCGGAGGAGGTCCTGGAGCTCATCGCCTCGGACCCCTCGCTGGGCGAGCCGCTGCAGGCGGCCGACGACTATCTGCGCGCCGAGATCGTCTATGCCGCCTCGCACGAGGGGGCGCGGCACCTGGACGACGTGCTGACGCGGCGCACCCGCATCTCGATCGAGACGTTCGACCGGGGGACGCGCAGCGCACGTGAGGCCGCCGAACTGATGGCCCCGGTGCTGGGCTGGGACGAGGACCGGATCGAGCGCGAGGTGGAGCACTACGAGAAGCGGGTGGAGGCCGAACGGGAGTCGCAGCGGCAGCCCGACGACCTGACGGCGGACGCGGCACGGCTGGGGGCCCCGGACATCGTGCCGTTGTAAGGGAGCCGGCCCGAACCGCTCCTCGCGTCACTCGAACGAGTGGCGCAAACCGGGATCTCCGTTCGGAACCCGGTCGTTCTACGGGGTGCGGGGGCAGAACTCGGCCGCGAGCACCGCGGGTTCGAGACCGGGGTCCGTCACTGTGTCCGTGTTGACCCGGAAGGTCAGGACGTGTCGGCCGTCGACGGTGGCCGCGGTGCGCACGTAGCTGCCGGAGATGCGTCCGTTGTGCCCCCACACGGTGGTGCCGCACGGGAGCTCCACGGGGAACAGACCCAAGCCGTACGAGCCGTGTGTGGCACGGGTGTCGAGCATCTCGCGCAGTCGGGGAGGGGGCAGCAGCTCACCGCCGAGCAGGGCCGCGTAGAAGCGGTCCAGGTCGGCCAGCGTGGTCACCAACTCGCCCGCGGCGCCGGCCACCCGCGGGTCGAGCAGGGTGACGTCGGTTCCGTCGGCGGCGTAGGCGCGGCCGTAGGGCCGGGGCAGTGACCTGCGGGAGCCCGGGAAGGAGGTGCCCGTCAGACGCAGAGGGGTGATGATGCGGCGCTCGGCCTCGACGGCGTAGGAGCGGCCGGTGACCTGTTCGACGACCAGGCCGAGCAGGACGTAGTTGGTGTTCGAGTAGGAGAAGCGGCCGCGGTCGGCCGGGGAGTGGGTGAGCGCGATGCGTACGGCCTGAAGGGGCGTGACCGGGACGGCGCCTGCCGTGTCCGCGGAGAAGTCGTACAGGCCGCTGGTGTGGTTGAGCAGGGAACGCAGGGTCAGCATGCGGCCGTTGTTGCCCGCTCCCCGTACCAGGCCGGGCAGATGCTCCTCCACGGTGTCGGACAGCGACAGCTTCCGCTCGTCGGCCAGTTGCAGCACGACGGTCGCGATGAACGTCTTCGTGACGCTTCCGCCGCGGAAGTGGTCGGCCCGCGCCATGCCCTCTCCGGCGTGGGCGTAGCGGGAGCCGCTCCCGTCCAGGGACAGCAGGGCCGCGCCCGGGGCCCCGCCCGGTGCGACCCAGGACGGAAGGAGCGCGTCCGCGGGCGAGGCCGCCGGGGCCGACGAAGCGGTCGGGGCCAGAGCGAGCAGAGCGAGGGCCACGGGAACGGCCAGTAGTGTCCGAAGCGGCGGCATCCCGGCTCCTCCCTCGTCGGAGGTTCATCATGCAAGCTGGCGGAACAAGGCCTTCAGCCGGGCTCCGCGCGCCCGGCCCCGGCACACCGTCAGAGGCACCCTGGGCGTCGGTCACTTGTCGGGTGAGGGACAATGAAGGCTCTGTCAGGGCGGGTTGCATGAGGGGACGCATGTCGGAGGCGGAGCGGGCGGGGACATCTCGTCAGAACAAGGACGCACGTCTCCTCGCCGGGCGGTACCGGCTGGGAGACGTGCTCGGCCGCGGCGGCATGGGGACGGTGTGGCGGGCCGAGGACGAGACCCTGGGACGTACCGTCGCCGTCAAGGAACTCCGCTTCCCGTCGAACATCGACGAGGAGGAGAAGCGGCGGCTGATCACGCGGACGCTGCGCGAGGCCAAGGCGATCGCACGGATCCGCAACAACAGCGCCGTGACCGTCTTCGACGTGGTCCAGGAGGACGACCGGCCCTGGATCGTGATGGAACTCGTCGAGGGCAAGTCGCTCGCCGAGGCCATCCGGGAGGACGGCCTGCTGGAGCCGAAGCGTGCCGCCGAGGTCGGGCTGGCCGTGCTCGACGTGCTGCGCTCCGCGCACCGCGAGGGCATCCTGCACCGTGACGTGAAGCCGTCGAACGTACTGATCGCCGATGACGGTCGGGTGGTGCTCACCGACTTCGGCATCGCCCAGGTCGAGGGCGACCCGTCCATCACCTCGACCGGCATGCTGGTCGGCGCGCCCTCCTACATCTCCCCGGAGCGGGCCCGCGGGCACAAGCCGGGGCCGGCGGCCGACCTGTGGTCGCTCGGCGGGCTGCTGTACGCGGCGGTGGAGGGTTCGCCGCCGTACGACAAGGGGTCCGCGATCGCGACGCTCACGGCGGTGATGACCGAGCCGCTCGAGGAGCCGAAGAACGCGGGACCGCTTCGGGACGTCATCCACGGGCTGCTCACCAAGGACCCCGCCCAGCGGCTCGACGACGCCGGTGCCCGGGCGATGCTGAACGCGGTCATCCACGCGCCGGAGGCCAGGACGGCCGGGTCGGAGCCCGCGGACGCGACGAAGGTCGTGCCGCTGCCCGGGCAGCCCGGTGGGCGGAGCGGCTCCGGGAGCGGGCAGGGCGAGGAGCCCGGGGAGAAGCTGCGGGGCGCGTTGCGTTCCGTGCGGAAGGCGGCGGCGGTCGCCGGTTCGGCCGGAGCGGCGGCCGCGGCACGCGCCAAGTCCGGCGGCCCGGAGGCGTCTACGAGGGCCGGCGGAGCACCCGGGACCCGGGCGGCGGGGGCGCCCGGAGCGCGGACGGGCGCGGCGCCGTCCGCTTCCGCCCCGGCCACGGGACAGGCGACCGCGCAGGACACGCCGGCCTCGGGCGGGCGGAGTTCGGGATGGCCGGTGATGACGCCGCCGGACCTGCCGGCGAGGCCCGCGCCGAAGGCGTCGCTCACCGACGTCGTGCCGCGGCGGACCCTGGTGATCATCGCGGTGGCCGTGGTGCTCGCCGTCCTCGGCGCCGTGCTGTTCTTCGCGCTCGACGGCGACGACGAGAGCGGCCAGGGGGCGAAGGGGAGCGGCGTCGGCGAGGTCCTCGACGACGGGACGCCGAGCGCGGACACCAGGAGCGACGAGGGCGACGGCACCCGCACCGACGGCACGGCGACCGGACCGGCGGACGGGGAAACCGGTGCGTCGGCGGACACCCCGGGGGCCGGCGGCGACGGAGCGGGCAATTCCGACGACTCCGACGACTCCGAAGAGTCGAACGGCTCCGGCGACTCGGACGACTCCGACGAGGACGGCGGCGGTGCCCCCGTGAAGGAGACGTACGAGGGGAAGCAGGGGTACTCGATCGGGCTGCCCGCGGGCTGGAAGTACCGGTCGACGGGGAGCGCCGGGGACCGGTTCACCGGGCCCGACGGGCAGAAGCTGCTCATCGCCTGGACGTCCACGCCGAAGGGCGACCCCGTGGCGGACTGGAAGAACCAGGAACGCTACATGGTGCGTTCGCAGTACCAGAGGATCCGCATCGAGGGGGTGGACTACCGGGGGTGGAACACGGCCGACTGGGAGTTCACCTACGTGGAGAGCGGGACGAAGTACCGGACCATCGACCGGGGGTTCGTCGTCGAGGGCCGGGTCGGTTACGCGCTGATGTACACGGCCAGGGCCGACCGGTGGGACGGTGAGCAGCGCAAGGACACCTGGCAGACGCTGACGAAGTCGTTCGAACCCAAGTCCTGAGCATGAGCGGGCCCCGGAACGGGAAATGAGATGTGGCATCCCCTCTCTGCGGGTTGCCTCCGGCACGTATCGTGAATGCTTGCGGACCGTACGAAGCCGGAACGGCCCGCTGGGCGAGCGGAACTGACCGACCGTACGGCCGGGGGAGGCAACGTGGAGGACTACGCGGGACGGGTTCTCGCCGACCGCTACCGCCTGCCGCTGCCGCCCTCCGACGAGTACGAACTCACCGAGACCCGCGCCTTCGACACCTACAGCGGTCAGGAAGTCCTGGTCCGGCAGACGCAATCTGCCGGACCAGGACTTCCTGA
>NZ_MSGP01000300.1 GCF_002078235.1 Streptomyces viridosporus
GGGCGGGCCCGCGGAGAGGGCCAGCGAGCTCCCGAGGAAGCCGCGCCGCGCCAGCATCAGGTCGCTGCGTGAGAACTCGCTGAGCAGGGCCACGGTCTGCGGGCCCGTCCAGGGCAGGTCGACGCCGGTCGCGGAGGGTGACGGGCGGGCGGTGCGCAGGCCCAGGTCCTCGACGGAGACCACGACGCCGAAGCGTTCGGAGAACAGCTCGGACAGGATCCTGGGGATCGGCTCGCGCGGGTTCTCGCCGTCCAGCCAGCGGCGCACGCGCGAGGTGTCGGTGGAGATGTGGTTGGCGCCCAACTGGCGGGCCCTACGGTTGACTTGGCGGGCGAGTTCGCCCTTGGACCAACCGCTGCGGACGAACCACGAGGCGAGGAGTTCGTTCGGGCGTTTCTCCGTGCCCGCAGCATTCGTCCCGCCACCGCCGTTGCCGCTCACTGGAACGCCCCCATCCCTGAAGACCACTTGTCGCTGAGTGCGCCAAGCCCTATCAGAATGCCGGTTGTCGGGGCCGTCCGTCCGGCGGTTGCCACCCTTCGAACGGAAAGCCGAGTTGCCTCCGGCATACCCACGAGTGCATGTGCCCCAAGAAGCCGTGCACTCACCGTAGTCCTACGATCACCCGTCTCACCATGGCGAAACCGCAATCGCCACCATTCGCCACCCCTTCGAATGAACCCACGATCGTCGGCCCACGCTTCACTTGACACAGGACAGTCAGGGATGGGTGCAGTAGTGCGCGCAGGGGCGCGCACCGTGGAACACACCACCCCCGAGCACTTCCAAGCGCCGACTGAGCGATGCGGCGCAGGGAAGTCGGAATACAGAGAGTCACGTTCCGCGTCCGCTGCGTAACCAGCGGTACGCCGGACCCGTTGGAGGGGGCATGGGCTTCACGATCGGCATCAGTCGGGGCATCCGCGACATCCGGTCCGGCTCGCGCCGCCGGGGGCGCTCGTCGGACGGCACCGCCGTGGCGGAGTACACCGGGCTGTGGGGCTGGGACGTGGTGCCGGGCGCCCGGGCCGCCTCGGGCGCCTGCTCCTGCCGCCGGACCGGCTGCCGGGCACCGGGCGCGCACCCCCTGGACTTCGCCCCGGTGATCCCCGCCGGCACACCGCTGGACGCGGCGACCGGGATCTGGGCCGAGTTCCCCGGGGCCTCGGTGATGCTGCCGGTCGGGCGGGCGTTCGACGTCATCGACGTCGCCGAGCCCGCCGGGCGCCGCGCCCTGGCCCGGCTGGAGCGCATGGGCCTGCCGGTCGGTCCGGTCACCGCCACCCCGGACGGCCGCGCCCACTTCCTCGTCGCGCCAGGCGCCGCCGCCGCGCTGCCCGAGCTGCTCTACCGCATGGGCTGGGACGACCCGGCCGCCCTCGACCTGCGGGGCCTCGGACCCGGCACGCACATCACGGCACCGCCGTCCGACCGGGGCGGCCTCGGCCCGGTGCGTTGGCTGCGCTCCCCCACCCTGGACCCGGCGTCCCGGCCGCCCGAGGCCCGGCTGGTGCTCGGCACGCTGGCGTACGTGGCGCACCGGTCGCGGAGGTGACCCCCGGCGCCGCCGACCGTCGGGCGGCCCGCCGCTCCCGCGAGCCGGCCCCGTGCACGGCGAAGCGCCCGTCCCCGGACGATCCGGGAGCGGGCGCTTCTTCGCGTGGGCAGGAGGGGTCTTGAGGGCTCAGTCCCCGAGGAGCGCGTCCACGAACGCCTCCGACTCGAACGGCGCCAGGTCGTCCGCGCCCTCGCCGAGGCCGATCAGCTTCACCGGGACGCCCAGCTCGCGCTGGACGGCGATCACGATGCCGCCCTTGGCGGTGCCGTCCAGCTTGGTGAGCACGATGCCGGTGATGTCGACGACCTCGGCGAAGACCCGGGCCTGGACCAGTCCGTTCTGACCGGTGGTGGCGTCGAGCACGAGCAGCACCTCGTCCAGCGGTGCCTGCTTCTCCACGACGCGCTTGACCTTGCCGAGCTCGTCCATGAGGCCGGTCTTGGTGTGCAGGCGGCCGGCGGTGTCGATGAGCACGGCGTCCGCGGCCATCTCCTTGCCCTCCTTGACCGCGTCGAACGCCACGGAGGCCGGGTCGCCGCCCTCGGGACCGCGCACGGTGTGGGCCCCGACCCGCTCGCCCCAGGTCTGGAGCTGGTCCGCGGCGGCGGCGCGGAAGGTGTCGGCGGCGCCGAGGACGACGGTGTTGCCGTCGGCGACCAGCACGCGGGCGAGCTTGCCGGTGGTGGTGGTCTTGCCGGTGCCGTTGACCCCGACGACCATCACGACGCCCGGGCCGCCGACCGCGTTCTCCGTGTGCACGGTGCGGTCCATCTCGGGGCCGACCAGCGTGATCAGCTCCTGGCGGAGCAGGCCGCGCAGTTCCTCGGGCGTACGGGTGCCGAGCACCTTCACGCGCTCGCGCAGCCGCTCGACCAGCTCCTGCGTGGGCTGCACGCCGACGTCGGCGGTGAGCAGGGTGTCCTCGATCTCCTCCCAGGTGTCCTCGTCGAGGTGCTCGCGGGACAGCAGGGTGAGCAGGCCCTTGCCCAGGGCGTTCTGCGAACGGGAGAGACGGGCGCGCAGCCGGATCAGACGTCCGGCGGTGGGCTCCGGGATCTCGATCGGGGGAGCCTCGACGATGGGCGGCTCCTCGACGGTGACGGGAGCGGGGCCGCCCGGAAGATCAACCTCCTCGATGGTGCGCCGCGGTTCCTCCCGCGGCGTCTCGGCCTCGTCGCCGACGTGCGGCTCGGCCGGAGGGGCGGTGATGTCGGGCGCGGCGGGCGGTGGCGGGGGCAGCGGCTTCTTGCGCCTGCTCCCGACGATGAGCCCGCTGAGCGCGCCGAGCACGACCACGGCGATGACTACAGCAAGGATGACGATGTCCATAACGGGTCCAGTATCAGCCATGGGCACCCCCCTCGCCCCGATGCCGGCCCACCCGGACGGCCCGTGCCGCACGGTGCCGGCGGCCCGGCGATCCGGCGGCGCGCCGGCCGGCGTTCCCGGCCCGGGGTCCCCGCGTACGGCGGCGCGCACAGGGCGCCGCCCCGGCTCGGACGGTACCGGGCCGGGGCGGCGGTGGGGGGTACGAGGAGAGGGGCAGCGGGGACTTGAGCCCTTCTCCCCGGGTCCGCGGGACGGGTCGGGCCCGTCCGGCGCGCGGGAGGGCGGGTCAGCCCATCTCCTCCAGCGCCTTGCCCTTCGTCTCCTTGACGAACTTCAGGACGAACGGGATGGAGAGCGCGGCGAAGAACGTGTAGATCACGTAGGTGACGGACAGGTTCCAGTCGGCCAGCGACGGGAAGCTCGCGGTGATGGCCCAGTTGGCGATCCACTGCGCGGCGGCCGCCACGCCCAGGGCCGCGGCGCGGATCCGGTTCGGGAACATCTCGCCGAGCATGACCCAGACGACCACGCCCCAGGACAGGGCGAAGAAGAGGACGAAGAGGTGGGCGGCGATCAGGGCGACCCAGCCCTGGGTGGCCGGCAGCTTGCCGTCGACGAGGTCGAAGGAGAACGCCCAGGCCTCCAGCGCGAGGCCGATCACCATGCCGACGGAGCCGATGATCGCGAGCGGCCTGCGGCCGATGCGGTCCACGAAGATCATTGCGATCACGGTGCCGACGATGTTGATGATCGACGTGGTGAAGGAGTAGAAGAACGAGTCCGTCGGGTCGACGCCGACCGACTGCCACAGCGTCGCGGAGTAGTAGAACGCGACGTTGATGCCGACGAACTGCTGGAAGACCGACAGGCCGATGCCGATCCAGACGATCGGCTTGAAGAAGAAGCTCCCGCCGAGCAGGTCCTTGAAGCTGGACTTCTCCTCACGGTGCATCGCCGACTCGATCTCGGTGACGCGGGCGTCCAGGTCGACGTCCTTGCCCTCGACCTCCTCGAGGACCCGCCGGGCGCGCTCGTGCTTGCCGACGGAGATCAGGTAGCGCGGGGACTCGGGGATGGCGAAGGAGAGCAGACCGTAGAGGACGGCGGGGATCACCATGACGCCGAGCATGAGCTGCCAGGCCTCCAGGCCCAGCAGCTTGCCGCGCTGGTCGCCGCCGGCGGCGTTCAGGATGCCCCAGTTGACCAGCTGGGAGGTGGCGATGCCGACGACGATCGCGGCCTGCTGGAAGGAGCCGAGTCGGCCGCGGTAGGCGGGCGGGGCGACCTCGGCGATGTAGGCCGGGCCGATGACGGAGGCCATGCCGATGGCGATGCCGCCGACGACGCGCCAGAAGGCGAGGTCCCACAGGGCGAAGGGCAGCGCGGATCCGACGGCGCTGACGGCGAACAGGACCGCGGCGATCTGCATGCAGCGGATGCGGCCGATGCGGTCGGCTATGCGGCCGGCGGTCGCGGCGCCGATGGCGCAGCCGATCAGGGCGACGGCGATGACCTGCGCGAGGGCGGCGGAGCCGATGTCGTAGCGGTCGCGGATGGCCTCGACGGCGCCGTTGATCACCGAGCTGTCGTAGCCGAAGAGGAAACCGCCCATCGCGGCGGCCGCCGCGATGAAGATGACGTGTCCGAGATGTTCGGGATGAGCCGTCCCGGCTCCTGACTTCTGCGCCTGCGCTGTGCTGGTCACGTGTACTCCTCGGGCCACCGGCAACGTCGCCGGATGGGGGGTCAGCCCTTCGAGGTCCACCTGAAGGTACCTGAAGGTAAAGGCAACGAAGCAGAGACTATGTGTTCAATTTTCGAAGTCAATAGGGGGCCAAGTAGAAGTTTCCTCGGCGTTACCTCGGGGACTGACTTCACAAGTTGAAGTAAAAAGGGGAGGATGCGGGTCAGAAAGGTGCAATCTGCACGGAGTCAGCGGAGGCGCTGGCTGATGACCTTCGACACGCCGTCGCCCTGCATGGAGACGCCGTAGAGCGCGTCGGCGACCTCCATGGTGCGCTTCTGGTGCGTGATCACGATCAGCTGCGAGGCCTCCTGCAGCTCCTGCATGATCCCGATCAGCCGCTGGAGGTTGGTGTCGTCGAGGGCGGCCTCGACCTCGTCCATCACGTAGAACGGACTGGGCCGCGCCTTGAAGATCGACACGAGCAGGGCCACGGCGGTCAGCGACCGCTCCCCGCCCGAGAGCAGCGACAGCCGCTTGACCTTCTTGCCCGGCGGACGCGCCTCGACGTCCACGCCCGTGGTGAGCATGTTGTCGGGGTCGGTCAGCACGAGGCGTCCCTCACCGCCCGGGAACAGGCGGGAGAAGACGCCCTCGAACTCGCGGGCCGTGTCCCGGTAGGCCTCGGTGAAGACCTGCTCGACCCGTTCGTCGACCTCCTTGACGACCTGGAGCAGGTCCGCGCGGGTCTTCTTCAGGTCCTCCAACTGCTCGCCGAGGAACTGGTGGCGTTCCTCGAGCGCCGCGAACTCCTCCAGGGCGAGCGGGTTCACCTTGCCGAGCTGCTGGTACGCGCGCTCGGCGGCCTTCAGGCGCTTCTCCTGCTCGGCCCGGACGAAGGGGCGGGGCCTGTTGCGCGGGTGCTCCGGGTCCTCCGGCAGCCGTTCGCCCTCGGCGGGGGGCGAGGGCGGCACCGGCTGCCGCGGCCCGTACTCCGCCACCAGCCCCGCCGGTTCGACACCCAGTTCCTCCAGCGCCTTGGTCTCCAGCTGCTCGATCCGCAGCCGCTTCTCGGCGCCGAGTACCTCGCCCCGGTGAACTGAATCCGTCAACTTGTCGAGTTCCGCCTTGAGATCGCGTCCCTCGGCCCGGGCGCGGGCGAGTTCCTGCTCGCGGTGGGCCTTGGCGGCCTCGGCGGCGGCGCGCTCCTGGTCGGCGCGGGCTAGGGAGACCTCGACGTGCGCCAGCAACTGCCGGGCCCCGGAGGCGACGGCCGCGGCGACGGCCGCCTCGTGCCGCAGCCGGGCGCGGCGGCGCTCGGCACGCGCGCGTGCCTCGCGTTCCGCGCGGGCGGCCCGGTCCAGGGAGTCGGCCCGCCCGGCGAGCCCCTTGACCCGCTCCTCGTGAGTACGGACCTGGAGACGGGCCTCCATCTCGGTCTGGCGGGCGTTGGCGCCGTCGGCGGCGAGCCGGTCGCGCACCGAGGTGTCGGGCTCCTCCGCCCCTCCTTCCCCGAAGGGGACGCTCTCCTCGGCGACGACGAGCCGTTCGGCGAGCTCCTCGGCCTCGGCGAGCGCCTTGTCCAGGGCTTCCTGGGCCCGGGCCGCGGCGGCGCCGGCCCGCTCGGCCTCCCCGGCGGCACCGCGCGCCTGCCCGGCGAGCCCTCCGAGCCGCTGGGCGACGGCGGACTTCTCCCGGTCCGCGGCCCGGCGCCGCTCCCCCAGCTCCTCGACGAGGGCCGCGCACTCCGTGCGCCGCTCGGCCGCGGCGGCCTGCGCCCCGGCCAGCTCCTCGCACCGCACGGTCAGTTCCTCCAGCTCGGCGGCCGCCTCGTCCACGGACGCCTGCACCTCCAGGAGGCTGGGCGCCCCGGCGGACCCGCCCTGGGCGAAGTGCGCTCCCAGCAGATCGCCCTCGGCGGTGACCGCGGTCAGATCGGGCCGGGCGCGGACGAGGTCCTCGGCCTCCTCCAGGGTGCCGACGACGACGATCCCGCGCAGCAGCCGCCGTACGGCGGGCAGCAGGGCGGCGGGCCCGCGCACCAGATCGGCGGCGTACGGCGGTCCGTCGGCCCGCGGCTGCCGCGGTACGTCGTCGGGGGCGCCGGCGAGCAGCAGGGCGGCCCGGCCGGCGTCCTGCTTGCGCAGCAGGCGGATGGCGTCGGCGGCGTCCGACGGGGACGTCACCGCCAGGGCGTCGGCGGCGGCCCCGAAGGCGGCGGCCAGGGCGATCTCGTGGCCGGGCGCCACGGTGAGGAGTTCGGCGGCCGGTCCCAGCAGTCCGGCGAGCCGGTCCTCGGCCGCGAGCAGTGCCCCGGTGCCGTCCTTGCGGCGCAGGCCCAGGGCGAGGGCGTCGTGGCGGGCCCGGGTCGCGGCGCGTTCGCGCTCGGCCGCGGCGGCCGCCTCGCGGGCGGCGCTCAGGGCGCTCTCCGCCTCGGCCAGCCGGCGCTTGGCCGCCTCGTGCCGCTCGGCGAGTTCCGCGTCACCGGCGTCGAGGCCGTCGACCTCGGCCTTGAGCGCCTCGTACTCCTCCTGGGCGGCGACGGCGCGCTCCCGGGCCTCGTCGCGGGCGACGGCCAGGCGCTCGATCTCGGACTGGGCGGCGGCGGCACGCGAACGGGCGGCGCCCACCTGGCCCCTGAGCCGGGCGAGCCCTTCCCGCCGGTCGGCGATGGCACGGGCGGCGTCCCTCAGACGCCGTTCCTCCTGAGCCAGTTCGCGCTCCAGTTCGGCGCGGTGGGCGACCGTGTCCTCCAGGGCGCGCTCGGCCGCCTCCAGGGCCGCTTCCAGCTCGGCCTCCTGTTCGCGGATGCGGGCGGCCTCGCGTTCCATGTCCTCGGGGTCGCGACCGCGCCGCTCCTCGGGGGGCGCGGAGGTGGCGCTCTTCACCCGCGCGTCGGCCAGCGAGATCGTGCCGCGCACCCGTTCGGCGAGCTGGGAGAGCTCGTACCAGGTCTGCTGGGCGTTCTGCAGCCGCGGGACGAGCCGGCGCACCTCCTCCTCCAGCAGGGCCTCACGCCGGAGGGCCTTCCCCAGCTCCCGCTCGGCCGCCTCCTTGCGCTCCTTCAGGGCGGCCTCGTCGGCGATCTCGGCCTGGAGGGCCTCGCGCAGCCGCACGAGGTCGTCGGCGAGCAGGCGCAGCCGGGCGTCGCGCAGGTCGGCCTGGATGACGGCGGCCCTGCGGGCGACCGCCGCCTGGCGGCCGAGGGGCTTGAGCTGCCTCCTGAGCTCGTCGGTGAGGTCCTGCACGCGCGCGAGGTTGGCCTGCATCGCGTCCAGCTTGCGCAGCGCCTTCTCCTTGCGCTTGCGGTGCTTGAGGACGCCGGCGGCCTCCTCGATGAAGGCGCGGCGGCCCATGGGGTCGGCGTGCAGCACGGAGTCGAGCTGGCCCTGCCCGACGATGACGTGCATCTCGCGGCCGATGCCGGAGTCGGAGAGCAGTTCCTGGATGTCCAGGAGACGGCAGGTGTCCCCGTTGATCTGGTACTCGCTGCCGCCGTTGCGGAACATGATCCGCGTGATGGTGACCTCGGAGTACTCGATGGGCAGCGCCCCGTCGGAGTTGTCGATGGTCAGCGACACCTCGGCGCGGCCCAGCGGCGGCCGACCGGTGGTGCCGGCGAAGATGACGTCCTCCATCTTGCCGCCGCGCAGCGACTTGGCGCCCTGCTCGCCCATGACCCAGCTGAGCGCGTCCACGACGTTGGACTTGCCCGAACCGTTCGGCCCCACGACGCAGGTGATGCCCGGCTCGAACCGGAGGGTGGTGGCCGAGGCGAACGACTTGAAGCCGCGGAGGGTCAGGGCCTTGAGGTGCACGCCGTCGGACTTTACCCGTACGCCGGGAAGGTCTCGCTCCATGAACGTGCGGTTTCGCCGGTGAACGCGCAGGGCACACCAGACGTTGAAGACGGTGAAAGGATGCGCGGGACAAGGAGTACCGGGCACGGGCCCGGACGCGGGGGCGAGGACGCGGAGGCAAGAAAGAAGGGACGCCGGGGCGTCCCTTGCAATTCTGACTGCTTGGCGGTGGTGACGGGCGGCCCGACCACTGCTGTGCTGTTGTGGAGCGGTGCAGTGATCAGGTGAGCGCAGGCTCCGCCTGGTGTGCGTCAACGCTCTCCATGATCCTGTCGTGAGAAGCGGCAGCCGCCAGCGCGTCGTTCTCCGCCTGGATGCGTACGAGCTCGGATTCCAGGTCCTGGACGCGCTGCTGGAGCCGTCGCATCTCGGCGAGGAGTCGAGGGTCGGAGCCGCCGACGTAACCGAGAAGCGCCTTTGCCATGATGGATGGTCCTCCACAATGAGTGACCGACCGATGCGGTGTGGGTCGTGAGGGATTTGCACCCGCGGTGCTTGGCAGGCCTGGAGTTGTGCTGCCGTTCAGCCATGCCAAACAGCTAAGGTGCGCGGGGCTTTCAGCGTCTCACCAAAAAGTTTGACGGTCAACACGATCACACCCCGTATCGGCGGACAACCGGGCGTGCACGGCCGGGCAAGGGCGGTGCCGCGNNCGTCCGGAGCCCGCGGCGGGCGTCGACCGGGCCGCCGAGGGGCGGCGGGCTCAGCGGACGGCGAAGCCCTCGTAGCCGCCGCGCGGTGTGTCCCAGATCTCGGTGACACCGTCCACTCGTCCGGGCGTGTCGCCGGCCTGGAGCCAGTCGAGCAGCCCCTCGCAGCGTTCGCGGGAGCCCTCGGCGACCACCTGGACCCGGCCGTCGCCCAGATTGAGAGCAAAGCCACTCAGGCCGCCGATCTCCAGGGCCTTGGCCCGGGTGAACCAGCGGAAACCCACACCTTGGACACGTCCTCGCACCCAGGCGACCAGTCGCACGTCGTCGCTCATGACGGCAACCTAACCGGTCAATGTCCCTGGGGGCACTTCCTTCCCAGGCCCCATGCGGTACCGTCCCCACCCATGAATCTCATATGAAACTCACTCGTTGGTGTGAGTTTCGTGTCGATCATGTTTCGCGTAGGTCGCGAGGACGATTCGACCGCAAGGACGAGGAAGGCCAGGACATGGGACGCCACCGACGCTCCGCCGCCGGCCGCGCCGCCACGGGCCGCGCCCCGGGGGTCGCTCACGACGACGGCTCCTACGGCGGGGACCGGGATCCGCTGAGTGCCCGTACCGACGACCCGCCCACGATGGGCATCGCGCCGTACCTGAACCCCGAGGCGTACGCCGAGACGTACGCGAAGAGCGAGGCCTACCTCTTCGGGACGGACGGCGG
>NZ_MSGP01000301.1 GCF_002078235.1 Streptomyces viridosporus
CATGAGGAAGATGTTGTAGTCGACGCCGAGGGCCACCAGGAAGACGAAGCCGAGCAGCGGGACCGACCAGTCGGTGCCGGAGTAGCCGAGGACGTGCTCGAACAGCAGGCTCGAGGCGCCGAGCGCGGAGAAGTACGACACGACGACGGTGGCCAGCAGCACCAGCGGGGCCACCAGCGACCGCAGCAGCCACACGAGCACGAGCAGGATGACGAGCAGGACGACCGGGACGACGGTCCTCAGGTCGCGCGCGGTGGCGGTCTCCTTGTCCAGGCTCTGCGCCGCGGTGCCGCCGACGAGGGCGTCGGTGTTCGCGCGCAGCGCCCGCACGGTGTCCTTGGCGGCCTCGCTGTCCGGCGCTCCCTCCAGTACCGCGGACAGCCGGGTCAGCTCCCCGTCGGCGGTGGTGGCGACGGGGGTGACCTCGAGGACGCCGTCGGTGCCCTCGGCCGCCTGCCGGACGGTGTCCGCCTCGGAGGTCCGGGCGATGATGACGGCCGGGTCGCCGGCGCCGGAGGGGAAGTGGACCGAGAGCCGCTCCTGGGCGACGACCGACTCCGGCTCGTTCTGGAACCACTCGGACTGGTTCAGGCCCATGTTCAGGCCGAGGGCGCTCAGCGCGAGGCCGCCGGTGACCAGCAGGGAGACCAGCCAGGCGCGGCGGGGCCGGCGGGCCACCGCCTCGCCGACGCGCCGCCATCCGGCGCCGGTGCGCGGTTCGGTCCCGTGGCGCGGCACCAGCGGCCAGAACACCCAGCGTCCGGCGACGACGAGCAGGGCGGGCAGCGCGCTCGTCATGGCGAGGAAACCGAAGACGATGCCGATGGCGCCGACCATCCCCATGGAGCGGGAGGAGTTGATGTCGGCGAGGCCGAGGCAGAGCAGGCCGACGGCGATGGTGGCCGCGGAGGCCAGCACGGCCGGGAAGGCGCGGCGCAGGGCGATCCGCATGGCCGTGTGCCGGTCCTCGTGGCGGTGCAGTTCCTCGCGGTAGCGGGCGATGAGCAGCAGCGCGTAGTCGGTGCCGACGCCGAAGACGAGCACCATCAGGACGCCGGAGCTCTGCGGGTCGACCTGCAGTCCGGCGTACTGGGCGAACAGGTAGGTGAAGGCCTGGGTCAGGACGGCGGCGAAGGCGACCGCGAGGACCGGGAACACCCACAGCACGGGGCTGCGGTAGGTGAGCAGCAGCAGGACGATGACGATGAGGCAGGTGATGCCCATCAGGGTGGCGTCGAGGGTGTCGAAGACGGTGAAGGCGTCGGCGGTGGCGCCGCCCAGGCCGCCGACCTTGGCGTCGAGTCCGGGCGGGGCGTTGGCGGCCGCCACGGAGCGCAGTTCCTCGACCTTGTCGGCGAGCACGGCCTGGTCCTCACCGGACAGCGGGACGACGACCATCAGGGCCCTGCCGTCCTCGGAGGCCACGGCGGGCGGCACCTGCTGGCCCGGCTCGGCGATCTTCGCGAACGCCGCGCGGTCGGCCTCGACCTTGGCGCGGACCGTGTCGGTGAGGGGAGCGTCGCTGGTGTAGACGGCCACGGCCGGCATCAGGTCGTGGGTGCGGAACTTCTCCAGCTCCGTGTTGACCTGCGCGGATTCCGCGCCGCGGGGCAGGAAGGCGTTGGCGCTGGTGTCCTGCACCTCGCCCAGCTTGCCGGCCAGCGCTCCGAGGGCCATCGCGGCGAGCAGCCAGGCGGCGAGGACGAGCCACTTGCCGCGCCGGCCGCCGGGCACGGCGGTGCTGCGCTCGAGCCATGTGGGCATGGGGGGTTCTCCTTCTGGGGTGGGACGTACGGCGTTCGGCCGGCGGTGGTCCCGCGCGGCGACGCGGGACCACCGAGCGCGCCGGCGCCCGTGGGCCGAAGCTCCACGGGCGCCGGCGGCAGCGAGGGGGCTCAGCCCTCGAAGAACTCCCTCAGCACGGGGGCGAGGACCGACGGCTCGACGGCGATGCCCTGGCCCTCCAGGGTGCGGTGGCGGGCGTCGGGCACGACGTCGGCGACGGCGCGGGCACCCGCGTGCAGCCACGGGTCGGCGTCGCCGCCGTGGGCGACGAGGACGGGCACCTTGACGGAGGACAGCTCCTCGGTGGGCAGGGCGAAGTCGTCCCCGGTGATGGTGGTGTCGTAGGGGAGGGTGTGGGCCAGCGCCTCCAGGCCCTCCCAGACGGGTGCGAACCGCATCCCCGCGACGGCCTCGGCCGGGGCGCCCATGCCCTGGGTCATGAAGAACTCCACGGCCTCGCCCCGGCGGTCGGTCGCGGCGAGTTCGGCGAGCTTCTCGGTGAAACCGGCCGGCGGCTTCGGCCCGGTCCCGTCCACGGCGAACGGGGGGTCGTAGACGGCGACCTGAGTGATGTTCACGCCGGCCGCGGCGGCCTTGAGCGCCAGGGCGCCGCCCGCGGACAGGCCGAACACCTTCGCCGATCCGCCCGCCTCGGCGATCAGGGCGGCGAGGTCCTCGATCTCCCGCTCGACGGCGTACTCCGGCGCGTCGGCGCTGTCCCCGCGCCCGCGCCGGTCGTAGTTGTACACGGTGAAGTGGGGGGCCAGTTCGGCGGCCAGCTGCGTCATGGTGGGGTGCGCGCGCTCGCTGAACGAACCACCGACCAGGACGAGGGGCTCGCCCTCACCCGAGCGGTCATAGGCGATGGCGGTACCGTCGGCGGACTGGACAGTGTTCATTGTTCTCCCGATGCTGAGCGGCCTGAGGGGGGTCACGGATGGGTGCCGCTCCCAGCGTCCCGGGCGGCGGGCCACGGCTGCATCTTCGAGATTGCTGCGTTCAGGTCCCGGGAGAGCACGCTGGAAGATGCCGTGGTCACGGCGGGTGCCGGGCCGGCGTGCGACGGACGAGCCCCCTGCCCGGACCGAGGTCCGGGCAGGGGGCTCGCCGTCGGCCGGATCCGCGTGCGGACGGCCGTCACCGGGTGAGGACGTGCTCCTCGCGGGAGGGTGCCGCGGGCGCGGCCGTGGCGGCGGCCGCCTCCTTGCGGCGGGCCCAGCGGCCGACCGCGTTGATGATGGGACGTTCCAGCAGGTAGTGGCTCACCGTCGCGGCGAGGATGCTTCCGACGAGCACCGCGGACATCAGTTCCGGGAAGGAGATGGTGCCGCGCAGCTGCTGCATGAGGGCGGGCTGGGTGCCGAAGACGCTGCCCGTCTCGAACCAGAAGTACATGACCGCGAAGTGCCACAGGTAGATGCCGTAGGAGATGCGGCCCAGGTAGCGCGCGACGGGGTTGGCCACGACCGCGTCGATGACCCGCGACTTCGCCTCGGGGACCGACAGCGGCATCACGACCAGGTAGGAGAAGGCCAGCAGCAGGAAGTACTGGGTGACGGCCAGGCCGACGCCCTCGTAGTCGCCGTAGCCGGGACGGCCGAAGGGCTGCGTGCAGTTGACGGCGTAGATCGCCAGGGCCGCGCCGCACAGCAGCAGCGGACGGCGGGCGGCGACGCGGTACAGGGCCGGCGGGTCGTGCGGCCTGGTCTCCGCCAGGACGTGGACGACGGCCATCACCATGCCGAGGGCGAAGGCGCCGCCCACGGCGAACGGCCACCAGTACTCCTCCGGGTAGACGCCCATCTCCGGGCGGTGGATCCACCACGTCCACACCGCGGACGCCACGGTGATGACGGCCGGCGGGATCATCATGCGGCGGGCCTTCTTCACCGGGTCGTCGACCCGGCCCGCCAGCCAGTGCATGAGCACGGCCAGGAGCGGCAGGGCGAGGTAGTACTGCATCTCGGCCGGCACGGTCCAGGCCGGGTCCATGCCGGCGATCCACGTGTAGTCGTAGACCTGCAGCATCAGGATCGGCCGCAGCACGTACCAGGGGCCGTCCACCGCGTCGTGGTTGAGCAGGAAGACGCAGACCAGGGCGAGCAGGACGTACGCCGGCCACAGCCGGGCGAGCCGCTTGGCCAGGAACGGGCCGAGCCGGGGCCGCCGGCCGCCGGCGAGGGTCCACCGGGCGAACGGGCGGTAGAGCAGCATCCCGGACAGGACGAAGAAGGGGCCGAGCGCCAGCGGCCGCAGACCGGCCAGCAGGGTGGCCAGTGCCTCGTTGCCCGGCTTGGCGGTGTAGGCCCCCATGACCCCGGCGGCGAAGGAGGTGTGCACCGCGGCGACGCCGAGGGCGCACAGTGCCCGGACCCCGTCGAGCCGCCCGACTCGCTTTGGTTGCTGGGCCTGTGCGACGGCCCCGTCGGCATTCACTTCGTCAGCACTCCTTTGTTGGGTGGCCCGTTCAGCATGGGC
This sequence comes from Streptomyces viridosporus, assembly GCF_002078235.1. Lineage (GTDB taxonomy): Bacteria > Actinomycetota > Actinomycetes > Streptomycetales > Streptomycetaceae > Streptomyces > Streptomyces viridosporus. The sequence goes on from NZ_MSGP01000301.1 coordinate 4,264, forward strand.
GTGGCGCAATACCGCTGCCATCTTCTGAAGTGCGGTGTTCCCGGCCCCGGCCCCGCCGTGGGCGGTCAGCGCGCCGGCGTGTGCGGCCGGACCAGCGGGGCCGCGTCGCCGAGCACCGACGTCAGGTGCGCGGGGTCGAAGTTGACGGCGCTGCACCAGCGGCCGTCGGCGAGCTTGAACCAGACGGAGCTGACGATCTCGCCGACGGCCGCTGGTGC
>NZ_MSGP01000302.1 GCF_002078235.1 Streptomyces viridosporus
CGGAAGCGGGCCTGCCCGGCCGGGACCAGGCCGTGCTCGGCGGCGCAGGCCTCGACGGCGGCGGCGGCGTCGGGCACCGGGCTGCGCGGGCGGGCGGCGAGCACGGCGTCGATGTCGCTGGCGACGTTGTGGGAGGCGCCCTTGTCGACGGTGGTGACGTAGACCCCGCCGGGCCGCAGGACGCGGGCGCACTCGCCGACGGCGGCCCGCACGTCCCCGGGGCCGGACAGGAGGTGCAGCAGCCACACGCTGACCACGGCGTCGAACCGGCCGGCGGCGAACGGCAGCCGGCGGCTGTCGGCGCGGACCACGGCGCCGGGCAGGCGGGCGGCGGCCCGGCGGGTCATCGCCGGGGCGAGGTCGGCACCGGTCACCCGCAGGCCGGCGCGGGCGGCGGCGAGCCGCCGGGTCACTATGCCGGTGCCGCAGGCCACGTCCAGCAGCTCCCTGGCCTGCTCCGGCACCAGGCTCAGCACGGCCGACGCGGCGGCGGCGGCGCGTGGCTCACCGCCGCGCAGGGCGTCGTACCGGGCCGCTTCCTCGTCGTAGTCCAGCACGCGCCTCAGTGTGCACCGTGACCGGGGGCCAGGTCCTCCACCCTGCGGGCGAGCTCGACGTCCTTCTCGGTGACGGCGCCGCCCGCGCTGTGGGTGTGCACGGACAGCGACACGGTGTTGTAGCCGAGGGTGAGGTCGGAGTGGTGGTCGAGCTCCTCCTGCACCTGGGCGATGTGGACGACCATCGCCGTCGCCGCGAAGTGCGACCCCAGCCGGTAGGAGCGGGTGAGCCGGTCCCCGTCGAGCGACCAGCCCGGCAGTTCGGCCAGCCGGTCCTCGATCTCCTTCTGCGACAGCGGTTCGACGGGCATGGGCTGCGCTCCTTCGCCGGTTCGGTCTCCTGGTCGCTCCCGCACGGGGGCGCGCCTCTCAGGCTGCCACAGGAGGGCTCCGGTGGCCTGGTCAACGGCGTGCGGCTCCCCGGAACGGCCGTTTCTCGACTACGGTCCCGGCATGACCACTGCCCCCTCCGGTACCGCTTCCGCCGCCGAAGGCGTGGGCCCGCTGCTGCGGGCCTGGCGGGAGCAGCGGCGGATCAGCCAGCTGGAGCTGGCCCTGCGCGCCGACTCCTCCGCCCGGCACATCAGCTTCATCGAGACCGGCCGTTCCCGGCCCAGCGAGGAGATGGTGCTGCGGCTGGCCGAGCACCTGGACGTCCCGGTGCGGGAGCGCAACGCGCTGCTGCTGGCGGCGGGTTACGCGCCCCGGTTCCCGCACACCCCGCTGGACGATCCGGCGCTGGAGGTGCTGCGGGACGGCATCGAGCGGCTGATCGGGGGCTTCGAGCCGTATCCGGCGCTGGTGGTGGACGCGATGTACGACGTCGTGGCGGCCAACCGGGGGGTCACGATGCTGTTCGACGGGATTCCTCCGGCGCTGCTGGAGCCACCGCTGAACGCGATGCGGCTCACGCTGCACCCGCAGGGGCTCGCGCCGCGCATCCTTAATCTGCGCCAGTGGCGCGGGCACCTGCTGGAGCAGATGGAGCGGCAGATCGCGCTGCGCCGCTCCGCACCGCTGCGGGCGCTGTACGAGGAGGTGGCGGCGTTCCCGGTGCCGGAGTCCGGCGGGGGGATCGCGCAGGAACCGGAGGGGCCGGTGGCGTACTTCGCGCTGCCGATGCTGCTCGAGCACGAGGGGCGGACGCTGTCGTTCGTGTCGTCGATCTGCACGTTCAACACGCCCATGGACGTGACCGTCGCCGAGCTGGCCGTGGAGACGCTGCTCCCGGCGGACCCGGCGACGGCCAAGTACCTTCAGTCCCGGCTGAGCTGACGTGTCTTCAGGGACAGGTGCTGGAGCAGGGCGAAGCCGGCCACGGCCAGGGCCTGGAGGACCGTCCAGACCGCGCCCGCCGCGGTCGGGGCGAGCCAGAGCGCGAGGGCGGCGAGACTCACCGCCGTCCAGGCGAGGTTGGCCTCGACGACGATCCGCGCGCCGAGGGTGGGCGGGTGCGGCCGGGAGGCCACCAGGCCGACGCCGGCCGCGTACGCCGCGAGGAACGCGCCGAGCCCGAGGAGCAGGCCGGAGCCGACGCCGAGGAGGCGCCCGAGCGGGCCGGAGAGGGCCAGGTAGGCGAGCGCGTTGGCGCCGGTCACCACGGCGTCGAGGGCCAGGAACCGGCGCAGCGCGACGTTCGGTTCCACGGTCCGGGCGAGCACGGTGAGCTGGGTCGCGGACATGATGGATCACCCTCCGGTGGGATCGGTTGCGGCGGCCGGTCCCGGGTCCCGGGCCGGAGTGCGCCGGCCCGGGACCCGGTGCCCCCACGATCGCCCGGGGACCGGGCCCGGTCGATTACCTTCGGGGTCATGCCGTACGGGCCGGGCGGGCCCGGGCCGGCGAAGGCGGCCCGCCGTTCCGTCCCGCGTGAGAGGGTCGGAGGGACATGACAGACTGATCACAGGCTGGGGCACGTCGGGGAGGCGTGGCGTTGAGTGAGCGGCGGGCCGCACCGACCGTGGGCCAGGTGGTGCTGGGAAGGCGGCTGCAGGAGCTGCGGGAGGCGGCGGGCCTCGGGCGCGAGGAGGCCGCCCGGGTCCTGCGGGTGGCCCCCGCGACCGTCCGGCGGATGGAGACCGCCGAGGTCGCGCTGAAGATCCCGTACGTCCAGGTCCTGCTGACCGCGTACGGGGTGTCCGGGAGCGAGGCGGCGGCGTTCGTCGAGCTCGCCGAGGAGGCGAACCGGCCGGGCTGGTGGCAGCGGTACCACGACGTGCTGCCGGAGTGGTTCAGCCTGTACGTGAGCCTGGAGGGGGCGGCCCGGATCATCCGCTCCTACGAGCCGCACTTCGTGCCGGGACTGCTGCAGACCGAGGAGTACGCGCGGGCCGTCCTGGAGGCCGGGACGATCGGGGGCGCCGGGCCCGCGGCGGTCGAACGGCACGTGGCGCTGCGCATGGAGCGCCAGCGGCTCCTGGAGCGCGAGGATCCGCCCCACCTCTGGGTGATCATGGAGGAGACGGTGCTGCGGCGCCCGGTGAGCACCGACGGCCGGGTGATGCGCGACCAGCTCGACAAGCTCCTGGAGTGGTCCGCACGGGACCGGATCACGCTCCAGGTCGCCGAGTTCGCCGACGGGCCGCACCCGGGGACGTACGCGCCGTTCTCGCTGTTCCGGTTCGCCGAGCCGGAGCTGCCGGACATGGTGTTCACCGAGTACCTGACGGGCGCCCTGTACCTGGACTCCCGCAAGGAGGTCTCGGCGCACCTGGAGGTCCTGGACCACATGACGGCGCGGGCCGCCTCGGCCCGGCGCACGGAGAAACTGCTGCGGCAGTGGCGGGAGACCTACTGAGCGGGTGGCACCGCGGCGGCGGCACGGGGCAACCCGGGTGCCGGGCGCGGCGTCTTCCCCACGGCACCGCGCGTCCCGCACCGGGCACGGCGGGCCCTCGCACCACCGAGCACGGCGAGCCTTCGACCCCACGAGGAGAAGACAGCGCATGACCGGACCCGACGCCGCGCACGCCCCCGTCGACACCGGCCGCCCGCACCCGGCCCGCGTCTACGACTGGTGGCTCGGCGGCAAGGACAACTACCCGGTGGACGAGGAGCTGGCGCGGAAGATCCTCGCGGCGGACGACACGGCGGTGCGCGGGGCGCGCGCCAACCGCCGGTTCATGCACCGGGCCGTACGCACCGTCGCCGAGGCGGGGACGCGCCAGTTCCTGGACATCGGCACCGGCATCCCCACCGCGCCCAACCTGCACCAGGTGGCCCAGGGCGTCGCACCCGGGTCGCGCGTGGTGTACGCGGACAACGACCCGATCGTGCTGCGGCACGCCGAGGCGCTGCTGCACGGCACCGCCGAGGGCGCCACGGAGTACGTGCACGCCGACGTCCGGGACGTGGAGGCGCTGCTGCGCCGGGCCGGCGAGACGCTGGACCTGGACCGGCCCGTGGCGCTGTCGCTGGTCGCGCTGACCCACTACCTGGACGACGACCCCGACGGCGACGACGTGTACGGCCTGCTGGAGCGGTACGTCGCCGCCCTCGCGCCGGGCAGCCACCTGATCCTCTCCCAGGTCACCCCGGACCTGAACCCGGCGGCCGTCGAGCAGGCGGCGCACCACTTCCGGAGCGGCGGCACGCCCTTCCACCCGCGCTCACTGGCCGCGTTCTCCCGCTTCTTCACCGGGCTGGAACTGCTGGGCCCGGGGGTGATCCCGGTGCACGGGTGGCGCCCGGAGGCGGAGGACGTGGCGGCCCAGGCGGAGGGGATCGTGCCGGTCTACGCGGGCGTCGCCCGCAAGCCGTGACCCGGCGGCCGCCCCGGGGAGCGCCCGGGGGCGCCCCGGGGCGGCCGCGCGGAGGACGGCCCGTCAGGCCGCACCGTTCCGGCGCTCCCCGGACTCCCTGTCCTCGTCGACGATCTCCGCGTCGACGACGCCCTCCTCCTGCGGCGAGGTCTGCTGCTCGGCGTTCTCCGTGGGGGTCTGCCGGTTCCGCTCGTACATCGCCTGGCCCATCTTCTGGCTGACCGCGGCGAGCTTCTCGACGCCGGCGCGCAGGTCGGCCGTCTCGGGGGACTGCTGCTCCAGCAGCCCCTTCAGCTCCGAGAGCGCCGACTCGACCTCGGACCTGGTGTCGCCGGGGATCACGTCGCTGTTCTCCCGTAGGAACTTCTCGGTCTGGTAGACGAGTTGCTCGGCCTGGTTGCGGGTCTCGGCGGCCTCGCGGCGCTTGTGGTCCTCCTCGGCGTACTGCTCGGCCTCGCGCATCATGCGGTCGATGTCGTCCTTGGGCAGCGCCGAGCCGCCGGTGACGGTCATCTTCTGCTCGCGACCGGTGGCGAGGTCCTTGGCGGAGACGTGCATGATCCCGTTGGCGTCGATGTCGAAGGCCACCTCGATCTGCGGGATGCCGCGCGGGGCGGGCGGCAGGCCGGTGAGGTCGAAGACGCCGAGCTTCTTGTTGTAGGCGGCGATCTCGCGCTCACCCTGGTAGACCTGGATGCCGACCGAGGGCTGGTTGTCGGCGGCGGTGGTGAAGATCTCCGAACGCCGGGTGGGGATGGTCGTGTTGCGCTCGATCAGCTTGGTCATGATGCCGCCCTTGGTCTCGATGCCGAGGGACAGCGGGGTGACGTCGAGCAGCAGGACGTCCTTCACGTCGCCGCGCAGGACGCCCGCCTGCAGCGCCGCGCCGACGGCGACGACCTCGTCGGGGTTGACGCCCTTGTGCGGGTCCTTGCCGGTGAGTTCGCGGACCAGGTCGGTGACGGCGGGCATCCGGGTGGAGCCGCCGACGAGGATGACGTGGTCGATGGCGGAGAGCTCCACGCCCGCGTCCTTGACGGCCTGGTGGAAGGGTTTCTTGCAGCGCTCCAGCAGGTCCTCGGTGAGTTCCCGGAACTGGGCGCGGGTGAGCTTCTCGTCCAGGTGCAGGGGCCCTTCGGCGGAGGCCGTGATGTAGGGCAGGTTGATCGTGGTCTCCGAGGAGGAGGACAGTTCGATCTTGGCCTTCTCGGCGGCCTCCCGCAGCCGCTGCACCGCCATCCTGTCCTGCAGCAGGTCGACGCCGTGCCCGCCCTTGAAGCGCTTGGCGAGGTACTCGACGAGGCGCTGGTCCCAGTCGTCGCCGCCGAGGCGGGTGTCGCCGTTGGTGGCCTTCACCTCGATGACGCCCTCGCCCATCTCCAGCAGCGACACGTCGAAGGTGCCGCCGCCCAGGTCGAAGACGAGGACGGTCTGGTCGTTCTCCTTGTCCAGGCCGTAGGCCAGGGCGGCGGCCGTGGGCTCGTTGATGATCCTGAGGACCTTCAGGCCGGCGATCTCCCCGGCCTCCTTGGTGGCCTGCCGCTGGGTGTCGTCGAAGTACGCCGGCACGGTGATCACCGCGTCGGTGACGTCCTCGCCGAGATAGGACTCCGCGTCCCGCTTCAGCTTCTGCAGCACCCGGGCGGACAGCTCCTGCGCCCGGTAACGGGTGCCGTCCACCGAGCCGTGCTCCGGGAAGCGCCACTGCGCGTCGCCCATGTGACGCTTGACCGAGCGGGCGGTGCGGTCGACGTTCGTCACCGCCTGCCGCTTGGCGACCTCGCCGACCAGCACCTCGCCGTTCTTGGCGAAGGCCACCACCGAGGGGGTGGTCCGCGCGCCCTCCGCGTTGGCGATCACGGTGGGCTCACCGCCCTCCAGCACGGCCACCACCGAGTTCGTGGTTCCCAGATCGATTCCGACCGCACGTCCCATCGCTGTCCCCTTCCGCCGTTCCGCCGGGGCACTCTCTGACTTCCAGCACAAAACTTGAGCAGACCGTTGTCAATAGGTTGAGTGGGTTCTTGTCAACCGGCCGGGCGGCGGAGGCGGCGGGCACGGGCGGCCCCGGCGGGAGGGGCGGCGCGCAGTTCCACGGCGCGGCGCGGGCGGTCGGTGACCAGCACGTCCACCCGCGGATCGGTGAGGAAGCCGTGCAGCGCCGCGTCCTCGTTGACCGTCCACACCAGGGTGAACAGCCCGTTGCGGGCCGCCTCGCGCAGCACCGTGGCCCGGGCCAGGCGCTGGTGCACGGCCACCCCGTGGGCACCGCAGGCGCGGACGCGGCGCATCGGCAGCAGTTCGCTCAGCCGGGTCGGCACCAGCCGGCCGCGGCCGACCTCCCTGCCGTCCCGGCCGAGGGACAGCGCGGTGCGCACCCGGGGGAAGGCACGGGTGATGGCCGCCAGGGAGCGGTCCTCCAGGGTGGTGGCCACGAAGCCGTCCTCGCCGAGCAGGGCCCTCGCGCGGTCGATCAGCTCCCGCTCGTGGCCGGTCTCCTTCAGGTCCAGGTGCCCGATGAGCTTTCCGGCGACCAGCGCCATCACGTCGTCCACGACGGGCACGGGACGGCCGGCGCGCGCGTTCAGCTCGGCGTGGGTGAGCGTGGACAGCAAGGGCCCGGTGCGGCACACCCGGGCGTCGTGGTGGACGACGAAGACGCCGTCCGCGGTGCGCCGGACGTCGAACTCGACGTACTCGGCGCCGGACGCGAGCGCGTCCTCGTACGCCTCCCAGGTGGCCGGGGCGGCACGTTCGGAGCCTCCCCGGTGGGCGGAGACGGCGGGGCGTGGCGTCATGGTCGGTCGGCTCCCGGCAGGGGACGTGCCGCGGGCCGCCCGGGTGGGGCGGCCCGCGGGACTCGGCGGGGCGAGCGGTCAGGCGAGCTTCGCCGTCAGGGTGATCTCCGTGCCCTTCAGGGCCTGGCTGACCGGGCAGTTGACCTTGGCGTCCTCGGCCGCGGCCTGGAAGGCGGCCTCGTCCGCGCCGGGGACGGTGCCCTCGACGGTGAGGTGGATGCCGGTGATGCCCTCGCCGGGCACGAAGGTGACGTCGGCGGAGGTCGTCAGGCGGGTCGGCGGGGTGCCGGCCTTGTCGAGGATGTTGGAGAAGGCCATCGAGAAGCAGCTGGAGTGCGCGGCGGCGATCAGCTCCTCCGGGCTGGTCCTGCCGTTGGGCTCCTCGGCGCGCGACGCCCAGGTGACCGGCTGCTCGCCGATGCTGCCGGAGGAGTCGAAGGAGACGACCCCGCTGCCCTGGAACAGGCTGCCTTCCCAAACGGTGTGTGCGGAGCGCGTGGTTGCCATGACGCATCCTTTCGAAAATGTCCGGCCCTGTGTCCGGCCGTGCTCGGTCCGGGAACCCGGCCACCGGGTTCCCGGCTCCATCCGATCACACTCCGGCCCGGCGCACCCGTAAAGACCGGCCCCCGCACGGTGAACGGCTCCCGCGCGCCCCGCGGGAGCGGACGCGCGTGCTCGCGCCGGACCCGCGGCACGCCGCACCGGCCGCCGGTGGCGACGAGCCCCGGCGCGGCGCCCGGGAGCCGTTCGCGGAGGGGTCGGGCCGCGGAGGGGTCAGGCCGCGCGCTGCCGGCCCGGCTCCTCCGGCCGTCCCGCCTCGTCCGCCTCCTTCAGCCAGCGCCGCAGCACGTGGTGGACCTGCTCGGCGCCGGCGAGTTCCGCTCCGTCGGCGACCGGCGGGGACAGCGTGAGGGGGGACAGCAGGAAGGGACGGGACTGGGCGCCGCCCAGACCGCCGTGGGAGCCGATCTGCTCCTCGAAGGCGAGGACCTCGCCGTCGGCCGGGTCGTAGAAGGAGTTGACCATGATGTCGGCGGTGTGCGGGAACGTGTGGGTGCGGCGCACGACGTCCGCGGCGCCGGGGCCGAAGGCCGCCAGGGGCCCCGGGTCGTCGTCCAGCTCCGCCAGCGGGACCTCCGCTCCGTGCGCGCCGAGCACGACACCGTCGTGGGCCTCGCTGCGCACCAGCAGGAAGCCGATGCCGGGGTGGTTGGCGAGGGTCGGCAGCAGCGCGGGATGGCGGGCGTCGATCTCCTCCTTGGTCATCCGGTGCAGCACGTCCGGGAAGGAGACCAGGCCGAGGTTGCCGGAGGCGAGCACGACGGGTTCCGAGCCGCGGGTGGGCCGGTAGTGCTCGGCCCCCTCCTCGACCGGCCGGCGCAGCGCCGCCCGGACGGCCGCGCGGGCCTCCGCGCCGCTGTGGGTGCGGCGGGCCCTGCGCGGCACGGGCAGCCCGCAGCCGGCCCGCACCAGGTCGCCGAGGGTGAGGCCGTAACGGGAGCGGAAGGTCTCGCCGGGGCTCTGCCCGTGGTCGGACAGGACGACGATCCGGTACGGGCGCGGGGCGTGCTCGGCGACCTTCTCGATCAGGGCGAGGGCGCGGTCGAGGCGCTGGAGGACCTTCTCGGTGTCCCGGCCGGCCGGCCCGGAGTGGTGGGCGACCTCGTCGTAGGCGACCAGGTCGGCGTAGACGGCGGTGCGGCCGGCGAGCAGGTCGCCCATCACGGCGGCGACGACGACGTCCCGTTCGACGACCGTGGCGAAGGCCCGGACGAACGGGTACAGCCCGCCGCGCGAGACCCGCGGGCGCTGTTTCCTGAACCGGGCCCGGGTGGACTGGCCGATCTCCCGGCCGACCTCGGCGGCGAAGGACAGGGCGGTGCGCACCGCGTTGGCGGGGTCGGAGAAGTACGCGAAGTAGCCCGAGCGGGAGCGGGACCCCGGGCCGCGGCGGCGGGTGGCGATGGACAGCACCAGGGCCTGCTCGTCGGCGCCGCCGCCGAAGAGGTTGCCGCGGCTGGCGCCGTCCTCGGCGAGCAGGCCGGCGTGGCCGGAGTACTCGATGGCGCGGGCCTGGAGTTCGGCGGCGCTGGTGGGGCGGTTGCAGACCATCACCTCGCGGCGGGCCTTCTCGTACCAGCGGAAGGCGGGCACGTCGTGGTTGCTGCCGTGCAGGATGCCGAGCTGGCTGGCGCCGGTCTGGCTGGACCAGTCGGTGCGCCAGGGGCTGAGCCGGTGGGTGGGCCGGCCCCCGGTGCCGGTACCGAGCCAGCGGGCGACGGTGGGCATCAGGCCCTTGTCGACGGCGTCCAGCAGGATGTCGTGGCCGACGCCGTCGAGCTGCAGGAAGACGGTGCCGGGTGTGTCCGCGCAAGGAGGGGTGGAGCGGCGCCGGCGGTCGGCCAGGCGGTAGAGGCGGCGGCGGTAGGCGTCGTCGTCGCGCACCGCGAGGGCGGCGCCGGTGGCGGAGGCGACGGCGGACATCACGGCGGCCACCACGACCGCGGTCTCCGGGGCGGCGGCACCGCGTTCCACGGGATTCAGGTACAGGGCCAGCCACAGCAGCGCGCCGTTGAGGAAGAACACCAGCAGACCGAGGACGAGCGCCGGCACGAGCAGCAGCAGACGCACCAGCAGCGGCCAGACGAGGGCGGACAGCAGGCCGAAGGCACCGGCCCCGAAGGCGGCGGTGACCGCGATGTCGGTGGCGCTGTCGCCGTCGGCCGAGCGCAGCCGGAAGTCCGGCAGGATCCCGGCGAGCAGCAGCATGGTGAGCGTGGAGACCACCCACACGGTGATGCTCCGCCCGATCTGACTGGCGATCCGTCGCCAACGCCCGCCACCCACGCCCAGCACACCTCACGTCCCGGCCCTAAAGCCCGTACCCACCCTGCCACAACGGCCGGAAGAGGCGTTTTGTCCCCGGTCGCACGGGCCTCCGGCATCTCAGCGGCCGTCGTAGCCGGCGGTCGGCATGGACAGCCGGCGGTGCACACAGGCCTTCATCGCCGCGTCGTACGACGGTTCGGCGTGGCCCGCCGTCTCCACGCGCACCCCGCGCCGCGCGCACTGGGCGGTGAACTCCTCGACGGAGGACAGGGCGCGTTCCAGGACCCGTCGGCTGGGCGCCACGAACACGTCGGCGCCGGGCCGCACACCCTCCCACAGGACGCTGTGGTCGGGGCGCAGCCCCCGCACGAGCAGTTCCCGGGTCACCACGTAGCCGTGCTCGGCGGCCCAGCGGGCGCACATGGCGTGCTGGCTGCGGGCGTCCACCAGGAAGGGATCGGCGTCCAGTTCCTCCAGCGGCGTCAGACTCGCGATCGCCGTCACCCGGACCGGCCCCATGGCGCCCCCTCACCTCCGGTTCCCCGCCGCCGACCCTACTCCTGCACGTAGGCTTCGGGGAGTCGCGTGAGGGAGCGTGAGAGAGGCGGAGGAGTGCGGTGGAGGTCACCTGGTGGGGTCACGCCACGTGCACGGTCGAGGACTCGGACGTCCGTGTGCTCACCGACCCCCTGTTCGCCCACCGGCTCGCGCACCTGCGCCGCCGACGCGGTGCGGTGCCGCCGGCCGAGGCCCGGCACGCGGACGTGGCCCTGGTCTCCCACCTGCACGCCGATCACCTGCACGTGCCCTCGCTCGCACTGCTCGCCCCGGGCACGCGCCTGCTCGTGCCCCGGGGCGCACGACGTGCCGTACCGGGGCTGCGCCGGCTCACGCACCTCGACGTGAGCGAGGTGGCGCCCGGTGACGTGACGACGGTCGGCGACCTGGCCGTGCGGGCCGTCCCCGCGCGGCACGACGGGCGGCGGCTGCCGTACGGGCCGCACCGCTCCCCCGCCCTCGGTTACGTCCTGGAGGGCGAGGCCCGGACCTACTTCGCCGGGGACACCGGACTGTTCGACACGATGGCCAAGGAGGTCGGGCCGGTCGACCTGGCGCTGCTCCCGGTGGGCGGCTGGGGACCGTACCTGGGCGAGGGGCACCTGAACGCGGACCGTGCGGCCGAGGCGCTGGCCCGGCTGGGGGCGCGCAGCGCGGTGCCGGTGCACTACGGCACGTACTGGCCGATCGGGATGGACGCCGTGCGCCCGCACGAGTTCCACGCGCCGGGCGACGAGTTCGTGCGGCTGGCCGCCGTGCGGGCGCCCGGGGTGGCGGTGCACCGGCTCGGGCACGGCGAGAGCGTGCGCCCGGAGGCCGCGTGGTGATCCCGTCCGTCGCCCTGGTCCAGACGGTCGGCGCGCCCCTGTCCGCGATGGCCGCGCTGGCGGCCGCCCCGGTGACCGTGGTGCCGGAGTCCACCCAGCAGGCGGTCGGGTACCCGTCGCTGTTCCTGCTGGTGCTGATCGGGGCGCTGGTGCCGGTGGTGCCGACGGGGGCGCTGGTCAGTTCGGCGGCCGTGGTGGCCTTCCACCGGGCGGCGCCGTTCTCGCTGGCGCTGGTGTTCGTCACCGCGTCGCTGGCGGCGTTCCTCGGGGACCTGGCGCTGTACTGGCTGGGGCGGCGGGGGATGAAGTCGAAGAACGGCTCGCGCTGGCTGGAGGCGATCCGGGCGCGGGCGCCGGAGGACCGGCTGGAGCAGGCGCAGACGAAGCTCGCCGACCACGGGGTGGCGGTGCTGGTGCTGTCCCGGCTGATGCCGGCCGGGCGCCTGCCGGTGATGCTGGCCTGCCTGATCGCGCGGTGGCCGGTGCGCCGCTTCGTCCGCGGCAATCTGCCGGCCTGCCTGGCCTGGGCGGTGACGTACCAGCTGATCGGCATACTGGGCGGCTCGCTGTTCCAGGAGCCGTGGGAGGGCGTGGTCGCGGCGATCGCGCTGACCGTGCTGATCAGCGCGGTGCCGGGGGTGTGGCGGCGGCTGCGGGGGGCCGCGCGGTAGCGTGCCGCCGCCTACGGGGTACCGGGCCGGCCCAGGATCCGGGAGCCGCCCACCGGGAGGTCCCACAGGCGCTCACGGGGCAGGCCCGCCTTCTCCCAGGCGGCGCGGACGCGGGTCAGGGGCTCCAGGACCGGCTCCGCGGAGAGGACGAAGGTCGCCCAGTGCATGGGCGCCATGTGGAGTGCGCCCAGGTCCTGCGCGGCGCGCACCGCCTCCTCGGGGTCGCAGTGGACGTCGCGGAGCCACCAGCGGGGATCGTAGGCGCCGATGGGCAGCAGGGCGAGGTCGATGCCGGGATAGCGGCGGCCGATGCGGGAGAACCAGTGGCCGTAGCCGGTGTCGCCGGCGAAGTAGACGCGCTGTCCCTCGCCGTCGGTGAGCACCCAGCCGCCCCACAGCGACCGGCAGGTGTCGGTGAGGCTGCGCTTGGACCAGTGGTGCGCGGGCACGAAGTCGAAGCGGACGCCCGCCCGTCGCCCGCCACCACCCTCGGCCGAGGCGCCCTCGGCGCCGCCCCTTGGATGCAGTTCGGCCGCCTCCCACCAGTCCAGCTCGGTGACGCGGGTGAACCTGCGGCGGCGGAACCAGCGGGCGAGCCCGGCCGGTACGAAGACCGGGGTGTCGCGCGGGAGCCTGCGCAGGGTGGGGGCGTCGAGGTGGTCGTAGTGGTTGTGGCTGATGACGACCGCGTCTACGCGCGGCAGCGCCTGCCAGGCGACGCCGACGGGGGTGACGCGGGCCGGGGTGCCGAGGATCCGGCGGGACCAGACCGGGTCGGTGAGCACGGTCAGGCCGCCGATCCGCACGACCCAGCTGGCGTGTCCCACCCAGGTGACGGCGACCGTGCGGGCGTCGACGCGGGGCAGCGGGCCGGGGGCGTACGGCAGCCTGGGTATGTCGGCGAGGCCCTCGCGCCCCGGCCGTACGGCGCCCTCGCGGGCGAAGCGGGCCAGGGCCCCGAGGCCGGGCAGCGGGGCGGTCAGCCGGTCGTGGAAGGTACGCGGCCACACCCGGCGTTCGGCGAGCGGGCGGGGCTCGGCCGGCGGGGCGTACGGGGCCTCGGAGAAGGAGGCGGAGAGGCCGTCCGGCCCGTGGTCGCCGGCTTCCGAAACGGTCGTGGTCGTGCCGGTGGTCGCTCTCCCGGCCGTGCTCGCGGCCGACTCGGACTGCTGCGTCATCGAGGAGACTCCCATCGCCGAGCGTCGTCACGGAGATCGTCGAAGACCGACTTCAGATGGATCAGCGCACGCTGCACGTGCGCTGATCCATCTGAAG
>NZ_MSGP01000303.1 GCF_002078235.1 Streptomyces viridosporus
GGTGATCCCGGCGGCCTCGAGGTACATGACGCCGGTGGCGGCGGCGACGGCCAGGTTGGAGCGTTCCAGCCAGCGGCAGCGGCCCAGTGTGTGCACCAGGGCGGCGGCTTTGGCGTAGGGGCCGTCGTAGACGGGCTGCTCGAACAGCTCGGCCCGGTGGCGGGCGACCGCCGAGACGGGAACGCCGTAGTCGTCGGGGGCCGGATCGTTCGCTCCGGCGGCCTCGGCGACCTGCAGGATCCAGGGAACGTCGATGTGCAGGTGCATCAGGCCGCGCGCGCTCCCCGAGGCGTGTGCTGGGCGTCCTCCGCCTCGTCGAAGACCGCCTGGTGTTCGGCCAGGAAGCGGGCGGCGGCGTCCACCGCGCGGGCGCGCAGGCCGCTGGCGTCGTCCTGCACCAGCCGGGCGAGGTAGTCCCCGATGCTCAGTCCCAGGTCGGCGGCGCGCTTCTTCGCGAGTTCCGCGACGTCCTCGTCCACGCGCGCGCCCAGTTGTGTCTTCGCCATACCAGCATGGTAACAGCTGTTACCGCACTGTCGGGGCGACAGCAGCAGCCGTGGTCCCGTCCGCCCGGTCCCCGTCGGGGAGAAGGACGGCCAAGCGCTCATGACCAGCGTCAAGCCGCCCGGCACGGCGCCTGGTGCGGGTCGCGGACCGGGATGCGGCCGTCCGTCTTCCCGGAAGTGGTGGTTCCGGCCGTGGCGCCGCCGGGCCCGGCGGCGCCACGGCCGGAACGGTGAGAGCCTTCGCCTGCTCACCGGCGATCACGGGGTGGACGGACACGAGCCGGGCAGGCGGGCGGTCCGCCGGACCGGCGGCTTGCGCCGCGCGCGGTGACGGACCGCGCGGCGTGCCGCCGAGCCGCCGTCCCGCGGCTCCGAGGTGCTACAGGTGGGGCTGGTCGCGCCAGGAGCGGCACAGGGCAGCGAACTCCTTCCGCCGTTCGGCCAGCAGGTCCCGCGGGCGCTGCAGGTGGCAGTCGAGGAAGTGCACGCCGTGGCGGAACGGCTCTAAACCGATGCGGGACCAGAGGCGGCCGAGCTTGACGGCGGCTTCGCGATGCTGTTCGTCGGTCGTCTCACGGCCGTCGGCGTCCCCCGGTTCGCAGACCACCGCGACGCAGTCCTGCGCCAGGCGGCGGATGGCCGAGCCCGCCAGGACGGGGCCGAGGCCGAAGCCGCGCCAGGCGGGATCGAGGACGACCCGGTCCATGACCAGCAGGTCACCGACCGGGTGGGCCAGGGCGGCTTCGAAGGCAAGATCGAGTTCGCCGAGGGCGACGTCCAGGACCGTCTCGCCGATGCGGGCGACGTCGCCGGTGCAGGAGTCCATGGCGGGGAACGGGTGATCGGGTCCGCACATGCGCACCCGCACGAAGGACATCCGGCCCACCTCGGTGTCCTCGACCGCGTCCAGCGTCTCCTGGTCGACGGTGCCGCGGGCGGCCAGGCCCTCTGCCAGGACGTCGGCGTCGATCCTCGCGGTGACCGTCCAGACCTCGAGCGTGTCGTCGAACTCGAATGCCTCAAGGGTGTGTTCGTGGTGGTAGCCGAGGCTGATCAGCGACGGGTCGGCAGGCATCCGGGTCGGATCGGGAAGCACGCTGGTCACCACGTCACCGTGGCGGCCGCCACCACAGCATGCGGGCGAACCGGGGCAGTTCGGGCCGCGCGGCCGGCCCGGGAACGTCTGCCGCTGTCGGCGTCGGAGGGTGATCGACGGTCCGGTTCTCCCCGCTCAGCGGCTGAGCGCGCGTCCGTTGGCCGGTCTGTCGCCGGGGCGGGGGTGCGCGTCGGTCACCGGGGTGATGCCGGACCACCGGCATCACCCCGCAGAGTGAAACCCTGCCGTGTCCGCAGGGGTGGCGCGGTGTTGCGTGGCACGGGCGGGAAGCCCGCGTGTTTCGTGGGGAATTGGATCAGGTCATCGCAACCCGCCCCGTCAGACGGGAGGGACGGATGCTCCGGCGGGCCTCACGGTCCACCGGGCGACACGCGCGAGGGAGATGGTGGCCGACACGTTCCACCGCGCCGTACTTTACGACTCCGGCCGACGGCGAACAGGGAGGACGGCTTTCCATGGCGAAGCGGAGACGTATTTCTGCACGGCAGCGCGCCGCGAGGGAGGCCGACCGGCGGGCCGCGGCGGCCGTACGTCTCGCTGGGGCCCGGCTGCCCCGTTCGCACCGGCACTCCCGGTCGCACGATGCGGCGGTCGAGTCGTCGCAGCCGGCTCGTACCACTGGAGGGGGCCGTGCCGAGGACGGCGTCGCGTTGTCGGTGTGTGCTTCCGGGTGCCAGGTCTGTGCGGAGGCCAGTGAACGGTTCGCCGCCGTCCGCGCCGCCTCGCTCGTGCAGCGGCGCCGCTTCGACGAGCCCGACCGCTACCCCTACGCCGCCGGGAAGCACACGCTGCACCGCAGCAGTTGTCGGCAGATCCAACAGCGGGTCGGCAACGTCGGAGACGACGACTCGATGCGGATGCACGGTGCCTTGACCCGCTTCGCCCACGACGGCACCTTCGGCTCCGGGTGGGCGACACACATGCGCATGATGGAGCCCGGTGAGGCGGCGGCTTGGGTGAAGGAGCGCACCGGTCCCCGCGGCGGCGCCCGCTACCGCCTGTGCGGCATCTGTACGCCCGTACTGCCCGAGACGGGATGAGAGACGGGACCGGAGGGCGCAGAGGTGGGGCCGGCGGCGGCCAGAGGCGAAGCCACGGGCGACCGGCCGGGCGGCGTGCGGCTTCCCGGTGTCGAAGTCGCGCGGCTGTTCTCGCCGCGGGTGTTCGACGGTGGCTTCCCCGGCCCGGGAGGGCCGTGACGATGTCGCCGGTCGACGGCCTGTGTTCCGGGAGCGCCATCCGCACGGGCCGGGGCCCGGAGCAGGTGCTCCGGGCCCCGGTGACGTCCGAGCTCAGGCAGGGGTGATGTTCTCCGCCTGCGGGCCCTTCTGACCCTGGGTGACGTCGAAGGTGACCGCCTGGCCTTCCTGCAGCTCGCGGAAGCCGGAGGCGTTGATGTTGGAGTAGTGCGCGAAGACATCCGGTCCGCCGCCGTCCTGGGCGATGAAGCCGAAGCCCTTCTCCGCGTTGAACCACTTGACGGTTCCGCTGGCCATGCTGGTGCCTCTCAGTCGCTGTCAGGAACCGCACCGCGCGGCCCTGGAGGTGTCGCCCTGGTCCGGCACTGCACAGCAAAGCGCCCGCGCGAAAGCGCGGGCAGGTACTGCGAACCACGACATCCGGCAGTGACGCTACACGGCGAAACCGAACCTCACCAGAGAGCCACAGCCATGGCTCGCACCGAGCCGCCGACACCTCCCCCGCCCACTCCACCCGAAATCCGTCCTCTTCCGGCGGGTCAGCCATCCACGACCCGGTCACATCCGGTCGCGGACGTCACGGATCGCCGGTCCCGTGCCGCCTCGTGACGAGGACCTGTTCGCGAACTCCGTCGGCCCGGCCGTGTTCCTCGTCCACGGCCGGACCGGCAGGATCGCGGGGCTGCCGCTCGCATCCCGCGGTGTCGGAGGCGCCGCTTCGGAGGACCGGCGATCCTCACCAGCGGTCCACGACGGCCGAGCCCGTCATCTCGTCTCGGAAAGTGACGGCCTTGGCATGCCGCATCAATGAACTGGTCATGGCGCCGCGGATCCCGACCGGCTGGCCGCATTCTGGAGCGACCTCCTCGGCTACGTCGAACTCGATCGGGAGAGCGACGGAAGCATCGAGATCGGCCCGCCCGACGCCGGTTTCGACGGCCCGCAGCCCACCCTCGTCCTCAGCCCGACCAGTACGCCCCGGACGGGAAAGCTCCCGCTGCACATCGATGTCAACGCCACCGACCGCGACCAGGACGCCGAGCTCGAACGACTGCTCGCTCTCGGCGCGAGGCCCGTCGACATCGGCCGGACCGGCACCGAAAGCCGGCACGTCCTGGCCGACCCCGAGGGCAACGAGTTCCGCCTCCTGCGCACCCGGCTCAAGCCACTGTGACCACCGTGTCCTCGGTCAGCCCGCCCACACGGACGGGCTCGGCCAGCACGCCTCCAGCAGCCGGACCTGACGTCCTCGCGCATCCGACCGCCACGACCACCACCCCGGCGGACCCTCCTCCCGATCAGAGCACTGGGCCGCCATCGCCGGGGCGTCGGAAGAACCGCGGAGGACGGGGAAGGGGGATGGGCGCGGTACCTCATGAGCTTCTCCATCGGACGTTTCGCCCTCGGTCGCCGTCGATCTCCACGAACGGCAGCGGCGCCCCGTCCCCGGGAGCGGTGATCGCGCTATCCGCCTGAGCGCCGCCCTTGACCGCGGTCCGACAGCGACCGGCAGCGAGGGCGGCCAAGGCGTCTCAGGGGGCTGAGACGTCAAGCGGCCTCTCGGTGGTCGGCTTGTGGCCATGAAACTGGCGTTCCTCCCACGAGTCTTGATCGCTGCCGAGCCTGCTGATTGGGTGGCCGGCATGACTGAGCTCGGACCCGTCGCCTGGCCACCTGCTCCGATCAGGACCGGGAGGCTCGTGCTCCGTGAGCCCGAGGCCCGGGACCGTGCGACGTTCGTCGAGCTGCACGCCTCGCCGGAGGTGCACACCTACCTCGGCGGACCCCGCCCGCGTGACGAACTCGAGCGCGAGATGCCCGAGGGGCCCGGGCGGTGGCCCGGGAGTTTCGTCGTCGATCTCGACGGGGCGATGATCGGCCAGATCCTCCTCAGGAGGGCAACGGAGCACCGTCGCCCGGTTGCTGCGGGGAAGGTCGATCTCGGCTACCTGTTCCTGCCGCGAGCATGGGGATACGGGTACGCCGCCGAGGCGTGCGCGGCGGCACTCGACTGGTTCGACGGCGTCCTTCCCGGCGAGTCGGTGGTGCTCACCACCCAGACCGCCAACGTCCGCTCGATGCGCCTCGCGGCGAAGCTGGGGTTCACCGAGGTAGAGCGGTTCCGGGCTTGGGACGCCGAGCAGTGGCTCGGCCTGCGGCCCCCGGTCACACCTTCCGATTGAGCTCGCGCTCGACAGCGCGGATCCGTCGAAGTGCTGTTGTTCTCGTTGACGCGGCCGGGCTGGTTCGCGGGTCATGCCGGCGCTTGGAGGAGTGGCGCGAAGGCCCGTTGTCCGTGGGAAGGATGCCTCGTCTTCCGGCAGTGGTGGAGTTGTTCGAGGAAGCGGTCGAGCAGGTGACGCTGGGCAGCGGCGTGCCAGTCTCCGTGTTCCCGTCGACGCCGGTGGTGCGCGTTGGCCCCGGGCGAGGCTCGAGGAGCCGCGAAGGCCCGAAGGAAGCCGGCGTTCATGAGGCGGTTGTTCTTGACCGGACGGCGGCCGACGAAGCGCTTCTTGCCGGAAGCGATGGGTGATCGGAGCGGAGGCGGCGAAGGACTTCAACGCTCTGGCGTCGGCGAAGCCGCTGCGGTCGTCGCCGATCTCGGCGAGCACCCGGGCGCCGAGCAGGGGGCCCGGGCCGGAGAAGCTGAGCAGGACCTCACGGCCGACGTGCTCCCGGAAGGCGGTTTCGGCGGCCTCCGCGAGGTCGTCCGCGGCCTGGCACGTGGCGTCCAGTTGCTTGCGCAGGGCCAGGAGCTGGTGGCCGAAGGCGTCCTGGGCGGCCGGGAGTCGGCGAGCGTGCTCGGCGCGGAGGATGTCTCGCAGCCGCTCGGTTTCGGTGTCGAAGGTCCGGGTGCGGCCGCTGCGCTTCAGGTCGGCGCGTAACCGGGTGAGGGCGAACGGGCGCCCTGCCTTCCCGTGGTGCGGGGAAGGCAGGGCGCCAGGCGTGTCCACTGCCCGTCGGTCAGCGGGCGCGTGCGCCCGCTCGTGGTCACCGAGGCCGGTAAGCGGTGACCAGCACGGAGACGGTGACCTGACCGGGCAGGAGGCCGCCATCGTTCAGGTCTGCACGGCTCACATGGCGTGCGCTCGGCGTCATCGCCACCAGGTCCAGGGCATCCCGTCCGGTCAGGGTCGCGGAGTACTCCACCTGTTCGGTGACGGCGGCCTCGACGAAGGGGTCCAGCGCCCGGTGCAGGCGCTGTTCCTTGGCCGGGTCGATCGTGACCATCGCAGGCAACCGGCCGCGCAGCTCGGCCAGGTGGCGTCCGGTGGGACGGACCACGATCAACCGGCCGGTCGGGCGCAGTACTCGACGGAACTCGGCCGGGTTGCGCGGGGCGAACACGTCCAGCACGACGTCGGCCACCCCGTCGGCCAGCGGCAAGGGGCGGAAGACGTCCCAGGTCACCGCGGCGGCTCGTTCATGGGCACGAGCCGCCGAGCGCAGCGCGCGCACCGATGTGTCCAGGCCCAGACCACGGGCGCCGGGCAGCTGGTCGAGTACGCCGGCCAGGTAGTAGCCCGTGCCGCATCCGATGTCCAGGATCGTGGCCTGCTCGGACACGGAGCCGGCCGCCAAGTGGGCCACGGCTTTGCGGATGGGCGCGTAGGTGCCGGTGGACAGGAAACGCTCCCGGGCCTGGACCATGGCCGCGTCGTCGCCGCTGGTGGCACGGGTGCCCGTCAGCAGGCCGACGTAGCCGTGGCGGGCGATGTCGAAGGTGTGACCCGCCGGGCAGCGCAGTGCGCCGCGGTCGGGGTGCAGGTGGCGCGTACGGCACGTCGGACAGCGCAGCAGGTCGAGGGAGCGTTCGAGGGCAGGGGGAAGCGACACGGGCACGAGGCACTCCTGGCCGGGGTGAGGGGAAGAGACCGTGCCTGCACGCGTGCTCGGAGCGTCACTGCATCGGGAAGGAACGGGCAGCGCCGGGAACGTGGTTCACGCAGCAGGCACACCGAGGAGGGCGACGCCGTCCGGCATCGCCCTCAACTCCTTCCGCTCACAGGAAGCAGTAGTGCGGGGTGCTCGTGAATGCCATGCCATGAGTCTACGAGCATCGGTGAAGCCCCTCATGTCCGCCGAAGGCGAGAGACACGGCCCGGTGCGGTCTGCTCTCGGATGCCGGGTCGGCCCTCGTGGCGCGCCGATCCCGGCGTCGGCTTGCCAGATGCGGGCGACCGGTCGGCCCGGTCCGACCGCTCACGGCGTGGCGTGCGCAGACCGCAAGGGGGTGATCACCGAATCGGGTGGCATATGCGCGGTTCAGCACACTTTCGGGATGTATTGCCCCATGCTGAGGAAGCCGCGGAACAGGAACACGGAAGGACTCGGCCCATGACCACGACCGCACAGGACGTCATCACCATCAAGCTCGAGCGTTCGTTCGACGCCCTGGACGCCAACCACGACGGCTATCTGGACTGGACGGACTACCAGAAGCTCGCCGACCGCTACATCCAGGCCTACCGGCTCGACAAGGACGACCGCCGGGCCAGGGCGCTCCAGACCTTCTGCCAGATCTACTGGCTGGAGTTGCTGCGCCACGCGGGCGTGGACGGGGACCGGCTCACGAAGGAGCAGTTCGTCACGGCCAACCGCCTCGCGGTCATCGACACCAGTCGGCTCAACATCACCGAGGGTGGTGGCCATGCGATCTTCGACGTCATCGACACCGACGGCGACAACGAGATCGGCAAGGACGAGTTCGCCCGCTTCCTGAGGGACGTGTGGCGGAGCGACGCGCCCGACGCGATGGACTCGTTCACCAAGCTGGACACCGACGGGGACGGCGCGATCTCGCGCCATGAATTCATCCGCGCGGTGCGTGAGCACTTCCTCTCCAACGACCCGGACGCACCGGGCAGCATGTTCTTCGGGCACATCTGACCCATCCGCTTCCCGGCATCCGCTCGTTTCGACCGGAAACCTCCCACGGCCGCCCCTGGAGTTCGTCCCCAGCGGGCGGCCGGCGCCGTGCGCAGCCCCCCGTGATCCCTTCCCTGCCGTCGCGGCTGGTGCGTCCGGGTCTCGGCCACGTCCTGGCAGTGGAGACCGGGGCGACGTCCAGACGGCTCGGTTCGCTCCGGAGGTGCGGCAACTGTCGGCACTGGTTGCGGGCGGCTGCCCACGGAGTGGATCGTCCGTCAACGGTCGACGGCGCGCCGAGGCAGCGGCGTGGGGCCGGGCGTCGGGCGCCCGGCCCGTGGTGGGGCGTGGGTCAGGGGGTGAGGAGGCTCTTGATGGCGCGGCGTTCGTCCATGGCCCGGTAGCCCTCGGCGACCTGTTCCAGGGGCAGGGTGAGGTCGAAGACCTTGCCGGGTGCGATCCGGCCGGTCAGGACGCGGTCGATCAGGGCGGGCAGGTAGCGGCGCACGGGGGCGGGGCCGCCGCGCAGGCCGACGTGGGAGTAGAACAGCTGCTGCCCGTCGACGGCGACGCCGTGGGGGACGCCGACGAAGCCGACGTTTCCGCCGGGGCGCGCGGAGCTCAGGGCCTGCTGCATGGCCTGGGCGGTGCCGACGCACTCCAGGACCGAGTCGGCGCCGATCCCGTCGGTGAGGTCCTTGATGCGGGCCACGCCGTCGTCGCCGCGTTCGGTGACGATGTCGGTGGCACCGAACTCCAGGGCGAGTTCCTGACGGGACGCGTGGCGGCTCATCGCGATGATGCGTTCCGCGCCCATCTCCTTGGCGGCGATCACACCGCACAGGCCGACGGCGCCGTCGCCGACCACGACGGCGGTGGAGCCGGGCTTGACCTCGGCGGCGTCGGCGGCCCACCAGCCGGTGCCCATGACGTCGGAGACGGCCAGCAGACCGGGCCAGAACTCCTCGGTCGGCGTCTCGTCGGTGGCGACCAGGGTGCCCTGGGCGTTGGGAATGCGCACGTAGTCGGCCTGGCAGGTGCTCATGAACTCGCGGTTCAGGCAATGGGACTGGAAGCCGTGGCGGCAGTTGGCGCAGGTGTTGTCCGAGGTGGCGAACGAGCCGACGACGAACTGGCCCGGCCTGACGGCGGTGACCTCACTGCCGACCTCCTCCACGAAGCCGACGTACTCGTGCCCCATGGGGTGCGCCTCGCCGATCGGCTCCAGGCCTCGGTAGGGCCACAGGTCCGAGCCGCACACGCAGGTCACGGCCGTGCGGATGATCGCGTCGGTCGGGTGGAGGATCTCCGGGTCGTCCAGGGGCTCGAGGCGGACGTCGCCGGGAGCGTGGATCACTGCTCCGTGCATGAGGGGGTTCCTTTGCGTGCCGAGGCGTTGCGGTACCGGGGGTGTACCGGCAGGCGCCGTGTGCAGGTGCAGGCCCGGCGCGGACGGAGAACCGCCGCCTGCGAGCCGGGGCGGGCTGCCCGCCTGTCCGCGTTCGCGGCCGGGCGGAGAGCGCCACGTCGTCCAGGTAACCCGTTCCTCGCGGGCGCAACGAGTCACCGTCAAGGGGCGTACCGGCAGTACCCCCCTTCTGCGGCACGGGAGCCGTACGGTCGAGGGGTGGACAACCGTGAAGAGGTCCGCGAGTTCCTCTCCGCGCGGCGCGCAAAGATCACCCCGGAGCAGGCGGGGCTGCCGTCCGGCAGCCGCCGCCGGGTCCCCGGCCTGCGCCGCAGCGAGGTCGCCGCGCTCGCCGACATGAGCGTGGAGTACTACGCCAAGCTCGAACGCGGGAACCTCGCCGGCGTCTCCCCCGCCGTCCTCGAAGCCGTCGCCCGCGCCCTCCGGCTCGACGACGCCGAACGCACCCACCTCCTCCACCCGGCGCAAGCCGCCGACGACTCCGACGCCCTCACCCGGCCCCGCCGCCGCACCGCCCGGCAGTGGACCCCGCACCGCAGCCTGCAGTGGACCCTGGACGCGATCACCGCCGGGCCGGCCTTCGTCCGCAACGGCCGCATGGACGTGCTCGCCGCCAACCGTCTCGCCCGCGCCTTCTACAGCGACGTCTACGCCTCCCTCCACAACCAGGCGAACCTCGCCCGCTCCACTTTCCTCGCCCCCGCCTCCCGCCGCTTCTCCCCCGACTGGGAGTTCGGCGGGGTTGGGCCGGCTCCCTGAGCCGGGCAGGGACGGCGTTCGCGGCCCGGGTGACGAGAGGGGGCCCGCTCAGGTCGTGGCCGACGCCCGGCGCCGACGGTCACCACCGCCGGCGCCACCGTGCCCCGCGCTCCCGACGCCGAGCGGCGAGGAGGCCGGTCAGGTGGCGCAGCGAGGAAACGTCAATGGGCACGGACCCTCCTCAATTCCGCCCACCCATCCTCCGAGGTCGGCGCGGACGGCTCTTCCTCGGTTGGCCCTTGACATCACCGACGCCACCACCGAACCCTCGATGCGGTCGCTTCACGGCTTGCGGTGAACCATTCTCGATTTCGGTTCCCGGAACTTTTACGTTGTCCAGGAGGTGCTGCCCCTGCCGGTCCACCGCGCGCGTCACGGATTCCTGCAGAATTCCGAAAGCGAAAGCCCACGCAACCACCTGCGTGGGCGTATCGAGCCTGGTCAGACCCGGAAAGAATTTTCCACTCATCAGCAGTATTCCGGCAGCTGCCGTCAGGGCCCCGATGGGGAGCCTCAATACGATCAGCCCTGTCGCCACATGGTAGGGGCCGGAGGTTCCTCTGACTCTTTTCAGCGACACAGCCCCTGCTACGGCAGCCGCAGCCAGGCCGATGAACTCGAGAAAGAGCACACCTCCCGGAGTCGCCGAGTATCCGAGAGGGCAGACATCCTTACTCGCGTTCGATCCGGCCGGCGCTCCCGGTTCCGGCCGGAAGCAGAACAGTTGAGAAACATCCGGAGCGACGGCTCCCCACACCCCCAGGCAGACCGCTATCACCCACAGGATCACCGCAGCGGTGACGACTATCTGGGTGAAGCTGCGCACCCTCGCTCTTTCCGCCTCCTCCGCCTGGTAAGCGGCGTGCAACATGAGGGCGACCAACTCCCTGTCGCGCGGGTCGAGTTTCCTTCTCCCTCCCTCAGGGCCGAGGACTGCGGCCTCCAGCTGCCGCAACCCTATGTCCCCCTCATCGAGATGGAGCCTGGCGCGCGAAAGGACATACACCCCCTTGCCTTCGATTTCGGATTCTGGAACTATTCGGAGAAGAGCGACTTCAGCCTCATGGACGTTCGCCAGGGCCCGGTCCGCCGCCGCACCCGTGAATCGTTTGAACCTCCCGCTCCGCACGGCTTCACGCGCCGCCTCGAGGTGCGTATGGGCTTTGCGCACCGTTCTTTCCTCGTGCGGAGCGAGGGCCCTTTCTCTTTTCCTGGACCCGGCCGTCTTCAATTGCTCTTCGAATCTGTTCAACTGGCCTTGCAGATGCGCCACATGGGCGTTGATGCGCTGATACCACGAGGATCCATCAACTACGATGTCTCCGTCGCCGTCCACCATGAGACACACCTTCTCCTCAAGCCTTGGATCTCCGTCGTGGCGCGTTCCCCTTCTGCGAACGTCTTTCGGCGCAGAAGGCCGGCTGAGGTCGGTACTTGTTTCCATGGAATCACTCGCGGGGCGTCCCGCAACTCAGCAGTCCGCGGTGCTCCGACCCGTCACGACGGCCGTCGCGCCCCTGTGCTCACCGTCGCCGGTCCGCACGCCGTTCTCGAGAACGGCGGTGACTTCCGTCGCGGGTGCGAGGCCCGGTGCCGGCTGTCCTACGGGTCACAGGCCCGCGAGGGTGAGGGCCGTCGCCGTGACGGAGCGGGCGACCGTGGCCGCGAGCTGTGGGCTGTGGTCCTGGTCCAGGAGGGTGTCCCCCGGGGTGTGGTACTGCCGGGTGCCCGTGCCGGGCCCGCCGTCGAGGGCGAAGATGTCCTCGGAGACAGCGACGGCCGCCCACCCCCGCTCATGGAAGCTCGCGTGGTCGCTGCGCCCTACCGCCGGATCGGACGGGCCCGTGAGCTGCTGAACCGTGACCGCGGGGTCGATGGCGGGGACGGTGCCCGCGACGAGAGCGCCCAACGCCTCGGACGCGCCCACGACCGGACCCGGCACCGAGGAGCCGGCGTGGATCTCGACGGTGGGCGTGCTGCCCTGTTGGCGGCCCGCGATCATGTCCATCTGGAAGACGCCGGCGATGCGCTCGCCCGCCGCGGCGGCGGCCCGGGCGTAAAACTTGCTGCCGACCAGCCCTTGTTCCTCGGCGTTGAAGAGCACGAAGCGCACGTTCCGGGTCGGTGCCTTGCCGTCCGCGAGCAAGGCGTGCAGGCACTCGGCCGCGGCCATGACGGCGGCGGTTCCGCTGCCGTCGTCGTCGGCGCCCGGTGCCGGGTCCACGGCGGGATCGTAAGGGCGCGGGTGGCCGTTCTCGTCGACGAACTCACCGTTGGAGGCGGTGGAATCCAGGTGCGCGGTGATGAGCACCGTGGAGTCCGCACCGGCGACGCGGTGCTCGGCCTCCACGTTGGACAACTGGTGCCCGCGCCACCGGAATCGGTGCAGTCGCACTCTCAGGCCGAGGTCCTGGAAGCGGTCCGCGAGCGCCTCGACGACCCGGGAGTTGTCCGCGGCGGACGCGTCCCGGCTGCGCACCAGCAGCGCCTCTCCGTCTCTGAGCGGCTCGGCGCCGGAAATACGCGCGACATGGCCGCGCAGCACCTCGGGGGTCACGGCCGCGAGCACCGCGGCGATCGCCTCCGGTGAGGGGCTGCCGTCACTGGTTGTCGACGCTTGTGGACCCGGCTCCGCCCGGCCTTCCGCCGGGCCGGCGGCAAGTCCTCGCGCCCACGCCTCTCCGGGGCGGGAGAGGAGCGCCGGGTCCGGAAGCAGTCGCTCGGTGTGGCCGGGTTTCGCGCCCGGCGGGTGGACGTCCTCGAGCGGGACGTCGGCGGGTGCGGCGACGTAGACACCGCCCGGCGCGGGACCCAGCGGGAGGAGCGGCGGGGCCGTGGAGCCGGCGAGTTCGCCGACGACGAGGCCGAAAGCAGACGTGGCGCGCGTCATCGCCCCGCCAGGGGCGTCCGCGAGGTCCTGGGCGGGGTCGAGGGGACGGTCGTCGCGGATCAGGAAGGCCGCCGTGTCCTCCACCGACCCCCGCAAGTCGACCGTGAACCCGGCCTGTTCGAGTGTCTCGGCGCCGCTCGTGCTGGTCATGGCGAGCACGAGCCGCGTCGAGGCGATGTGCACGGGGACGACCTCGGTCCGGTTCGCGACCGCTTCCAGCGCGGGCAGTCCCCGGTCCTCGGGCAGCGTGATCCGCGCCCAGAGGACGGGACGGTTCTCCACGGCGGCGCGGGTGAACACGGGGTGGGCCGCCGTACGCAGCCCGGCTTCCCCGGCGAAGGCGCGCTCCTGGTGGTCCTCGCCCACGAAAACGCACTCGCCGGCCGCCGCGGCCGGTGTCCCCTCCCCCGCCGTGCCGACGACCGCCGCGTCGAAGATCTCGCGGCTGTTCTTGGGGCCCCAGTGCACGAGCGCGTTGTCCGTGAAACGGCCGGGGAACGCCTCCCGCAGGGCCGACGCGGCCCGCTCCGCGGCGCCTTCGCCCGAGCCGGGGTTGGAGATGACGCCCTTGCGTACGTCTCGGAAGGCGTCGAGCACGTCGAGGACACGTGGTCGGGGCAGCAACGTCAGCGAACCGTCTGCCTCCTCGCGGGCGTCCGCCAAGGTCGCCCCTATGTCAAAGAAGAGCACGGGCATTTCGGTGCCTCCGACGAAGTGGGCCGGCCCCGGGATCGACACGTGACCGGAGGGGGCGGCCCGAGCGGCAAAGGCCGTTCGAGAACGAACGGGGCCGAAGGAGCGGGTGTCGCGCGGTTGCGGGAAACCCCGACGGCTCCGCCGTCCGTCCACGGCTGCACACGTCGCTCCCGGAACGGACTCCCGACCACTCCATCGTCCGCCTTCGGTTGCGCTTCCGCATCCCGGGATGTAGGCGAAAGCAGTTCACCTTTGGACAGTTGAAGCGGTATGGAGTGCGGGTGGTCCGAGCCGCCGTCCGTGTGATCACCGTCGATGCGGCGGCCGGTGCGGGACCAGGGAAGGAGTACGACCCTCCGCGTGCCGCGCGGCGTCCGGTCCCCGCGCCGGCGCACACGGCGACGTCACCCAAATGGCCTAAATGACAGAGTGTGCACCTGATGGGACGGTTACGATTTCAAGATCGGGGAGCGGCAGTCACGGCCCGCTCGCCTGCTCGGACCAGCCGATGCGGTCTCCACTGCGCACCCCTCGGATCCCGCCCGTTCCGCACGGAAGGAGCCCGCCATGGCCCGGGGAAGGTCCCTTCACATCGGTCTCAACAGAGTCGATCCCGCTCGCTATGACGGTTGGAACGGCAAGCTCATCGCTTGCGAGAACGACGCGCGAGACATGGACGAACTCGCCGAGAAGACCGGAATCGAAGATCGCGTCACGCTTCTCACCGCCCAGGCCACGGTCGACAACGTCACCGCTGAACTGCGCAAGGCGGCCCGGCTCCTCGCGCCCGGCGACTTCCTGCTCTTCACCTACTCGGGGCACGGCGGCCAGGTACCCGATCTCAACGGACCCGAGGACGAACCGGACCGGCTCGACGAGACCATGTGCTTGTTCGACCGGGAGTACATCGACGACGAGCTGTACAAGGAGTTCGAGTCCTTCGCCGAAGGCGTTCGGATCCTCTGCCTGCTCGACTGCTGCCACAGCGGCAGCGGCATCAGGGTGCGCGAAATCCTCACCCCGGAAGCCATGGAAGAGCAGTTCCAGACCACCGATCCCCACCAGGTCGAGACCACGTCCAGGCTCATGCCGCTGGACAAGCAGGCAGAGCTGTACGAGCGGGACAAGGAGTTCTTCGACGGCATCCAGCGCGAGCTGAACGCCAGGGACAACCGTGAGCTCGGTGCGACGGCGCTGCTGATCTCGGCCTGCCAGGACAACCAGCTGGCGGCCGACGGCCTGCGCAACGGCCTCTTCACCGCGGCCTTGCTCGAGGTGTGGAACGGAGGCGAGTTCACAGGGGGATACAAGGCGTTCCACCGTGAAATCCTCAAGAGGATGCCGCCCACCCAGAGCCCGAACCTCTTCGTCACCGGTCGGGCCAACAACCGGTTCCTCCGTCAAACGCCGTTCACGGTCTGAAAGCCCATGCCGTACGGCTCGAAGGATCCGGCCGGTCGAACAGCGTCACCGATCGGATGATCGGGCCCGGGGCGGTGCGTGGAGGCGGAGCCGCCCGGCAGCTCGCGGCTGTCGGAGCCGGACGCGCGGTTCCAGGGCCCTGAGGCCGCAGGTGCAGGCACTCGCGCTCGCGGGGCTCGGCTCGCTCGCCCACCGCACGCACCGGGGTTCACCCGAGTGGCCAAACAGACAGGAACGGCAGATTCTGGGAGGGACCCCACTCATGAAAGGAGACTCGTATGACTACCCAGGAGATCCCCGTCGACCGAGCCCTCTCCGCGGAGGAGGGGATCGAGCTGAAGAAGCACGTCGCCGGGAGCAGGGCGACCGGGCAGTGGCACTGGATGGGGAACTACGGGAGCCCCTACGACGTGATGGCTGTCGCGAACGCCGAACCGAAGTCCGGAGCCGGTGAACTCATCACCGGTTTCCACGAGAACGGTCTGATTCCGACGTTCATGTACTGGTAGGAGTGCACGCGTCGCGAGGAACGCCCCTTCACCGGACCGAAGCGCTCTCGTGGAGGGGCGTTGCACGTGCCGACGCCGCCTCAGCCGGATCCGGCCTTCCGAACGGTACGGGCGCACCGGTTGGGGCGTGAGGGCCGCTCCTGCGGCAACAGCGATCGCCACGGTTCCCAGTTCCACGGGTACCGGGTGTATCTCGTACGGAAGGCCCCCGCGACACGGAGCTTGGGTTCAAGGAGTCGAGCGGGGGCCTCCCTCTTGCGTCGAAGCCGACGGCGATGCTCTGACGCCGCCCGGCCACCGGGGCCGCAGCGAGGTTCGCGCCAAGCCGGCATCGTGAGGGATCCGTTGACGGTCCTCACGTGGGGG
>NZ_MSGP01000304.1 GCF_002078235.1 Streptomyces viridosporus
TGCTCACCGGTGAGCAGCGAGAGCAGCACGGCGGCCACGGACGCGATGGTGTGGTCGCCCGGGTGCTGCCGCGGGGCGGCGACCCCGAGCACGAAGCCCTGACCGGTACCGAGCGCGTAGGCGGCCAGACGGGTGCCGGCGGCGGTGTCGGTGGCGGAGGCGGGGCGGCCGGCGTCGGGGCGCACGACCCGGGCCAGTTCCGCCAGCGCCGTCCGCGCCTCCTCCCCCTGGTCCCGCCCCGCCGCCGCGAGTTCCGTGCCCTCCGGGCCGTAGAGCACCGCCCGGCCGCCCAGCCGGCGGGCCAGTTGGTGCAGGACGGACGGGACCGGGTCCGGGCGGGCGGCGGCGGTGGCGAGGCTCTGCTGGGCCTCCGTCACGCGCCGCAGCTCGGCCAGCCGGGCCCGGGCCATCAGTTGCCAGACCGCGCGGGCCACGCCCGAGAAGGTGGTCCGCGGCGGCACCTCCAGCAGCGGCAGCCCGTGCGTCCCGCAGGCCTCGACCAGTGCCGCCGGCACCGTGTCGTGCACCGGCGCCAGCCCGAAACCGAGCGCCGCGCCGCCCGCCGCCACGATCCGGGAGACGTAGGCGTCGAAGTACTCCGCGCCCGCGTCCTCGGGGATGTGCACACCCGCCGACAGCAGCAGCTCCCCGCCCAGCAGGTACGGGTACGGGTCCGCCATCTCCGAGGTGTGCGCCCCGTGGACGACGATGCCGGGACCGCCCGGCCCGGCGATCCGGCGCAGGCCGAGGTCCTCGCGTGCCAGGAGCGCGTCCAGGGGCACGGGCGGTGTGGGCGGGACCGCGGGGTCCGGCATGGTGGACGTTTCCTCCATCCCGTTCGGTGAGAATGGAGGAAACGTACACTTCGCAGTCGCTTTCCGGCCACCTAGGGTCGCATCAGACCGGAGGCCCACGGGCACGGGCGGACGCCCCCGTGACGAGCAACCGGACGTCTTCCCCACCCTGTATGGCACGCCGTTGACAGCGCGCGAAGGAGGCCCGCATGGCCGTCGACTACCTGGTCATCGTCGTCTATCTGGTCGGCATGCTGGCCATGGGCTGGTGGGGCATGCGCCGCGCCAAGTCCAAGAGCGAGTTCCTGGTGGCCGGCCGCCGCCTGGGTCCCGCCATGTACTCCGGCACCATGGCCGCCATCGTCCTCGGCGGCGCCTCCACCATCGGCGGCGTGGGCCTCGGCTACCAGTACGGCCTCTCCGGTGCCTGGATGGTCTTCACCATCGGCCTCGGACTGCTGGCCCTGAGCATCTTCTTCTCCGCCCGCATCGCCCGGCTGAAGGTCTACACCGTCTCCGAGATGCTCGACCTGCGTTACGGCGGACGGGCGGGCGTCATCTCCGGCCTGGTCATGTGGGCGTACACCCTCATGCTCGCGGTCACCTCGACCATCGCCTACGCCACGATCTTCGACGTCCTGTTCGACGTCAACCGCACCTTCGCGATCGTCCTCGGCGGCTCCATCGTCGTCGCGTACTCCACGCTCGGCGGCATGTGGTCCATCACGCTGACCGACATGGTGCAGTTCGTCGTCAAGACGATCGGCGTGCTGCTCCTGCTGCTGCCGATCGCGGTCGTCAAGGCGGGCGGCTTCAGCGAGATGAAGGCGCAGCTGCCCACCGAGTACTTCGACCCGCTGGGCATCGGCGGCGAGACGATCTTCACCTACGTGCTGATCTACACCTTCGGCATGCTGATCGGCCAGGACATCTGGCAGCGCGTGTTCACCGCCCGCAGCGACCGCACCGCCCGGTGGGGCGGCACCGTCGCCGGCACCTACTGCCTCGCCTACGCCGTCGCCGGCGCCGTCATCGGCACCGCGGCCAAGGTGCTCTACCCCGACCTCGGCAGCGCCGACGACGCCTTCGCCACCGTGGTCAAGGACGAACTGCCCATGGGGGTGCGCGGACTGGTGCTGGCCGCCGCGCTCGCCGCCGTGATGTCGACCTCCTCCGGCGCGCTGATCGCCTGCGCCACCGTCGCCAACAACGACATCTGGTCACGGCTGCGGGGCGCCGTGCGCCCGTCCGGCGAACAGCACGACGAGGTCAAGGGCAACCGCGCCTTCATCCTCCTCATGGGCCTCGCCGTGATCGGCACGGCGATCGCGCTGAACGACGTCGTCCAGGCGCTGACCGTGGCCTACAACCTGCTCGTCGGCGGGCTGCTCGTGCCGATCCTCGGCGGACTGCTGTGGAAGCGCGGCACCGCGCAGGGCGCCCTCGCCGCCGTCGCCGTCGGCGGCCTGGCCGTCATCGGTCTGATGGCCGGCTACGGCATCCTCGCCAACGAGCCCATCTTCTACGGCCTGCTGGCCTCCCTCGCCGCCTACGTCGTCGTCTCCCTGGCGACCCGGCCCACCGACGAGGCCGTGCTGGCCGCCTGGCGCGAACGCGTCGCCGGACGCGCGCCCGCGTCCGAATCCGTGTCCGAACCGGCCTCCGCAGCCCAGTAGAGTCGTCGGAGCAGGCAGTACATACGCGACGAAGCGTAGGAAAGAGAGCAGTCCCCCATGAGCAACGAGACGCCCCGAGGCCCCGTCGACTCCTCCCGCATCCCGCGGTACGCCGGTCCCGCCACCTTCGCCCGGCTGCCCCGCCTCGACGAGGTCGGCCGCGCCGACGTCGCCGTGGTGGGCGTGCCGTTCGACTCGGGAGTCTCCTACCGGCCGGGCGCCCGCTTCGGCGGCAACGCCATCCGCGAGGCGTCCCGGCTGCTGCGCCCCTACAACCCGGCCCAGGACGCCTCCCCCTTTGCCCTCGCCCAGGTCGCGGACGGCGGTGACATCGCGGTGAACCCGTTCAACATCCACGAGGCCGTGGAGACCGTCGAGGCCGCCGCCGACGACCTGCTCGGCACCGGCGCGCGGCTGATGACCCTCGGCGGCGACCACACCATCGCCCTGCCGCTGCTCCGCTCGGTCGCCAAGAAGCACGGCCCCGTGGCCCTGCTCCACTTCGACGCCCACCTCGACACCTGGGACACCTACTTCGGCGCCGAGTACACCCACGGCACCCCGTTCCGCCGGGCCGTCGAGGAGGGCATCCTCGACACCTCCGCCCTCTCGCACGTCGGCACGCGCGGCCCGCTGTACGGCAAGCAGGACC
This sequence comes from Streptomyces viridosporus, assembly GCF_002078235.1. Taxonomy (GTDB): domain Bacteria; phylum Actinomycetota; class Actinomycetes; order Streptomycetales; family Streptomycetaceae; genus Streptomyces; species Streptomyces viridosporus. The sequence goes on from NZ_MSGP01000304.1 coordinate 3,123, forward strand.
TCACCGACGACGAGAAGATGGGCTTCGGCATCGTCACCTCCGCGGACGTCTACCGCCGCGGCGCCGACGAGGTCGCCGACCAACTCCGCCAGCGCATCGGCGACCGCCCGCTGTACATCTCCATCGACATCGACTGCCTGGACCCGGCCCACGCCCCCGGCACCGGCACCCCCGAGGCCGGCGGCATGACCTCCCGCGAACTGCTGGAGATCCTGCGCGGACTGGCCTCCTGCAACCTGGTCTCCGCGGACGTCGTCGAGGTGGCCCCCGCGTACGACCACGCGGAGATCACCTCGGTGGCCGCGTCCCACACGGCGTACGAGCTGACCACGATCATGTCCCGCCAGATCGCCGCCGCCCGTGAGGAGAACGAGGGCAAGTGACCCACGACCACGACCTGGTGCTCCGTCCGACCGCCGCGCAGACGGAGGCCGCACTCGACCCTCCCCCCGGCCGCAACGGCGGAGACCTGGTCGTGGAGACCCTGGCCGGGCTCGGCGCGACCACCGTCTTCGGCCTGCCCGGCCAGCACGCCCTCGGCATGTTCGACGCCCTGCGCCGCTCCGACCTCCGGTACGTCGGCCTGCGGGTGGAGAACAACGCGGGGTTCGCGGCGGACGCGTACGGCCGCGTCACCGGTGAGGCGGCCCCGCTGCTGCTGTCGACCGGTCCGGGAGCCCTCACCTCCCTGGCCGCGCTCCAGGAGGCGGCGGCGGCCTCCGCCCCCGTACTGGCGATCAGCAGCCAGGTCCCGACGGCGGGACTGGGCGGGGGACGCCACGGCTACCTGCACGAACTGCCCGACCAGGCGGCGTCGTTCCGGGGCGTGGTGAAGTCCGTGCACACGGTCCGCACGCAGTCCCAGATCCCGTCCGCGATCGCCGCGGCCTGGAAGTCGGCGCTCACCGTGCCGCACGGTCCCGTGTGGGTGGAGATCCCGCAGGACGTGCTGCTCGCCGAGACGATCCTGCCGGTGGTGACGGCGGTGGACGCCACCCCGGACGAGCTGCCCCCGCGACCCGAACTGACCGCGCTCGCCGCCCATCTGCTGGCGAACGCCGCCCGCCCGGCGATCATCGCGGGCGGGGGAGTGGTCCGCGCGGACGCCTCCGGCAAGCTGAGGCGGCTCGCCGAGCGCGTCCAGGCGCCGGTGGTCACCACCCCCGGCGGCAAGGGGGCGTTCCCCTGGACCCATCCGCTGTCGCTGCAGTCCTGGCTGGAGGACCGCCACACGACGGACTTCCTGGAGGACGCCGACGTGCTCCTGGTGGTGGGGTCGGGCCTGGGCGAACTCTCCTCGAACTACCACACGTTCGAGCCGCGCGGCCGGGTGATCCAGATCGAGGCCGACCTCGGCAAACTGGAGTCCAACCACCCGGGCCTGGGCATCCACGCCGACGCGCGCCTCGCGCTCCAGGCGCTGCTGGAGACGGTGGAACCGCGCGAGGACGCCACCGCCCCGGAGCGCGTCCGCGCCCTGCTGGCGAAGGTCGCCGCACGCATCGCCGCCCAGGAACTCACCCTGGAACAGCAGGTGCTGACGGCGGTCCGCCGGGCCCTGCCCGCCGACTCGCCCTCCTTCTGGGACATGACGATCCTTGCCTACTGGGCCTGGTCCGCCTTCGACGCCCAGGGCCCCAACCGCCTGCACTCCGCCCAGGGCGCCGGCGGCCTCGGCTACGGCTTCCCGGCCGCCCTCGGCGCGGCGGTCGCCGACCCCACCCGCCCGGTGCTCGCGGTCTCCGGGGACGGCGGCGCCCTGTACTCCATCGCCGAGCTGGCCACGGCACGGCAGTACGACCTGGACGTCACCTGGCTCATCGTCGACGACGGCGGCTACGGCATCCTGCGCGAGTACATGACCGACGCCTTCGGCGAGCCCACGGCGACGGAACTGACCCGCCCGGACTACGTGACCCTGGCGCGGTCCTTCGGGGTCCCGGGCGCGTGGACCACCCCCGAGACCCTGGAGCGGGACCTCGCCGAGGCCCTGAGGACACCGGGCCCGTCCGTGGTCGTCCTCCCGGCGGTCCTGCGGATGTTCGCACCGACGCACCTGGACTGAGCCCGCGCGCGTTCCACCGCTCCGCCGTCCGGGCCGGTGACGAGGTCACGGCCGTCGTCACCGGCCCGGACGGCGGCGGCGCGCGCTGCTCCTTGCGCGCTCATGGCGGTCACCGTGCCGAAAGGCGTGAGCAGTGGGCGGGTGAACGCCACGTGGGCACTCGAACGAGCGACACGTGGGCGACGAGGACCGAGAGGTCCACGCTCTCCGGCGAGGGCGTCAGTCCTTGAGGGCGGCGACGAAGGAGGTCCAGCCGGTCGTCGAGAAGACCACCGCCGGCCCGTCCGGCACCTTGGAGTCCCGCACGGGCACGCCGAAGGGACAGCCGTCGACCACTTCGAGGCAACTGCCCGCTTCGTTTCCGCTGTGGGACGACCTGCGCCAACCGCTCAGCGCCGTGGCGTCCGCTATGGTCCGGTCAGCCATCGTGTCCGTAGTCCTTCGCTGTGGCCTTCATGACGGCAAGCGACTCGCGCAGCGGAAGCGCGTCGCTCAGTGCGAGATGGTAGGCGCCCTGCAACTGTTCGACGACGGCCGGAACGTCATGGATCTTGGCCACCTGTACGCCTTCGGAGTAGGCCACGGGCGGTTGGTCCTCGAACCACATCAGACTCAACATGCCCTGCATGACGGGATAGGCGCCCGTCCCGCGGGGCATCACGTGAACCCGGATCCGGCCCCGCTCGGCCAGCCGCACCAGGTGCACGAGCTGCTCCGCCATGACGTCGCGGCCGCCCACCGGGCGGTGCAGCAGGCCTTCGTCCAGCAGGGCCCAGAAGACGGGCGTCGTGGGATCGTCGAGGATCCTCGCACGCTCGAGGCGTGTGACGAGGCGCTTGTCACGCTCCTCGTCGCCCAGGGGAGGGAACGTCGTCCCCAGGACGGCGCGCGCGTACCTCTCCGTCTGGAGGACCCCCGGGACGAACGTCACCGCGGACTCCCGGATCATCACCGCCTGCTGCTCCAGCAGCCGCGCCGCCTCGAAGTAGTCGGCGACGGCGGCGTTCTGCTCGGGCAGGAAGCTGCTCAGCACGTTTCCCGTGCCCAGCGCCGCGTCCAGCCTGCGCGCGTCCTCCTTCGACGGCACCCGGCGGCCCGCCTCGATGTGGGCGATGTGCGAACGGGTCATGATCGCCCTGTCGGCCAGCTGCTGCTGGGACAGCCCCGCGGCCTCGCGCCGCTCCTTCAGCCAGTCGCCGTAGATGCTGCCCATCGCGTCGCCCCCCTTGTGACAAACGCTCTGTCACCGGCTTCCCCCTGGCGAGCCTAGCGGCAGCCCTCTCACCCTGTGAATGGAGCGCTACGCAAAGCGATGCCCTCGCGGCCGTGCGACCGGCCCGGGGCGCGGTCACCAACGTCTTCAGGGAGTCGACGACATGGGCAACGGCATCGGCCGTCTCTTCGCATCGCTGCCGGGGCCGCTGCCCCCCGGCGCCGGCCGGCCCGGCGCCGGGCGCCGCGGCTCGCCGCGCACGGGATCGACGCCGGACCGCGCGTTATCCCCGGGGCGGGGGTGACGGCGTGGAGGACGGGGACGACGACGTGCGGCTCCTGCCCTGGACGGGACCGGGGGGAAAGCCCTGTTACCTCGTCACGGACGGGACCGGTTACCTCTCCCGCCGCGCCGACGCCGTCGAGCAGGTGCAGCTCGCCATGGCCGACGATCTCCTCGGCCACACGGCGGACCTGCTGGCCGACCGCCGCGCGACCGCGGACCAGCTCCGGTTCCTGCTCGCCCGGATGCACGAGTCGCTGACCGACGTGCGCCGGATCGCCGAGAGCCGGGGCGCCCGCCTGCCTACCAGATCGACTCCACCCACTCCGGGTGGTCGATGAACGGGTTCCGGTTGTGCTGGTAGGAGGCGTGTATGACGTCGTTGCGGCGCTTCTCGAAGGCGTCCGGCGGGTCCTGCTCGTGCCACTGCTTCAGGACCGGGAGGCGGCCGTGGTACGGGGCGCTGCCGTTGGTGACGGAGTCGTTGGGCTCCAGGTCGGGCCAGCCGTCCGTGCCCTCGTAGCGCACCGCCATGTAGAGGATCATGCGGGCCACGTCGCCCTTGACCGCGTCACGGGGCTCGAAGGAGTTCGAGTCGGTCAGGCTGCCGCCGCCGTTGGCGACCGCGCTGCCGCCGTTGTCGAAGTCCTTGTTGCCGCGGACCGAGTTGACCTGCACGTCCTCGGGGCGCAGGTGGTGCAGGTCGGTGCCGGGGCCGGTGGAGGTGCCGAAGTCGCCGTGGGACTTGGCCCACACGTGCTCGCGGTTCCAGTCGCCCGTGTTCCCGCCGTTGCGGGACTTGCTGCGGGAGATGCCCGAGTACAGCAGGATCACGTTGCCGCTGTTGTTCGGGTCCTGGTCGGTGACCTTCAGCGCCTCCCAGACGGCCGAGTACGACAGCTTCGTCTGGTCGCTGATGATCGTGTGCAGGGAGTCCTTCAGCGCCGGGCCGGTCCTGCCGATCGCGTCGGCGTAGTAGGCGTCGTCGTACGCGGCGCTCGCGACGCCGGCGGGCGGGGCGGTCGCGGCGCCGGCGGAGGGCGCGGTCAGGGCGGGGACGGTGAGACCGACCAGGGCGGCGGACGCGGCCAGGGCGACGGTCCTCCAGCGGCGGCGTACGGGGGTCACGGGCATGGGGGGCGTCCGTTCTACGCGGGTTGAAAGCGCGGCCGACAGAAGCGTGACATGGACATGTATGCGTGAGGGTGAAGACGAGGTGGCGGTCGTGTGGCGGTAGGAGGAGCCGGTGGTCACGGGGCGTCCCGCACGGTGACGCCCGTGCGCCCGCACGCCCCCCTCGCCGTCGCCCCCGTGCCCAGGGGCGCGGCTCCGCGCTCCGGGCGGACCGGGCCGCCTGGTGCGGAGGGATGAAATCCGCTTCCGGCGGCGTTGGTGCCTTGCGGCAGATCAGGTCGAACGGAGGGCACCGCGTGACACCGCAACGGGGATGGGCACGGCGACTGGCCGGATACGCGTGGCGTCATCCCAAGGACGTCGTCCTTGCCCTCGGCTCCTCCCTCGGCGGGATGGCCGTGATGGCACTGGTCCCGCTGATCACCAAGGTGATCATCGACGACGTGATAGGCGACCACAGCCGCGCCATGGCCCCCTGGGCGGGCGCCCTGATCGGTGCCGCGCTCGTCGTCTACGTCCTCACCTACATCCGCCGCTACTACGGCGGCCGGCTCGCCCTCGACGTCCAGCACGACCTGCGGACCGAGATGTACGGGACGATCACCCGGCTCGACGGCCGCCGTCAGGACGAGCTGAACACCGGGCAGGTCGTCGGCCGCGCCACCAGCGACCTCCAGCTGATCCAGGGCCTGCTCTTCATGCTGCCGATGACCATCGGCAACCTCCTGCTGTTCCTGCTCTCACTGGTGATCATGGCGTGGCTGTCGCTGCCGCTCACCTTCGTCGCCCTCGCCGTCGCCCCCGCCCTGTGGTGGATCGCCAAGCGCAGCCGCACCCGGCTGCACCCCTCCACCTGGTACGCCCAGGCCCAGGCGGCCGCCGTGGCCGGCGTGGTCGACGGCGCGGCCAGCGGCGTCCGCGTGGTGAAGGGCTTCGGGCAGGAGGACCAGGAGACCGGCAAGCTGCGCGAGGTCGGCCGGCGGCTGTACGCCGGGCGGCTGCGCACCATCCGGCTGAACGCGAAGTACACCCCCGCCCTCCAGGCCGTCCCCGCCCTCGGCCAGGTGGCGATGCTGGCGCTCGGCGGATGGCTCGCCGTCCGCGGGAACATCACGCTGGGCACGTTCGTCGCCTTCTCCACCTACCTCGCCCAGCTCGTCGGCCCGGTCCGGATGCTCGCCGTGGTGCTCACCGTCGGCCAGCAGGCCCGCGCGAGCACCGAACGCGTCCTGGAGCTGATCGACACCGAGCCGTCCCTGACCGACGGCACCGTGGAACTGCCCGCCGACGCCCCCGCGACCGTCGAGTTCGACGACGTCTCCTTCGGCTACGACCCGGAGCACCCGGTCCTGGACGGCCTCTCCTTCGAGATCCGCCCGGGCGAGACCCTCGCCGTCGTCGGCTCCTCCGGCTCCGGCAAGTCCACCGTCTCCCTGCTCCTGCCGCGCTTCTACGACGTCACGCGCGGCGCGGTCCTCGTCGGCGGCCACGACGTGCGCGAGCTGACCACCGAGTCGCTGCGGGCCGCGATCGGGCTGGTCCCCGAGGACTCCTTCCTCTTCTCCGACACCGTGCGCGGCAACATCGCCTACGGCCGCCCGGACGCCACCGACGAGCAGATCACCGCCGCCGCCCGCGCGGCCCAGGCCGACCGGTTCATCACCGAGCTGCCCGACGGCTACGACACCGCGGTCGGCGAGCACGGCCTGACCCTCTCCGGCGGCCAGCGCCAGCGCATCGCCCTCGCCCGCGCGATCCTCACCGACCCGCGCCTGCTGGTCCTGGACGACGCGACCTCCGCCGTGGACGCACGCGTCGAGCACGAGATCCACGAGGCGCTCCGGGAGGTCATGCGGGGCCGCACCACCCTGCTGATCGCCCACCGCCGCTCCACCCTGGGCCTCGCCGACCGCATCGCCGTCCTCGACGCCGGCCGGCTCGCCGACATCGGCACCCACGACGAGCTCCAGCGGCGCTCGGCCCTCTACCGCCGGCTGCTCACCGACCCCGACGAGCTCGGCGCCGTCTCCCCGGGCCACACCCCGACCGCCGGGCCCCCGGAGCCCGAGGAGGGGGACACCTCCGTCCGCGCGGAGCTGGACGCCGAGTTCGACGCCGAGCGCGGCGTCACGCCCCGGCTGTGGACCGGCGACCGCGAGCCCAAGGACACCGCCCTGTCCGGCAGCCCGGCCACCCCGGAGCTCCTCGCCCAGGTCGAGGCGCTGCCCCCGGCGACCGACGTCCCCGACGTCGACGAGGCCCGCGCGGTCCGGCCGGAGGACTCCTACGGCCTGCGCCGCCTGCTGCGCGGCTTCGGCCTGCCGCTCCTGGTCAGCCTCGGTCTCGTCGCCGTGGACGCCGGCATGGGCCTGCTGCTGCCGGTGCTGATCCGGCACGGCATCGACCAGGGCGTCACCCAGGTCGCCCTCGGCGCGGTCTGGGCCGCCTCGCTGCTCGCCCTGCTCACCGTGATCCTCCAGTGGGCCGCGCAGATCGGCGAGATGCGGATGACCGGACGCACCGGCGAACGGGTGCTGTACTCGCTCAGGCTGAAGATCTTCGCCCAGCTCCAGCGGCTCGGCCTCGACTACTACGAGCGCGAGCTGACCGGCCGGATCATGACCCGGATGACCACCGACGTCGACGCCCTGTCGACGTTCCTGCAGACGGGCCTGGTGACGGCGTTCGTCTCGGTGGTCACCTTCTTCGGCATCATGGTCGCCCTGCTGGTGATCGACGTGCAGCTCGCCCTGGTCGTCTTCGCCACCCTGCCCCCGCTGATCGTCGCCACCTGGTTCTTCCGCCGGGCCAGCGTGAAGGCGTACGAGCTGGCCCGCGAGCGCGTGTCCACGGTCAACGCCGACCTGCAGGAGTCGGTGTCCGGGCTGCGGATCGTGCAGGCCTTCCGCCGGGAGCGGGACGGCGTCCGCCGGTTCGGCGAGCGCAGCGCCGACTACCGCAGCGCCCGGGTCCGGGGCCAGTGGCTGATCTCGGTGTACTTCCCGTTCGTGCAGTTCCTGTCCGCGATCGCGGCGGCGGCGGTCCTGGTCGTGGGCGGTGCCCGGGTCGACGACGGGACGCTGACGACCGGTGCGCTGGTGGCGTACCTGCTCTACATCGACCTGTTCTTCGCCCCCGTGCAGCAGCTCTCCCAGGTCTTCGACGGCTACCAGCAGGCGTCCGTCTCGCTCGGCCGCATCCAGGAGCTGCTGCGCGAGCCGGCCTCCACCGAGCCCGCCGACGAGCCGGTCGACGTGCCGTCCCTGCGCGGGGAGATCGCCTTCGAGGGCGTGCGCTTCGCCTACGCCTCCGGTGACGGGGCGGAGAAGGCGGAGGAGGCGCTCGGCGGGATCGACCTGCGCATCCCCGCCGGGCAGACCGTCGCCTTCGTCGGCGAGACCGGCGCCGGCAAGTCCACCCTGGTCAAGCTGGTGGCCCGGTTCTACGACCCCACCGGCGGCAGGGTCACCGTCGACGGCACGGACATCAGGGACCTGGACCTCACGGCGTACCGGCACCGGCTCGGCGTCGTCCCGCAGGAGGCGTACCTCTTCCCCGGCACCGTCCGCGACGCCATCGCCTACGGTCGCCCGGACGCCACCGACGCCGAGGTGGAGGCGGCCGCCCGCGCGGTCGGCGCGCACGAGATGATCGCCACCCTGGAGGGCGGCTACCTGCACGAGGTCGCCGAGCGCGGACGCAACCTCTCCGCCGGACAGCGCCAGCTGATCGCGCTGGCCCGCGCCGAACTCGTCGATCCGGACGTCCTGCTGCTCGACGAGGCCACGGCCGCGCTCGACCTGGCCACCGAGGCCCAGGTCAACCAGGCCACCGACCGGCTGGCGGGCCGCCGCACGACGCTGGTCGTCGCCCACCGCCTGACCACCGCGGCCCGCGCCGACCGGGTGGTCGTCATGGACCACGGGCGGGTCGTGGAGGACGGCACGCACGAGGAGCTGCTGGCCCGCGACGGCCGGTACGCCGAGCTGTGGCGGACCTTCATCGGCCAGGCCGAGCCGGAGGAGCCGGTCGGGGCGGTCCGCTGAGCCGGCCCCGTGGGCCTGTTCCCGGGGGCCGGCTCCCGCGGGCCGGCTCCCGCGGGCCGGCACCCGCGGGCCGGCTCTCATGGGCCTGTTCCCGCGGGTCGGCTGCCGCGGGCCGGCTCTCGTGGACCCGTTCCCGCGAGCCGGCTCTCGTGGGCCTGTTCCCGCAGGCCGGCCCCCGTGGGCCCGCTCCCGCGGACCCGTTCCCGTGCACCCGCTCCCGTGACGACCGCGCAACCATCCGACATACGCCGTGCGTCCGTACCCCCGTACGTCGTTGGTCGCGGCAGACGCGGTACGGGAGGAACGACACGTGGGCAGTGGAGCGATACGGCGGCGCCTCGCGCCCGTCCTGGCCGTGCTGACCGCCTCGGGGCTGCTCACCGTCGCCGCTCCGGGTGACGCGCACGCCGCCGCGCAATGCCCCGGCCGCAAGGTGCGGACCCTGTCCTTCTCCACCGGCTCCGTGGTCGTCCACAAGCGCGGCGGCTACGTCTGCGCCGTCACCCTCGCCAAGAAGCCCGGCACCGTACGCACGATGTCGGTGAGCGTGCGGGCGCGCGGCGGCCGGCCGGTCGTCGACGAGGGCCGCTACAAGTACCACGCGGGCCCGGTGACCGTGCACGCCGGACGCCGCTGCGTCTGGGTGAAGGGCAGGGTCGGCGGCGGGTCCGTCAGCTCCGGCTGGATCCTGTGCTGACACGGGGTTTTCCCTATGTCCCCTGGTGCTGCGGGGAGTTGGTCCGCTAGCTTCCGGCGCACATCTGTCTTCACAGGGGAGTGCGCATGCGCAAGGCGCTCAGATGGCTGCTGGCGCTCACGGTGCTCATAGGCACCATGAGCACGGCCGGGGCGGCCACCGCCGCCGAGCCGGAGGCCACCGGCACCACCGACATCAAGGAGAGACTGCTCTCCGTTCCGGGCATGAGCCTGATCGAGGAGAAGCCGTACACCGGTTACCGCTTCTTCGTCCTGAACTACACCCAGCCGGTCGACCACCGCAGGCCCGCCAGGGGCACGTTCCAGCAGCGGATCACCGTGCTGCACAAGGACGTCGCACGGCCGACCGTCTTCCACACCGGCGGCTACAGCGTCTCCACGACGCCCCGCCGCAGCGAGCCGACCCAGATCGTGGACGGCAACCAGGTCTCCATGGAGTACCGCTTCTTCACCCCGTCCCGGCCCGAACCGGCCGACTGGTCCAAGCTGGACATCTGGCAGGCCGCCAGCGACCAGCACCGCATCTTCACGGCGCTGAAGAAGATCTATCCCGAGAACTGGATCTCCACCGGCGGCTCCAAGGGCGGGATGACCGCCACCTACTACGAGCGCTTCTACCCGCGCGACATGGACGGCGTGGTCGCCTACGTCGCCCCCAACGACGTGGTGAACAAGGAGGACTCGGCCTACGACCGCTTCTTCCGCACCGTCGGCACCAAGGAGTGCCGCGACCGGCTGAACGCGGTGCAGCGCGAGGCGCTGGTGCGCCGCGCGCCGCTGGAGAAGCGGTACGAGGCGTACGCCGCCGAGAACGGCTACACCTTCGACACCATCGGCAGCCTGGACCGGGCGTACGAGGCCGTCGTCCTCGACTACGTGTGGGGCTTCTGGCAGTACAGCACGACGGCGGACTGCGAGCGGATCCCGGCGGACGCGAAGAACGCCACCGACGACGAGATCTGGACCTCGATCGACACGATCTCCGGTTTCTCGTTCTACACCGACCAGGGCCTGAGCCCGTACACGCCGTACTACTACCAGGCCGGTACGCAGCTGGGCGCGCCGACGATCCACTTCCCGCACATCGAGAAGAAGTACATCCGCTACGGCTACCAGCCGCCGCGCAACTTCGTCCCCCGCTCGATCCCGATGAAGTTCGAGCCCTCGGCCATGCGGGACATCGACACCTGGGTCCGCCACAACGCGCGGCAGATGCTGTTCGTCTACGGCGAGAACGACCCGTGGGGCGCCGAGCCGTTCCGCCTGGGACACGGGGCGCGTGACTCCCACGTCTTCACCGCCCCCGGCATGAACCACGGTGCCAACGTGGCCGGACTGGTCGAGAAGGAGAAGGCGTTCGCCACGGCCCGCATCCTCGACTGGGCGGGCGTCGCCCCGAGCGCGGTCCGGGAGAACCCGGCGGCGGCGAAGCCGCTGGCGAAGTTCGACGCCAAGCTCGACCGGCGCGGCGTCGAGCAGGAGCGCACACTGCGCCCGTAGGAACGCCGCCGGGGCGGGGCTACACCGGGAGGGCGCAGCCCACCGGCGAGGTGCCGCCCAGCCGGACGTAGAGGGCCGTGGACGCCGGGCATTCGGACCGGGCGCCCACGGCCTTCGTCACCTTGTACTCCGGCTTCCGCTTCCCCTTCCCGTCGCAGGCCGTCTCGCGGACCTTGCCGTCGCCCAGCCCGTAGACGCAGTCGCCGACGATGGTGCGCGGACCGCCCCCGCCGCCCGGATCGCCGGGGTGCGGCGGCTGGAGGTTGCGCATGCAGGCGTAGCCCTGCGGCACCGCGCCGTCGCCGTCCTCGTCCAGGGAGGGGCGCTGTTCGCTGATGTGCAGCACGAAGTCCGTGGTGGCGGGGCAGCGCGGCCCCTCGCGCACGGTGCCGTCGTGGCGGGCGACCACCCGGGCCGCCGCCCGCTCGCTCGTGCAGGGCACCTCGGTGAAGCTGGTCCGGCCGAACGAGCTGCACTCGTCCACCGCGAGGAACACCGCCCCGTACCCGGACGGCCGGGGCGGCGCGGGCGACACCGACGCCGGTGGCTGTTCGCCGAGGCGGACGTCCTCCTCGGCGCCCCCGCCCGACGCGCTCTGGCACCCCGTCAGCAGGAGGGCGGCCAGTACCACCGGCGCGCGGACCGCCCTCCAGGAACTTCTCACGTGCATCGTCATCCCCCGGACCCTCCCGCCCAGCGTGACCGCGCGCGCCGGGACACGCCAGGCGAACAGGGTGCTTTGCGTACCTTGGGGGTGGTGCGCCGGGTGTGTGGCGTACGGGCGCTACGTCCGACGGACTACACCGGGTGCGCGGCGCCCGTGTGCCGCGGCTAGTACCCCAGCCCGTGCCCGACGGGGTACAGCACCGCCGCCGGATCGTCCGCCCGCTGCACCGGCACCGGCAGCGTCCCGCGCGGCTCCACCTTGCCCGCGATGACCCGGGCCGCCGCCCGCAGTTCGACGTCGGTCCAGGAGTACGTCGCCAGGTACGCCGGGACGCCGGGCAGGTGGGCCACGTCGTACGGATTGCGGATGGCCACCGCCACCACCGGCGTGCCGGTCGCCAGGAGCTGCTCGACCAGCGTCTTCTGGCTGCTGCCCGCCGTGACGTTGTACGTCCCGACGACCACCGCGTCCGCCTCCCGGGCCGCCGCCACCGCCGTGGCGATGGTCGCCGCCGACGGTGCCGTGCCGGTCGACAGGGCGGTGGCCGTGAAGCCCAGCTCGGTCAGCGCGCCCGCGAGCACACCGGTCGGCGGGCCGGTCGTACCGGACGGGGAGGCCGGGTCGGCGCCGACGACGAGCAGCTTCGGCCGCCCGCGCCGCGACAGCGGCAGCAGGCCGCGCTCGTTGACCAGCAGGGTGGTGGTGCGTTCGGCGATCCGGTCGGCCGCGGCCAGGTGCGGGCGGGTGCCGACGGTGCGGTCGACGCCGGCGTGGCTGACGAACGGGTCCTTGAACAGGCCCAGCTTCGTCTTCAGCCGCAGGATGCGCAGGATCGACGTGTCGAGCCGGTCCTCGGTGAGCTCGCCGTCCCGGACGGCCCGCAGGACCGCGTTCCAGGCCACGTCCAGGGAGGGCGGGTTGAGGAGCTGGTCCACGCCCGCCTTCAGGGCCAGCACCGGCACCCGGTCGTCGCCGTACTTGGTGCGGACGCCCTCCATGCCGAGGGAGTCGGTGACCACGACCCCGTCGTAGCCCAGTTCCTCGCGCAGGATGCCGGTGAGGATCGGGCGGGACAGGGTGGCCGGGTCCTCGGCGCCGTCGAGCGCGGGGACGACGATGTGGGCCGTCATGATCGAGTCGATGCCCGCGGCGATCGCGGCCCGGAACGGCGGCGCGTCGAGCCGCTCCCACTGCTCGCGGGTGTGGTGGATGTACGGGAGCTTGGCGTGGCTGTCGTCGACCGTGTCGCCGTGCCCGGGGAAGTGCTTGGCGGTCGCCGCGACCCCCGACCCCTGGTACCCGGCGACCTCGGCGGCCACCAGCCGTGCCACGGCGTCCGGTTCGGATCCGAAGGACCGCACCCCGATGACCGGGTTGGCCGGATCGACGTTCACGTCGGCCACCGGGGCGTAGTCCTGGCGGATGCCCATCGCGCGCAGTTCGCGCCCGGCGATCCGGCCGAGGGTGCGGGCGTCGGAGCGGGAGCCGCCCGCGCCGACGGCCATCGCGCCGGGGAACAGGGTGGCGGGCTCGCCCACGCGGGCCACGATGCCGTGCTCCTGGTCGGTGGAGATGAGCACCGGCAGGCCGCGCGGCAGGCCGAGGGACGCCTTCTGGATGCCGTTGGACAGGTCGGCGATCTGGTGCGGCTCGCGGGTGTTGTGCGCCCAGGCGAAGTAGATGATGCCGCCGACCCGGTACTTCGCGAGCAGTTCGGCGGCCGTGCGGACACCGATCTCCTTGAGGTTGGCGTCGACGTCGGCCTGGTCCGGGTCGGTGGCGGAGTGGCCGTAGACCCGCATCACGAAGAGCTGGCCGACCTTCTCCTCGAGCGTCATCCGGGAGATGAGGGCGCGCAGCTTTCTGTCGTCGGGGGTGGAGGGGCCGGCGGCGGCGTGCACCGTGCCGGCGGCCGCCAGGGCGGTGGTGACGCCCGCCGTCGCGGCGAGGACGGTGCGTCTGGACGGACGTGCGGTGTTTCCCGTGCTTCCCGTGCTGCTGTCGGGCACGTGCGCTCCTTTGGGAGGTGATCCGCGGGGGACCGGGGATCCACTGAAGGAAACTGCCAGGAGGTCACCAATATCCGGGAAGTTTCTGCCAGTCAAGGGAGCGCACAGCAACCGGGGAGGGGCCGTCATCGGCGCAGTCGGAGGGGGGCGCGCCGATGACGGCGTGCTGCCGGCCGCGGCACGGCGGAGAGGGTGGGTCAGCGATCGCTGCCGGCAGCGAGGGCCGACACCGCGCCGCGGAGACTCATCCGGCAGCCTGCGTATGGGACGGACGGGGGTGCGGACGGGTTCCCCGGTCGCGGCGAATTCCCCGAAGTCGGGACCGGTGGTCCGGACGGGGTCAGCGGGGCGTGTGCGCGCGGACCCCGGGCCAGTGCCCGCGCAGGGCCCGGACCGTCTCCGCGATCGCCGGACGGCGGGCCGCGCCCGTGCGCCACAGCGCGTACACCCGCCGCACGGGCATCGGGTCGAGCGGCACCTCCACCACCCCGTCGGGCAGCGGGCCGCGCCCCAGCCGGGGGATCAGCGCGATGCCGAGCCCGGCCGCGACCAGGGCGACCAGGGTCGGGTTCTCGTCGGCCCGGTGGACGATCTCCGGCTGGTGCCCGGCGGCGCGCAGGGTGCGCACCAGCCACTCGTGGCAGACCCGCCCCGGCGGCGGGCAGATCCACCGCTCGCCGCCCAGCTCCTCCCGCCGCACCGCCGTGCGCCCCGCGAACGGATGGTCTTCGGGCACCAGCAGGTCGCACAGGTCGTCCCCGATGACCGCCTGCTCCACGCCGGCGGGGGCGGGCAGCGGCGCGATGTCCCAGTCGTGCGCGACGGCGAGGTCGACCGCGCCCTTGGCCACCAGGTCCACGGACAGGTGCGGGTCGATCTCGGTGAGCCGGGCGTCGAGCGCGGGGTGCCGCCGGGCCAGGTCGGCCAGCACGGACGGCATCAGCCCGCGCGCCGCCGACGCGAAGGCGGCGACGGTCAGCCGCCCGGCCGGCACCCCGCGCCGCTCCTCCAGCTCGGTCTCCGCCCGTTCCACGATGGCGAGCAGTTCCTGGGCGGCGGACACCAGCCGGTGGGCCTCGTCGGTCAGCCGCACGCTCCGGCCCTCCCGCTCCAGCAGGACGGTCCGGGTCTCCCGCTCCAGCTTGGCGATCTGCTGGGAGACGGCGGAGGAGGTGTACCCGAGCGCCACGGCGGCGGCACCGACGGTGCCGTGGACGGAGACGGCGTGCAGGGCGCGCAGACGCTGGAGGTCGAGCATGACGGGCCCCGATCGGTAAGCGATGCTTCATCCAATCATGCAGGAACCGTCGCTGGTGCTGAAGCGTCGCGGGCGGTGATCCTCGACCCATGCGACCTTCCCACCTGTTGCTCGCCGTCCTCGTCGCCGCCGTCTGGGGCGTGAACTTCACCGTCATCGAGATCGGGCTCGACCACTTCCCGCCGCTGCTCTTCTCCGCCCTGCGCTTCCTCGTGGCGGCGCTCCCCGCGGTGTTCCTCGTGGGGCGGCCCAAGGTGGCGTGGAAGTGGATCGTCGGGGTGGGGCTGGCGCTGGGGGTGGCCAAGTTCGGGCTGCTGTTCGTCGGCATGGACGCGGGGATGCCGGGCGGGCTCTCCTCCCTGGTGCTCCAGATCCAGGCGGTGTTCACGGCCCTGTTCGCCTTCGCGCTCCTCGGCGAACGTCCCTCCCGCATCCGGCTCGTGGGCATGGTGGTGGCGCTGGCGGGCATCGGGGTCGCGGCGGTCGACGAGGGCACCTCGGGCTCGCTGACCGGCTTCGTCCTGGTCGTCGTGGCAGCCGCCTGCTGGGGCGTCTCGAACATCCTGACCCGCAAGGCGGCGCCCCCGGACGCCCTGAACTTCATGATCTGGGTGAGCACGGTGCCGGTGCTCCCGCTGCTGGCCCTGTCGTTCCTGCTGGAGGGCCCCGAGCGGGACCTCGAGGCGCTGGCCGGCCTGGACTGGCGGGGCGCGGGCACGGTGCTCTTCGTCGCCTGGGGCGCCACGGTGTTCGGCTTCGGCGCCTGGGGCTGGCTGCTGCGCCGCCACCCCGCCTCCACGGTCGCGCCCTTCTCCCTGCTCGTCCCGGTCTTCGGGATGTCGTCGGCCGCGCTGTTCCTGGGCGAGGCGGTGACCCCGCTCCGGTGGTGCGCGGCGGCGCTGCTGGTGGGCGGTGTGGCGATGGCGTCCCTCACCCGGCGACGGGGCGTCCACGGGAGGGGCGGCCGGGGCCGCGGGCCGTCGCCGGGTGAGGGACGCCATC
>NZ_MSGP01000305.1 GCF_002078235.1 Streptomyces viridosporus
GCGAACGGCGTTCCCTCCGTCCCGGCGCCGGCCGGAGCGGGCGCGCGGAGGGGCGCGGGCGGCCGGTCCGGCCCGTGGAACGGCTCAGGCCCGGGTGAGAGGACGCACCTCTCACCCGGGCCTGAGCCGTGTCAGAGCGGGCGACGGGAATCGAACCCGCGTAGCCAGTTTGGAAGACTGGGGCTCTACCATTGAGCTACGCCCGCACAGCGTGTGCCGCGGGTGGGTGGCCACGGCACTGACAGGCATCGTAGCGGGTCGTGCCCCTTTGTCGCACACCCCGTCCCCGTCGCACCGCCGACGCCGCACCGCGCCCGGGAAATGCGGCGGAAGGACTGCCCGGCGGCATGTACCCTACGTGTCGCACCAGACGGGGTGTGGCGCAGCTTGGTAGCGCGTCCGCTTTGGGAGCGGAAGGCCGTGGGTTCAAATCCCGCCACCCCGACCAACCACCCGATCGTCCTCCGATGATCGCCTTTGGGCGCCGTAGTCGCTGCCGTTACTATTCAAGCTGCACGCCCGTGTCTCTCAGCTCTCCGAGCGTCTGATGCAGTCCTCCGGGCGGCGCATCGGCCGGACCGTTCTGGTTCCGGCGGAAACCGAGAAGTCAGCCACAAGGAGACCGAACCGTGAAGAGCGCCGTGGAGACCCTGAACCCGACCCGGGTTCGGCTCACTGTCGAGGTGCCCTTCGAGGAGCTCAAGGACAGCCTCGACGCGGCGTACAAGAAGATCAACCAGCAGGTCACGGTGAAGGGCTTCCGCAAGGGCAAGGTCCCGGCCCGGGTCATCGACCAGCGGTTCGGTCGCGGTGCGGTGCTGGAGGAGGCTGTCAACGACGCTCTCCCGAAGTTCTACACCGACGCCGTCAACGAGGCCGAGCTGAGCCCGCTGGGCCAGCCCGAGGTCGACATCACGGAGCTGAAGGACGGCGAGACGCTGAACTTCACCGCCGAGGTCGACATCCGCCCGACCATCGAGATCCCGGACTACTCCGGCATCGAGGTCGAGGTCGACGCCATCGAGGTCACCGACGAGGACGTCGAGAAGTCCGTCGAGCAGCTCCGCGAGCGCTTCGCCTCCACCTCCCCGGTCGAGCGCGCCGCCGAGGACGGCGACGTCGTCACCATCGACCTCGAGGCCAAGGTCGACGGCGAGGTCCTCGAGGACGGCGTCGCGAGCGACGTCTCCTACACCATCGGCTCCGGCGAGCTGCTGGACGGCATCGACGACGCCGTGAAGGGCCTGTCCGCCGGCGAGGAGGCCACCTTCACCTCCGAGCTCAAGGGCGGCTCCGCGGCCGGCAAGGAGGCCGAGGTCACCGTCAAGGTCACCCAGGTCGCCAAGCGCGAACTGCCCGAGCTGGACGACGAGTTCGCGCAGCTCGCCTCCGAGTTCGACACGCTCGAGGAGCTGCGGGCGGACAGCCGCAAGCGCCTGCGGGACATGAAGGAGTACGACCAGGCCACGCAGGCCCAGGAGCGCGTCCTGGAGAAGCTGCTCGAGCTGGTCGAGGTCCCGGTCCCCGAGAAGCTGCTCGAGGACGAGATCAACACCCGCAAGCACAACCTCGAGCACCACCAGCTCGGCCAGATGGGCCTCACCCTCGACAAGTACCTGGAGATCCAGGGCAAGACCGCCGAGGAGTTCGAGACCGAGACCCGCGAGGCCGCGGTCAAGGGCATCAAGACCCAGTTCGTGCTCGACGAGCTCGTCAAGCAGGAGAAGCACAACGTCAACCAGGAGGAGCTCACCGAGCACCTCATGCGGCGCGCGGCCTCCTCCGGCATGTCCCCCGACCAGTTCGCCCAGGCGGTCGTCGAGCAGGGCCAGGTCCCGCTGCTCGTCGGCGAGGTCGCCCGCGGCAAGGCCCTGGCCGCCGTGGTCGAGAAGGCCACGGTCAAGGACACCAACGGCGAGATCATCGACCTCGAGGAAGACGACGAGGACGACAAGGCCGAGGCCACCGACACCGCCGAGGCCACCGAGGCCCCCGCCGAGGAGAAGACCGAGGGCTGATCCCCGCGGCACCTCAGACGTGCGGACGACGGGCCCCGGGCGCGCTGTGCCCGGGGCCCGTCGCGCTTCCGCGCGGACGCACCGCCGTGCGGCCGCGTGAGTGCGGGCGGCCCCGGGTACCCGGCCGTCGCCCGCTCACCGGCACGGCCGCGGCGAACGGGCGGCGGCACCCACCCGCGGAGCGCACCGCGCTACGCCCCCGGCGAACACTCCCCGCTGCGGGATTCCCCGAAGGGACCCGCGCGTTAGGGTCCATGAATACGAGGGCAGGGGAGTCCCCGAGCACCGCCGGACGGCCCCAGCCCCGGCAGAACACGTGAGACGGCCCGGCGCCGTCGTAAGACGAGCAGGTGGATACGTGACGAATCTGATGCCCTCCGCCGCCGGCGAGCCCTCCATCGGTGGTGGCCTCGGCGACCAGGTCTACAACCGGCTGCTCAACGAGCGGATCATCTTCCTCGGCCAGCCGGTCGACGACGACATCGCGAACAAGATCACCGCACAGCTGCTGCTCCTTGCCTCCGACCCGGACAAGGACATCTACCTGTACATCAACAGCCCCGGCGGTTCCATCACGGCCGGCATGGCGATCTACGACACCATGCAGTACATCAAGAACGACGTGGTGACGATCGCCATGGGCCTGGCGGCCTCCATGGGCCAGTTCCTGCTGAGCGCCGGCACCCCCGGCAAGCGCTTCGCGCTGCCCAACGCCGAGATCCTGATCCACCAGCCGTCCGCCGGCCTGGCCGGCTCGGCCTCGGACATCAAGATCCACGCCGAGCGGCTGCTGCACACCAAGAAGCGCATGGCCGAGCTCACGTCCCAGCACACCGGTCAGACGGTCGAGCAGATCACCCGCGACTCCGACCGCGACCGCTGGTTCGACGCCTTCGAGGCGAAGGAGTACGGCCTCATCGACGACGTGATCGCCACGGCCGCCGGCATGCCGGGCGGCGGCGGCACCGGGGCCTGAGAGGCCGCGCGGAGCCCCTGGCGGCCCCGCGCAGCCCGTCGGGCCCGTCCGGGCCCGCAGAACAGCCCCAGCAGCCCCAGCCGACCGCCTCAGCCCCTTTTCAGGAGACACCGTGAACGACTTCCCCGGCAGCGGCCTGTACGACCGCACGCGCGCCGAGTACACCGGCCCCGCGGCCGAGTCCCGTTACGTCATCCCCCGCTTCGTCGAGCGCACCTCCCAGGGCATCCGCGAGTACGACCCGTACGCGAAGCTCTTCGAGGAGCGCGTGATCTTCCTCGGCGTCCAGATCGACGACGCCTCCGCCAACGACGTCATGGCGCAGCTGCTGTGCCTGGAGTCGATGGACCCCGACCGGGACATCTCGGTCTACATCAACAGCCCCGGCGGCTCCTTCACGGCGCTCACGGCGATCTACGACACGATGCAGTACGTGAAGCCGGACATCCAGACGGTCTGCATGGGCCAGGCGGCCTCCGCCGCCGCCGTCCTGCTGGCCGCCGGCACGCCCGGCAAGCGCATGGCGCTGCCGAACGCCCGTGTGCTGATCCACCAGCCGTACAGCGAGACCGGCCGCGGCCAGGTCTCCGACCTGGAGATCGCCGCGAACGAGATCCTGCGGATGCGGACGCAGCTGGAGGAGATGCTGGCCAAGCACTCCACCCGGCCGATCGACAAGATCCGCGAGGACATCGAGCGCGACAAGATCCTCACGGCCGAGGACGCGCTGCAGTACGGCCTGATCGACCAGATCATCACCACCCGGAAGATGGACAACGCCAGCCTGCGCTGACGCGGGAGGCTTCGGGAGGCTGTATCGTCTGCCGCCCCTTGGCACGGTTTGGTGCGGTTCACGTCAAAGCGAACCGTGCCAAGGGGGGCCCGAACGGAGGGCTCGGCAAGGTACCGTCGGACATAAGGCAGCACCAGGAGCCACCGGACATCGACGTCCGGGCGACTCCCAGGCGAAGGGGAAGCACACCGTGGCACGCATCGGTGACGGCGGCGATCTGCTCAAGTGCTCGTTCTGCGGGAAGAGCCAGAAGCAGGTCAAGAAGCTCATCGCAGGGCCCGGTGTGTACATCTGCGACGAGTGCATCGATCTCTGCAACGAGATCATCGAGGAAGAGCTCGCCGAGACCAGCGAGGTCCGCTGGGAGGAGCTGCCCAAGCCCCGCGAGATCTACGAGTTCCTCGAGGGGTACGTGGTCGGCCAGGAGGCGGCCAAGAAGGCCCTCTCCGTCGCGGTGTACAACCACTACAAGCGCGTCCAGGCCGGCGAGAACGGCGGCGCCCAGGGCCGCGAGGACGCCATCGAGCTGGCGAAGTCCAACATCCTCCTGCTGGGCCCCACGGGCTCCGGCAAGACGCTGCTGGCCCAGACCCTGGCCCGCATGCTGAACGTGCCCTTCGCGATCGCCGACGCGACGGCGCTCACGGAGGCGGGGTACGTCGGCGAGGACGTCGAGAACATCCTGCTGAAGCTGATCCAGGCGGCCGACTACGACGTCAAGAAGGCCGAGACCGGGATCATCTACATCGACGAGATCGACAAGGTCGCCCGCAAGAGTGAAAACCCGTCGATCACGCGTGACGTCAGCGGCGAGGGCGTCCAGCAGGCCCTGCTGAAGATCCTCGAGGGCACCACGGCCTCGGTGCCGCCGCAGGGCGGCCGCAAGCACCCGCACCAGGAGTTCATCCAGATCGACACGACGAACGTGCTGTTCATCGTGGGCGGTGCCTTCGCGGGCCTGGAGAAGATCATCGAGGGCCGGGCCGGCGCCAAGGGCATCGGCTTCGGCGCGACGATCCGCTCCAAGCGGGAGCTGGAGTCCAAGGACCAGTTCGAGGAGGTCATGCCGGAGGACCTGGTCAAGTTCGGCATGATCCCCGAGTTCATCGGCCGCCTCCCGGTCATCACCTCGGTCCACAACCTCGACCGCGAGGCCCTGCTCAAGATCCTCGTCGAGCCGCGCAACGCCCTGGTCAAGCAGTACCAGCGCCTCTTCGAACTCGACGGCGTGGAGCTGGACTTCGAGCGCGAGGCGCTGGAGGCCATCGCCGACCAGGCCATCCTCCGCCAGACCGGCGCGCGGGGCCTGCGGGCCATCATGGAGGAGGTCCTGCAGGGCGTGATGTACGAGGTCCCGTCCCGCAAGGACGTCGCCCGCGTGGTCATCACGGCGGACGTGGTCCTCTCCAACGTCAACCCCACCCTCATCCCGCGCGACGCGCGCGGCCGTGGGCCGGGCGAGCAGAAGACGGCGTAGCGGCAGAGAACGCGGAAGGGGCCCCGGTCGTCGACCGGGGCCCCTTCGTGCGTCTGCCGGCGTCAGGCCTTGACGCGGACGTCCTTGCGGAACTTGGCGGTGAGCTCAGAAGCCTTGCCCAGGTCGGCGGGCTTGCCGGCCATGGCGTCGGCCAGATCGGTGTGGATGACGACGGCCAGCGTGCTGTGGTCGCCCCAGATGCACACCGGCATGCTGACCTCCGCGGGACCGGTGGCCGCGTCGCCCGCCACGGCGTCACTGTTCTTGATCTTGATTTCCTGGCACTTCAGGACGGCGTTCTCCAGAGCGCTCGGCTCGAAGACCTTCGGGCTGCCGACGACCTCGCCCTCGGTCTCCTTGTCCTCGGAGGCGTTCTTCTTCAGCTCCGCGAACATGGCGTCGACGACCTTCTCCGGGTCGTCGATCTCGCCGTGGACGCCCATGAACTGGAGCATCTTCATGGCGAACGGATTGTTCTCGTCCCCGGCCTGGTAGACCGCGTTGACGTCCTTGGCGTTCTTGACGCCGTGCTTCTCGGCTTCCTTCATGTCGTTCTCGTCGAAGCCGCCGCCGCCCGCGGCGTCGCCCTTCTTGTACTCGCCGCCGAGCACGGTCGCCGGGGTCGTCAGCTTGTGCGGGCCGTCGTCGGCGACGTCCGAACCGCCGCCGCCCCCGCCGATCACGAAGTACGCGCCCACGGCGATCGCCGCCACGACCGCCACCGCGCCGACGATGATGCCGGCCTTCTTGCCGCCGCCGCCCGCCGCCGGGGGCTGGGGCGGCATGCCGTACGGGGCCTGGCCGTAG
>NZ_MSGP01000306.1 GCF_002078235.1 Streptomyces viridosporus
ATGCAGAGCCCCACGCAGCCGCCGCCGAACCCCTTCCAGAACGTCCCCCCGCCCGCCGCGCTCCGGGTCGTGGTCGCCGACGACAACCCGGTGGTCCGCGCCGGCCTGACCGCCCTGCTCTCCGGCCGCGAGGACATCACGGTGGTGGCGGAGGCGGCGGACGGCAGGGAGGCCTACGAGGCGGCCCGCGCCCACCGCCCCGACGTCATCCTCCTCGACGTCCGCATGCCGGGCGTGGACGGCATCTCGGCGCTGCCCTACCTGGTGCAGATCGCCCCGGTCGTGATGCTGACGTACAGCAGGGAGTCGGAGATCGTCCAGGAGGCGCTGCGCAGGGGAGCGGGCGGCTACCTGGTCCACGGCGAGTTCGCGGCGGACCAGTTGGTGGCGGCGGTGCGGGACGTCAAGGAGGGCAGGGCCCACTTCACGTCGACGGCGGCGGGAGCATTGCTGGAGCAACTTCGCCAAGGGTCCGGGGCGGGGCAGTCGCTCCCGGAGGGACTGGGTGGCACTCAGCCAACTCACCGCAACACGGCGGGTTTCGGCCTTCCTCACACCTCACCACCATCTACTTCTGCGGAAAACCTTTCGCAACTGCAACCAGGTGTGGCACAGTCGTCGTCCGGGTGGACAGGTGGCCGCCCGGCCGCTCCCGACAGGTCGAGGTTCCAACTGAGCACGAGAGAGGCGGAGATCATGGACCTCATCGCGTCCGGCATGAACAACCAGCAGATCGCCACCGCGTGCTTCATCAGCGAGAAGACGGTCAAGAACCACATCAACCGCATTTTCGCCAAGCTCCACAGCACCAGCCGCTCCGAGGCCGCCGCGAAGTGGCTCGGCACGGCACCGGGTTCCGGCCGGGGAGTGGGGTGACCTGCGGTGACGGTAGGGGGGAAGAGGAACTGGGCCCGTGATTGGGCCCGGGTTTGGGCCCTGGGGCCCTCCGACGGAGGGGGCTCCCGCCCCTACGTTGCTCATGTCGACGGCGGCACCGCGAAGGAAGCCGCCACCGCGTCAGCCGGAGGGGAACACCATGAGCAACTGGATCAACACGACGGTCGCGTACCTCCAGTCCCGCGCTGCCCGCAACGACAAGGGCCAGACGGCGGTGGAGTACCTGGGCATCATCGCGGTGGTCGTGGCGATCGTCCTGGCGATCACGGGGACGGACATCGGGCAGTCGATCTACGACGCGATCACTCAGCAGATTGCGGAGGTCGTCGGTGGCTGATGAGGCCCCGTAAGTACGGCGACGCAGGGCAGGCCTTCCCCATCTACATCACGGTGGTGGGGGGCCTGCTCTTCCTCGCGTTCGCGTACTTTGCGGTCGGCCAGGCGGCGGTGAATCGAAACGGCGCGCAAACCGCTGCTGATGCGGCCGCTCTCGCGGCAGCTCAGGACCGGCGGGATCAACTCGCGGGCGCGTGGGTGCAGAACCTCCTCGACCCGACCAAGTGGCAGAGCATCTTCGATGGCAAAGCAGAAGGACTCGGCTTGTCCTGCTGGCGGGCGAACCAGTTCGCGGCACAGAATGATGCCGATGTGCTGAGTTGCCTTCCGGAGGGCTTTCTGGGCTATACGGTCGTGGTCGAAACGAACGGCACCGTGGGGGACTCCATTGTGCCTGGCACGGAGGATGAGAAGTCACAGGAGACCGCCACTGCCGTGATCGAGCCTCGTTGTGTGTTCGAGCTTCCGACGGGAGGTGCAGAGGAAGGCACGCTGCCTCTGCTCGCCTGTGAAGGAAGGCAGTGGGACTTGGACCCGAAGGACCCTGAAGAATTGCTTCCGAAACCCGAGGATCTCTTCGATGTCCACCTGGCCGACTGACAAGCGAACGACGAGTGACTAAGGAAGCAGAAGCATGAGCATTCGGTTCACAACGAAGGCCCGCAGGGGGATGGCCGTGCTGACCGTTGCGGCCGGACTGACCCTCGGCGTGGTCGGCTGCGGTGGTGGCGGAGGCGATGACAAGAAACCGGAGATTTCGGCTTCGGCTTCCAAGGGTGATGGGTCCAACCCGAGCGCGCAGGAGGGTCAGGCGGACGAGCCTCTTGCCGAGCTGAGGGGATCGAGCGGGCTGCTTCTTCAGATCACCTCCGCACAGCGTGACGCTGGTGGTTTCGTCATCGTCAACGCCACCTTGAAGAACGACGGAGCCAAGAGTGTCGTTGTTCCGGCCGCTCTAAGCGGTAACGAGACCGAGATCGTGAGGAACGGCCGGTCGCTCGGTGGCGCCACGCTGGTCGACTCAAAGGGCAAAAAGCGGTACTACGTGCTCCGCGACACGGACGGTCGTCCATTGACCACCACCGGATTCTCGACCATCAAGGCCGGGGAAAACCTATCTGTCTTCATGCAGTTTCCCGCCCCGCCTGCGGACGCCACAGAAGTCACTTTCCAACTGCCGACGTTCGCCAGCGGCACCATCCAGATCTCTGGGTGAGGTCGGCCATGACACGTACCCGCATGCGCCCGGCGTCACCTCGGTTCGCCTTGGCCCTCACCACCGCCACCGTCCTTGTCACCACGAACCTGTACAGCGCCACGGTGGCCTCCGCCGATGACGGCCCCAGCGTCCCCCCAGGCACCGAAGCCACCGCCTCCGCCCCCGTTGAACTCGACCCCAACGACCCGGACCTCAAGCTCCCGGACGGCGCCACTCTTGCCGAACCCAAGGTCCTGGACATCAAGCAGGTCGTCGAGGACCAGAGCGGCGACGAACGCCGCGAGGACACCAACTCCGACGTGAAGTTCGCGCTCCAGGCCGAGGTGCTGTTCGGCAAGGACAGTGCCAAGCTCGGCGCGCAGGCGAAGGCTCGTATCGCCACCATCGCGGAGGAGATCAAGACCCAGAACGCGACGAAGATCCGTGTCTTCGGCTTCACGGACAACCTCGGCTCCTCGGCGCACGGCGACGTCCTGTCCCGCCAACGGGCGAACGCCGTGCACGGCGTTCTGGAGCAGGAGCTGAACGACTCCGGCGTCACCTACGAGGTGCGCGGCTACGGCGAGCAGTACCCGATCGCCGACAACTCGACGGAAGCCGGCCGCAAGAAGAACCGCCGGGTGGAGATCTCCTTCCCCCGCGCGGAGAGCCGATGACACCAGGCGATCGGCCCCGCCTGCTCTGATCCCCGGGATGAGGGCGGGGATCAGAGCAGGCGGGGCCGATCGCCTGGTGTCATCGGCTCTCCGCGCGGGGGAAGGAGATCTCCACCCGGCGGTTCTTCTTGCGGCCGGCTTCCGTCGAGTTGTCGGCGATCGGGTACTGCTCGCCGTAGCCGCGCACCTCGTAGGTGACGCCGGAGTCGTTCAGCTCCTGCTCCAGAACGCCGTGCACGGCGTTCGCCCGTT
>NZ_MSGP01000307.1:0-13449 GCF_002078235.1 Streptomyces viridosporus
AGATGTGTATAAAGAACGGGCGGGTGGGCGCGATGATCGCCTCGGGGAACGCGGGCCGGGTGTACGGGCTGGACCGGACGGGCGGAGGGCCGGGACCCCGATGAGGTCCCGGCCCGTGCCCGCCGGCTCCGGCGGGTTCGTCGCCCTGCTCGGCCCTACTTGATCGTCCAGCCCACGCTGCCGACTCCCGAGCTGTAGAACGCGCAGACGCCCGAGGACTCGCCGTACTCTCCGGGCCGCAGCGTCACCCACTGGCCCGAGACGTCCGGGGCCCGGCCGCAGACGATCTCGGCGCGGAAGGTGATGGTGCCGGCGGTGTTGTTCTTGCAGCCGACGATGCCGTGGTCCGGGTTGTTGTGGTGCACCCGGCCGTCGCAGTCGACGCCCAGCCGGGCGGCCGGAGCGGCCTGGGCCGGAGCGGCCAGGCCGCCGACCGTGAGGGCCAGCGCCGGGACCAGGGTGGCCAGGCCTGCGGTGACGATGTTCTTCCTGCGGTCCATGTGTTCCCCCGTGAGGTGGTTCTGCCGGTGGTTACCGGCTCCCAGTGAAGGGCACGGCCGGCGCGGCGTGAACCTGGGAAGTCCGAGGGTGCCGACGGGGAACGGGAACGGGGGCGGGTGCGGAGGACGACCCGCCTACGCCTTGGCCAGGGACGTCTCGGTCGCCGGTCCCGGCACCTCCGCCACCGCCCCGGGACGCTCGCGCAGCGACAGCAGGACCCGGAGCACCCAGATCCACATCACGCAGGAGCCGAACATGTGCAGACCGACCAGGACCTCGGGGAGGTCGGTGAAGTACTGCACATAACCGATCACCCCCTGCGCGAGGATGATCAGGAACAGCTCGCGGGTGCGGTCCAGCGGGCCCTTGGGGGCGTCGACCGCCTTGAGGACGAACCACAGGGCGAACGTCAGCGTCACCACGATCCACGCCAGCACGGCGTGCATCTTGCTCACCGTCTCCCAGTCGACCGGCATCCGCTCGACCTCGCTGGAGTCGCCCGCGTGCGGGCCCGCGCCGGTCACCACCGTGCCGACCGCGATCAGCAGCACGGACGCGGCCACCAGGAACCACACGAGCTGCTGCACGGCCTTGCCGACCAGCGGACGGGGCTCCGCGTCACCCTCCCGGGTGCGGTGCCACATCACGGTGGCGACCGCGATCAGCGCCGAGGAGAGCAGGAAGTGCGCCGCGACCGTGTACGGGTTCAGGCCGACGAGCACCACGATGCCGCCGAGGATCGCGTTGCCCATGACGATCCAGAACTGCGCCCAGCCCAGCCGGGTCAGGCGGCGCCGGTAGGGCTTCTGCGACCGCGCGGCGATGATCGCCCAGCCGACGGCGGCGCAGAGCACGTAGGTCAGCAGGCGGTTGCCGAACTCGATGACGCCGTGCACGCCCATCTCGCGGGTGGCGGCGATCGAGTCCTCGGTGCACTTGGGCCAGGTGGGGCAGCCCAGGCCGGAGCCGGTCAGCCGCACGGCGCCGCCGGTGACCACGATGACCACCGACATGACGAGCGCGACGAGGGCCGCCCGCCGGACCGTCCGGGGATCCGGGGTCCAGCGTGCGGCGATGAAGGCGAGCGGGTTGCGCACGGCCGCCGAGGCGTCGGCGCGAGTCACGTTTGGCACGCGTCCCATCGTAGGGCGCCGCTTGTGCACACTTTCACGAGGGTCGCCCACATCACGCCCTCCGGGGCCCCGCAGGCCCCGGGCTCACTCCCAGCGGAAGTACCTCCCGGCGGCCGCGAGTCCCGCGACCGCCCAGACGGCGAGGATCCCGAGGTTGCCCCACGGCATCCCGGCCCCGTGCTGGAGCACGTCCCGCAGCCCCTCCGACAGCGCGGAGATCGGCAGCAGGCCGAGCACGTCCTGCGCCGCGCCGGGAAACTTGTCCAGCGGCACGACCACCCCGCCGCCGACGAGCAGCAGCAGGAACACCAGGTTGGCCGCGGCCAGCGTCGCCTCGGCCTTCAGGGTGCCCGCCATCAGCAGGCCGAGCCCGGAGAAGGCGGCCGTGCCCAGCACCAGCAGCAGGAGCACCGCGAACGGGTTGCCCTGCGGCGACCAGCCGAGCACGAGGGCGATCACCGTGACCAGGAGGACCTGGAGGACCTCGGTGACCAGCACGGACAGCGTCTTCGCGGTCATCAGGCCCCAGCGCGGCAGCGGGGACGAGGCCAGCCGCTTCAGCACCCCGTACCGACGCTCGAAGCCGGTCGCGATGGCCTGCCCGGTGAACGCCGTCGACATCACGGCGAGCGCGAGGATGCCCGGGGCGAGGAAGTCCACCGTCTCGCCCTCGCCGGTGTCCACGATGTCCACGGTGCTGAACAGCACCAGCAGCAGGGTGGGGATGATCACCGTCAGCAGCAGCTGCTCGCCGTTGCGCAGCAGCATCTTCGTCTCGAGCACGGCCTGCGCGGCGATCATGCGGGGGAGCGGTGCCGCCCCCGGCTTCGGTGAGTAGGTGCCGGTGGCCGTCATGAGCGCAACTCCTTGCCGGTCAGCTCCAGGCTGTGTCCTCCCGGGGGGCGACCCCCGGGCCCCCGGCCGATCCGGGTGTGGGCCGGCGTCATGAGCGCAACTCCTTGCCGGTCAGCTCCAGGAAAACGTCTTCGAGGGTGTGCCGCTCCACCGAGATCCGGTCCGGCATCACCCCGTGCTGCGCGCACCAGGAGGTGACGGTGGCGAGCAGTTGCGGGTCGACCTCGCCGACGACCCGGTACGAGCCCGGGGTCACCTCGGCGGCCGAGGAACCGTCGGGCAGGGCTTTCAGCAGGGAGACCACGTCCAGGCCGGGGCGGCCGGTGAAGCGGAGCGTGTTCTCGGCCCCGCCCCGGCACAGCTCCTCGGGGGAGCCCTGGGCGATGACCCGGCCGGCGTCGATGATCGCGACGTCGTCGGCGAGCTGTTCGGCCTCGTCCATGTAGTGGGTGGTGAGGATCACGGAGACGCCGTCGGCGCGCAGGTCCCTCACGAGGTCCCAGGTGGCGCGGCGGGCCTGCGGGTCGAGACCGGCCGTCGGCTCGTCCAGGAACACCAGCTCGGGGCGCCCGACCACGGCCATCGCCAGCGCGAGGCGCTGCTGCTGGCCGCCGGAGAGCCGCCGGTACGTCGTGCGGCCGCAGGAGCCGAGCCCGAGCCGCTCGATCAGGGCGTCCACGTCCAGTGGGTGCGCGTGCAGCCGGGCGACGTGCCGGAGCATCTCGTCCGCCCGCGCGCCCGAATAGACGCCGCCGGACTGGAGCATCACACCGACGCGGGGCCGCAGCGCCGCCGAGTCCCGCACCGGGTCGAGGCCCAGGACGCGCACCGTGCCGGAGTCCGGCCGCCGGTACCCCTCGCAGGTCTCGACCGTGGTCGTCTTGCCCGCCCCGTTGGGGCCGAGTACGGCGGTCACGCCCGGTCGGGCCACCAGGTCGAGGCCGTCCACCGCGGTCTTCGTTCCGTACCGCTTCACCAGGGCCTGGACCTGGACCACGGGCTCACTTCGCATGGGTCACGAGTCTAGGGAGGCGGCGGGCGCCTCAGACCGCGGGGTTCTCGAACTCCTCCGCCCGGGGCCGGTGCAGCTCCAGCCACCGCTCGGCGTACGCCACCGCGTCCGCCAGCGGGAACAGCCGCGCTTCGGCCGCCCCGGCCCGGCCGCGCAGCACGGGACGGTCCCGCTCGAAGTCGTGCCCGAGCTCGTCGAACCGCTCGGAGGAGATCGACACCTCGGTCACCGTCTCCCAGCCGTCGGGACCGGGCCGGCCCACCACGACGCGGGGGGCGGGGACGCGGTACTCGGCGAGGTGGAAGGCGGTGCAGCTGTCGTATCCGGCCCCGAGCAGCAGCACCCGCGCGCCGATCCGCTCCAGGGCGGCCAGCGGGCTGCGCTCCCCGAGCCGGCAGTCGGTCGCGTGCCCGGCGACGACCTCGGCGGCCCGCGGGCCCACCGCCGCGAACGACGTCTGGGGGTGCGCGCTGCGCAGGGCGCCCGGCCAGGTCCGCACGGTCTCCGGGACCACCCCCACCCCGCGTGTGGGCGTGGTCAGCGGGTCGTACGCGGGCATGGTGGCCCGGATGGCCGCCCACCACTCCTCGGGCACGGCCGGCGCCTGCCACAGCGCCGGGTCGGAGAGGTGGCCGGACTGGGCGGGGACCACCAGCGTGCCGTCCGGGCCGAGTGCGTCGAGCAGCGCCCCGACGGCCGTGACCGGACCGCCGTTGACCCAGCCCAGGGAGCTGAGCGAGGAGTGCACGAGGAGGGTCTCGCCCGGCCGCACGCCGAGCTCGCGCAGCTGCGCGGCGAGGCTGTCCCGGGTGACGAGAGGGCCGGTGGGAGAAGCTGCGGGCATGGTCCGTGAGTCTCCCGGACACCACCGCCGGACGCCACCGAATTGATCGATCAAAGATCGTTTCCGCAGGTCACCTTAGGTTCACCTAAGTGACGCAGCGCACCGTGGGGCCGTCAGGGCGCGGCTTGCCGGGCCCGGATGAATTACGCAACAATGGCGTTGTGAAAAACGTCGGCGAGTCCCCCCACGAGGAACTGGCGACCGGAGAGCGGTCCACCCGCAACCGGGTCGCCCGTTCCATCCTGGACCACGGGCCCTCGACCGTCGCCGAACTCGCGGAGCGACTGGGACTGACCCAGGCGGCCGTGCGCCGGCACCTCGACACCCTGACCACGGACGGTGTCGTGGAGGCGCGTGACCGTCGGGTCTACGGCGCGCGCACGCGCGGGCGCCCGGCCAAGGTGTTCGCCCTCACCGACTGCGGGCGGGACGCCTTCTACCAGTCGTACGACCAGCTCGCCGTGGACGCCCTGCGCTGGATCGGGGAGAAGGAGGGCGGGGACGAGGCGATCGCCGCGTTCGCCCGCGCCCGGATCGCCGCGCAGGCGGGCGCGTACCGCAAGGCGGTCGAGGCCGTACCCCCCGAGAAGCGCGCGGAAGCACTGGCCAAGGCGCTCAGCGCGGACGGGTACGCTGCAACGGCGCGCAGCGCACCGGTCGGCGAGCAGCTCTGCCAGCACCACTGCCCGGTCGCCCACGCCGCCGAACGGTTCCCGCAACTGTGCGAGGCCGAGACGGAATTTTTCGCCGAGCTCCTCGGTACGCATGTGCAGCGGCTGGCGACCATCGCGCACGGCGACGGCGTCTGCACGACGTTCATCCCCAAGATTTCCCACCACGCATCTGCAAGCACGTCCGGGAGGAACCCCGCATGACTCTCCCCACGGAGACGGCCCACCCCGAGCTCGAGGGTCTGGGCAAGTACGAATACGGCTGGGCCGACCGTGACGACGCCGGTGCGTCGGCACGCCGAGGTGTGGACGAGGACGTCGTCCGGGACATCTCCGCGAAGAAGGACGAGCCGGAGTGGATGACCAAGCTCCGCCTCAAGGGCCTGCGCCTGTTCGAGAAGAAGCCCATGCCGAACTGGGGCTCCGACCTCTCCGGCATCGACTTCGACAACATCAAGTACTTCGTGCGCTCCACGGAGAAGCAGGCGGAGTCCTGGGAGGACCTGCCCGAGGACATCAAGAACACGTACGACAAGCTGGGCATCCCCGAGGCCGAGAAGCAGCGCCTGGTCGCCGGTGTCGCCGCCCAGTACGAGTCCGAGGTCGTCTACCACCAGATCCGCGAGGACCTGGAGGAGCAGGGCGTCATTTTCCTGGACACCGACACCGCCCTGAAGGAGCACCCCGAGCTCTTCAAGGAGTACTTCGGCACGGTCATCCCGGCCGGTGACAACAAGTTCGCCGCGCTGAACACCGCCGTGTGGTCCGGCGGCTCCTTCATCTACGTGCCGAAGGGCGTGCACGTCGAGATCCCGCTCCAGGCCTACTTCCGGATCAACACCGAGAACATGGGCCAGTTCGAGCGGACCCTGATCATCGTCGACGAGGGTGCCTACGTGCACTACGTCGAGGGCTGCACCGCCCCGATCTACAAGTCGGACTCGCTGCACTCCGCGGTCGTCGAGATCATCGTCAAGAAGAACGCCCGCTGCCGCTACACGACCATCCAGAACTGGTCGAACAACGTCTACAACCTGGTCACCAAGCGCGCCGTGGCCTACGAGGGCGCGACCATGGAGTGGGTCGACGGCAACATCGGCTCCAAGGTGACGATGAAGTACCCGGCCGTCTACCTCATGGGCGAGCACGCCAAGGGCGAGACCCTGTCCATCGCCTTCGCCGGCGAGGGCCAGCACCAGGACGCGGGCGCCAAGATGGTCCACATGGCCCCGAACACCTCGTCCAACATCGTCTCCAAGTCGGTGGCGCGCGGCGGCGGCCGCACCTCCTACCGCGGTCTGATCGAGATCGGCGAGGGCGCCCCGGGCTCGAAGTCCAACGTGCTGTGCGACGCGCTGCTCGTGGACACCATCTCCCGCTCGGACACCTACCCCTACGTGGACGTCCGTGAGGACGACGTGTCCATGGGCCACGAGGCGACCGTCTCCAAGGTCTCCGAGGACCAGCTCTTCTACCTGATGAGCCGCGGCCTGTCCGAGGACGAGGCGATGGCGATGATCGTGCGCGGCTTCGTCGAGCCGATCGCCAAGGAGCTGCCGATGGAGTACGCCCTCGAGCTCAACCGGCTGATCGAGCTGCAGATGGAAGGCGCGGTCGGCTAAGCACCAGCGCCGTTCCGTCAAGCCCCTTACGCACAGGAAAGCGAGCACTACGACAGCCATGGCTGAGGCTCAGAACATCCCCGTGGGCTCCACCACCACGGGCTCGATCGCGGTCGCCGCCGAGTCGACCGTCGCCACCCGCATGAGCGCGCCCCCGTCCTTCGACGTGGCGGACTTCCCCGTCCCCCACGGCCGCGAGGAGGAGTGGCGGTTCACCCCGCTGGAGCGGCTGCGCGGTCTGCACGACGGCACCGCCACCGCCACCGGCGAGGGCGTCAAGGTCGCCGTCGAGGCGCCCGAGGGCGTCACCGTCGAGACCGTCGGCCGCGACGACGCGCGGCTCGGCCGCGCGGGCACCCCGGTGGACCGGGTCGCCGCCCAGGCGTACTCCGCCTTCGAGCAGGCCTCGGTCGTGACCGTGCCGAAGGAGACCGTCCTCGCCGAGCCGATCCGCATCGCGGTGCACGGCGAGGGCGGCACCGCCTACGCCCACCAGGTGATCGAGCTCGGCGCCTTCGCCGAGGCCGTCGTGGTCATCGACCACACCGGTGACGCGGTGCTCGCCGCCAACGTCGAGTACGTCCTCGGCGACGGCGCCAAGCTGACCGTCGTCTCCGTGCAGGACTGGGACGACAAGGCGGTGCACGCCGCCCAGCACGACGCCCTCGTCGGCCGCGACGCCTCCTTCAAGTCGGTGATCATCACCTTCGGCGGCGACGTCGTCCGGCTGCACCCGCGCGTCACCTACGCCGGCCCCGGCGGCGAGGCCGAGCTGTTCGGCCTGTACTTCACCGACGCCGGCCAGCACCAGGAGCACCGCCTCCTGGTCGACCACAACGTCCCGCACTGCAAGTCCAACGTCGTCTACAAGGGCGCGCTCCAGGGCGACGACGCGCACGCCGTGTGGATCGGTGACGTGCTCATCGAGGCCAAGGCCGAGGGCACCGACACCTACGAGATGAACCGCAACCTGGTCCTCACCGACGGCGCCCGCGTCGACTCGGTCCCCAACCTGGAGATCGAGACCGGCGAGATCGTCGGTGCCGGCCACGCCTCCGCGACCGGCCGCTTCGACGACGAGCAGCTGTTCTACCTGATGGCCCGCGGCATTCCGGAGAAGGACGCCCGCCGCCTGGTGGTCCGCGGCTTCTTCGCCGAGCTGGTCCAGCAGATCGGCGTCCCGGACATCGAGGAGCGTCTGATCGCCAAGATCGAGGAGGAGCTGGAGGCGGCGGTCGCATGACCTTCCGACGCGCCTGTGGGCTGAGCGAGCTGGAGGAGGACACCCCGAAAAGGGTGGAACTCGACGGCACGCCGGTCTCCCTCGTACAGACCGGGGGCGAGGTGTTCGCGATCCACGACATCTGCTCGCACGCGAACGTCTCCCTCTCGGAGGGCGAGGTGGACGACTGCCACATCGAGTGCTGGTTGCACGGCTCGCGTTTCGACCTCCGTTCCGGCAAGCCCGACGCCCTTCCGGCGACGCGCCCCGTCCCCGTATACCCCGTAAAGATCGAAGGGGACGACGTGCTCGTCTCCCTCACCCAGGAGTCCTGAGGCACCCATGGCAACGCTTGAAATCCGAGACCTGCACGTCACCGTCGAGGCCGACAACGCCACGAAGGAGATCCTCAAGGGCGTCGACCTCACCGTGAAGCAGGGCGAGACGCACGCCATCATGGGCCCCAACGGCTCGGGCAAGTCGACCCTCGCCTACTCCCTCGCGGGTCACCCCAAGTACACGATCACCGGCGGCACCGTCACCCTCGACGGCGAGGACGTCCTGGAGATGTCCGTCGACGAGCGCGCCCGCGCCGGCCTGTTCCTCGCCATGCAGTACCCGGTCGAGGTCCCCGGCGTCTCCGTCTCCAACTTCCTGCGCACCTCCGCCACCGCCATCCGCGGCGAGGCCCCCAAGCTGCGCACCTGGGTGAAGGAGGTCCGGGAGGCCATGGAGCGCCTCAACATGGACCCCGCCTTCGCCGAGCGCAACGTCAACGAGGGCTTCTCCGGCGGTGAGAAGAAGCGCCACGAGATCCTCCAGCTCGAACTGCTCAAGCCGAAGGTCGCGATCCTCGACGAGACCGACTCCGGCCTGGACGTCGACGCCCTGCGGGTCGTCTCCGAGGGCGTCAACCGCGTCCGTGAGAGCGGCGAGGTCGGCACCCTGCTGATCACGCACTACACGCGCATCCTGCGCTACATCAAGCCCGACCACGTCCACGTCTTCGCGAACGGCAGGATCGCCGAGTCCGGCGGCGCCGAGCTCGCCGACAAGCTGGAGGCCGAGGGCTACGAGGCATACACGAAGGGTGGCGCATCCGAGTGACACAGCTGCCGGGCCTCCTCGACACCGAGGCGATCCGCAAGGACTTCCCCGTCCTGGACCGTCAGGTCCACGACGGCCGGAAGCTCGTGTACCTGGACAACGCGGCGACCAGCCAGAAGCCGCGCCAGGTGCTGGACGCCCTGAGCGAGTACTACGAGCGCCACAACGCCAACGTCCACCGCGGTGTGCATGTGCTCGCCGAGGAGGCCACGGCGCTGTACGAGGGCGCGCGCGACAAGGTCGCCGAGTTCGTCAACGCGCCGAGCCGCGACGAGGTGATCTTCACCAAGAACGCCTCCGAGTCGCTCAACCTCGTGGCGAACATGCTCGGCTGGGCGGACGAGCCCTACCGGGTGGACCACGAGACCGAGATCGTCATCACGGAGATGGAGCACCACTCCAACATCGTGCCGTGGCAGCTGCTCGCGCAGCGCACGGGCGCGAAGCTGAAGTGGTTCGGCCTCACCGACGACGGCCGGCTCGACCTGTCGAACATCGACGAGGTCATCACCGAGAAGACGAAGATCGTCTCCTTCGTGCTGGTGTCCAACATCCTGGGCACCCTCAACCCGGTCGAGGCCATCGTGCGCCGCGCCCAGGAGGTCGGCGCCCTGGTGTGCGTCGACGCCTCCCAGGCCGCGCCGCACATGCCGCTGGACGTCCAGGCGCTCCAGGCCGACTTCGTGGCCTTCACCGGCCACAAGATGTGCGGCCCGACCGGCATCGGGGTGCTCTGGGGGCGCCAGGAGCTGCTGGAGGACCTGCCTCCGTTCCTCGGCGGCGGCGAGATGATCGAGACCGTGTCGATGAGCTCGTCGACGTACGCCCCGGCCCCGCACAAGTTCGAGGCGGGCACCCCGCCGGTCGCCCAGGCGGTCGGTCTCGGTGCGGCGATCGACTACCTGTCGGCCATCGGCATGGACCGGATCCTCGCCCACGAGCACGCCATCACCGAGTACGCGGTCAAGCGCCTGTCCGAGGTCCCGGACCTGCGCATCATCGGCCCCGCCACGGCCGAGGACCGCGGCGCCGCGATCTCCTTCGTGCTGGGGGACATCCACCCGCACGACGTGGGCCAGGTCCTCGACGAGCAGGGCATCGCGGTCCGGGTCGGCCACCACTGCGCGCGGCCGGTCTGCCTGCGGTACGGAATTCCCGCGACCACGCGAGCGTCCTTCTATCTGTACTCCACTCCGGCCGAGGTCGACACACTGGTCGAGGGTCTGGAGCACGTACGGAACTTCTTCGGATGAGGGGCTGAGGCGTGAAGCTGGACTCCATGTACCAGGACGTGATCCTGGACCACTACAAGAACCCGCACGGGCGGGGCTTGCGGGACGGCGACGCCGAGGTGCACCACGTCAACCCGACGTGCGGCGACGAGATCACGCTGCGCGTGAAGTACGACGGCACGACCGTCAGCGACGTCAGCTACGAGGGGCAGGGCTGCTCCATCAGCCAGGCCAGCGCCTCCGTACTGAACGACCTGCTGGTCGGCAAGGACCTGTCCGAGGCGCAGCGGATCCAGGAGACCTTCCTGCAGCTGATGCAGTCCAAGGGGAGGATCGAGCCCGACGACGCGATGGAGGAGATCCTGGAGGACGCGGTCGCGTTCGCCGGGGTGTCCAAGTACCCGGCCCGGGTCAAGTGCGCCCTCCTGAGCTGGATGGCGTGGAAGGACGCGACGGCCCAGGCGCTGGGCGCCGACGCCGAAAGGACAACCGCATGAGCGAGACCGTGGAGATGAAGCCGGCCTCGGAGGAAGAGCTCCGTGAGGCCCTGATGGACGTCGTCGACCCCGAACTGGGCATCGACGTCGTCAACCTCGGCCTGATCTACGGCATCCACGTCGACGACTCCAACGTGGCGACCGTCGACATGACCCTGACCTCCGCGGCCTGCCCGCTGACGGACGTCATCGAGGACCAGGCGAAGTCCGCCACGGACGGCCTGGTCAGCGAGTTGCGGATCAACTGGGTCTGGATGCCGCCGTGGGGCCCCGACAAGATCACGGACGA
Source organism: Streptomyces viridosporus (assembly GCF_002078235.1). Lineage (GTDB taxonomy): Bacteria > Actinomycetota > Actinomycetes > Streptomycetales > Streptomycetaceae > Streptomyces > Streptomyces viridosporus. The sequence goes on from NZ_MSGP01000307.1 coordinate 10,986, forward strand.
CGGCCGTGAGCAGCTCAGGGCGCTCGGCTTCAACGTCTGAGACGCACGGCACCAGAACACGGAGAACGGCGGCGCCCTTGGGGCGCCGCCGTTCCCCGTCTGCGGCGGACCGCCGTTGTGTACGCTCGTACACATGGGATACCTGCTGCTGGCCGGCGCGATCGTCGCCGAGGTGTGCGCCACCACCGCCATGAAGTACAGCGACGGCTTCAGCAGGCTCTGGCCCTCGCTGCTGACGCTGCTCGGCTACGTCGTCTCCTTCGCCCTGCTCGCGCAGACGCTGCGGACCGTCGCCGTCGGCACGGCCTACGCCATCTGGGCCGGGGTGGGCACCGCCGCCATCGCCACGATCGGCGTCCTGTTCCTCGGCGAGGGGCTCACCGCGGCCAAGGCCGCCGGCATCGCGCTGATCATCATCGGCGTGGTGGTGCTGAACCTGGGAGGAGCGCACTGATGACCCGGCGCCACGACCCCGAACGGCGGCAGCGGATCATCGACGCGGCGATCCGGGTCGTGGGCCGCAGTGGCATCGCCGGGCTGAGCCACCGCAGCGCCGCCGCCGAGGCCGACGTACCGCTCGGCTCCACGACCTACCACTTCAAGACCCTCGACGAACTGCTCGTCGCCGCACTGCGCCAGACCAACGAGGGTTTCGCCAAGGCGGTGGCGGCCCGCCGGACCCTGATGGACCCCCGGACCGACCTGGCGGCCGAACTCGCCGCCCTGATCGGCGAGTGGCTCGCCGGCGAACGCACCGGCGTGGAGCTGGAGTACGAGCTGTACCTGGCCGCCCTGCGCCGCCCCGCTCTGCGCCCCGTCGCGGCCGAGTGGTGCGAGGAGGTCACCGAACTGCTCTCCCGCCGCACCGACCCGGTCACCGCCCGCGCCCTGGTCGCGCTGATGGACGGCATCTGCCTCCAGGTCCTGCTGACCGGCGGGCCCTACGACGAGGAGTACGCCCGGGAGATGATGGCGCGCGTCGTCCCCGGAGACTGAGCGCGCCCTCCCCGCCCGGCGGGGTGCGGCCCGGCACGTGAGACGCCGGTGCACCAGTTCGCATCGCCGGGTCCCGGCCGGTTAGGTTGCCCTCATGACCGACACGACTGCTCACAGCACCACCGGCGCCGTGGCCGCCGGCCTCGCCACCATCGCCGCGGACGGCACCGTCCTCGACACCTGGTTCCCCGCCCCCGAACTCGTCGCCGAGCCCGGACCCTCCGGCACCGAGCGGCTCTCCGCCGAGCAGGCCGCGGAACTGCTGGGCGGCGGCGCGGCCGCGGCGATCGGGCCGGACGCCCGCCGGGGTGTCGAGGTCGTCGCGGTCCGCACGGTCATCTCCTCGCTCACCGAGAAGCCGATCGACGCGCACGACGTCTACCTGCGCCTCCACCTGCTCTCGCACCGCCTGGTCAAGCCGCACGGCCAGAACCTGGACGGCGTCTTCGGCTTCCTCGCCAACGTCGCCTGGACCTCGCTCGGCCCGGTCGCCGTGGACGACGTCGAGAAGGTGCGGCTCAACGCCCGCGCCGAGGGCCTGCACCTCCAGGTGACCTCGATCGACAAGTTCCCGCGCATGACGGACTACGTCGTCCCCAAGGGCGTCCGCATCGCCGACGCCGACCGGGTCCGCCTCGGCGCCCACCTCGCCGAGGGCACCACCGTCATGCACGAGGGCTTCGTCAACTTCAACGCCGGCACGCTCGGCACGTCGATGGTCGAGGGCCGCATCTCCGCCGGTGTCGTGATCGGCGACGGCTCGGACATCGGCGGCGGCGCCTCCACCATGGGCACGCTCTCCGGCGGCGGCAACGTCGTCATCTCCGTCGGCGAGCGCTGCCTGATCGGCGCCGAGGCGGGCGTGGGCATCGCGCTCGGCGACGAGTGCGTGATCGAGGCCGGCCTCTACATCACCGCCGGCACCCGTGTCACCCTGCCCGACGGCCAGGTCGTCAAGGCCCGCGAACTCTCCGGCGCCTCCCACATCCTCTTCCGCCGCAACTCCGTCACCGGCACGGTCGAGGCCCGGCCGAACAACGCGGTCTGGGGCGGGCTGAACGAGGTCCTGCACAGCCACAACTGACCCGGTCCCCGTCCCGTCCTCTCACGTACGGGTTACTCCCCGTGACTTCGGGGTCGTTTCGGCAGATGAACGGGTGGACGCGAAGTCCGATCGGATGCCGGGACGACCGGCCGAGGAACATGGGGAGCGGGCAATGAGGAACGAGCGGGCGCGGGGCGTACTCCGCTGGACGGTCGGGGCGCTCGGGGTGGTCGCCGTGCTGGTGCTGTGCGGGACGGTGGCCGGTGCCGCGTACGCGGACGAGACCACCACCGGCTCGCACAACGGGCCCCGGGTCGGACTCCTCAACGTCGACACCGGACAGGTCGACGACCCCGCGGAGGACGTGCTGGAGCACTTCCTGCTGTTCGGGGACGGATACGCCTGGAACTGACGGTTCCCGGT
>NZ_MSGP01000307.1:13490-25821 GCF_002078235.1 Streptomyces viridosporus
CCCGGTCCCGTCCGTTCCGCGGTTCTCCCGCGGGGTGGCATAGCGGGAGGCGTCCGCGCGCGTCCATAGGGGCGTGGGGAGCGGACACCGGGTCCGCTCCCGGGGACGAGAAGGTGACGATGGATGCCGAGGCGCAGGAGAGTTTCCGGGAGTTCGTGGCGAACCGGTCGTCCGCACTGCTGAAGACCGCGGTCCTGCTGAGCGGCGGTGACCGGCACGCGGGCGAGGACCTGCTCCAGAACGCGCTGATCAAGGCGGCGGGCCGCTGGCACCGGATCGACGAACCCGAGGCCTACGTCCGGCAGGTTCTCTACCGGCAGCAGATCGGCCGCTGGCGCCTGAAGTGGCGGGGACGCGAGCTGAGCGTGGCCGAGCCGCCGGACGTCGGCGCGGACGAGGAGGCGTCGGCCGCCGCCGAGCTGCGCCTGCTGATGCGCGGCGCACTGGCCCGGCTGACCGCGCGGCAGCGCACCGTGCTGGTGCTGCGCTACTTCGAGGACCTGCCCGAGGCCGAAGTGGCCCGCATCCTGGGCTGCTCCGTCGGCACCGTGCGGTCCACCGCCCACCGTTCCCTGGCCCGGCTGCGCACCCTCGCGCCCGAACTGCGGGCCCTCGGCCCGGCCGGCGCCGAGCGGCGGCCGTCCCGTGACTACTCGCCCGTGGAGGTGCGGTCGTGAACGTCGACGAACTCGTGCGGGACACGCTGCGCGAGCAGGCAGCGGAACTGACCGTGCCCGGGCCGGGATTCGCCGACCGGGTGCTGGCGGTGCGCCGGCGCCGCCGCACGCGCAGGCTGGCCTCCGCCGTCGCCGCCGCGACGGCGGTGGTCGCGCTCGCGGCCGCCGTGCCGCTGCTGGACGCCGGGAAGGAGGACGTCCGTTCCGCCGCCGTCCTGGACGGGAGCGGCGTCCTCGCGCACCCGGACCAGTCGCCGCCGCGCGACCTGATCGCGGCCGGCCGGTCGGTGCTGGCCGCCCACTACACGGCGGAACCCGTGGAGCGCCCGGACGGCCGGGCCGTGTTCACCCGCACCTACTGGCTGCTCGACCCGGAGACCGGGAAGTACGAGAAGGACGACCGGTGGTCGTTCGTCGCCGTCGCACCCGGCGCGCGCACCGCGGCCGTCCTGGAACGGGAGCTGCCCGCACGGCGGATCGGCCTCCTCGACCTGGCGACGGGCCGCGTCGACCGGTGGATCACCGTCGACCACGGGGTCGGCGGCCTCGCCTTCTCGCGCGACGGGAGGAGGCTCCTCGCCACCACCTACCGCGAGCACCCCGACCTCATGGTGCGGATGAAGGACGAGTCCGGGGGCGTCGCCTGGGTGCGGCAGTTCGGCGGCACGTCCTCCCGGAGCGGCTTCCACGTCCTGGACGTGGAAGCCGGCCGGGGCACCTGGAGCCCGGTGGCGGAGCGCCGGGACGTCACCGGCCGGCAGGACTTCGCGTTCTCCCGGGACGGCCGGCTCGTGTACGCGCAGGTGGTCGGGGAGCGGGACGGGATGCAGCAGTTCCACGACCTCGCCGGCACCCCGGTCCCGGCGCCCGCGCAGGAACGGCACCTGCGGTCGGACGTCCCCGCGCGGCTGTCCCCCGACGGCAGGCTCGCCGCGTCCGGCCTGACGGCCGAGGCCGAGGACACGTCGTGGTCCGCGATCCGCGATCCGCGCACGGGCGAGGAGGTCGCCCGGGTGCGCGGGGCCCACCTGCTCGCCTGGGTGGACGACCGGCGGCTCATCGCCTGGGAGCGGGCCCCCGGGCCGGGGGAGTACCGGCCGCGGCTGGTCCTGGTCACCATCGGCAGCGAGAAGGTCCTGCCGCTCAGCGGGGTGCGGGAGCCGGACGGGTCCTTCGGGACGGTGGAGTGGGAGCCGGTGTTCGTCGAGCGCCGTCCCTAGCCGGGGAGGTCGGCCCGGTCGGGGCCGGCCAGGTGGTCGTACGCCGCCCTGAGCCCGTCGGTCGTCTCGCGGTCGGCGGGCCGCAGGGGCGGGCGGACCGGGCCCGCGGGGAGGCCCAGCGCGGTGAGCAGGGCCTTCGCCGTGACCGTGCCGGGCAGGCCGCCGGCCATCATCGCCTCGATGAGGGGGGTGGCCCGGTGCTGGAGGCGGGCCGCCCGGGCCGTGTCGCCCGCGTCGAAGGCGTCCAGGACCGCGCGGAGGCGGTCCGGGGCGACGTTCGCGACCGTGCTGACGAAGCCCGCGCCGCCGACCGCGTACAGGGCCAGGACGTGCTCGTCGCAGCCCGCGTAGTACGCGAGGTCCGTGCGGGACATGACCTTCTGGGCGGCGAGGAAGTCGTACGAGCAGTCCTTGACCGCCACGATCCGGGGGTGCTCGGCGAGCCGGAGCAGGGTGTCGGGTTCGATGCGGACGCCCGTGCGGGCCGGGATGTCGTACAGCACGAGGGGGAGGTCCGTGGCGTCCGCGATCTCGCGGAAGTGCGCCTCGATCGCGTCCTGCGGGGGGCGGCTGTAGTACGGGGCGACCACCAGGAGGCCGTCGGCGCCGGCCCTCCCGGCCTCGCGGGCCAGTGCGACGGTGTGGAGGGTGTCGGAGGTGCCGACGCCCGCGACGACCGACGCACGGGGCCCCACCGCCTGGCGCACCGCCGTGATGAGGGACGCCTTCTCCGCGTCCGTGGTGGTGGGGGACTCCCCCGTGGTGCCGGAGAGGACCAGGCCGTCGCAGCCGCGGGCCACCAGGTGGTCGGCCAGCCGCTGGGCGCCGTCCAGGTCGAGCACGCCGTCGGGGGTGAACGGGGTGACCATCGCGCACAGGGCGCGGCCGAAGGGGCGCGCCGTGGGGGAGGCCGCGGGAGACACCGCGGGGGTCATGGGATCCGTGGGAGTCATGGCAGTAGTGTCGGCGGCTTCATTGTGAAGGTCTACTTGTGATTCCTGTCCGGTATCGGTAAGCGTTGCTGTCGGATGGTGGGGGGTGTGCGGTGTTTTCCCGTGCCTCGTCCGGGAGCGGTAGCGGAGGGCGGTCGGGGGTACCCGGATGCCCCCGACCGAGAGGAGGCGGTACACCGTGACAGGGATCATCGACCAACGGCCGGTCCGCGACGAGCACCACAGCGTGGGTGAACTCATCGGGCAGGCCACCGAACAGCTCTCGCGGCTCGTGCGACAGGAAATGGCCCTCGCCAAGGAGGAACTGGCCGAGAAGGGCCGCCGCGCCGGACGGGGCGGCGGGATGCTGGGCGCGGCGGGGGCGTTCGCCTACGCCGGGCTGCTCGCGCTGGCCGGCACGGGGATCGCCGCCCTGTCGCTGGTGCTGCCCGTCTGGGCGGCGGCACTGATCATCACGGCGCTGCTGTTCGTCGTCGCGGCCGTGCTGGCCGCCGCCGGGCGCAGTCAGTTGCGCCGGGCCACGCCGCCCAAGCCCGAACGGACGATGGGCAGCGTGAAGGCCGATGTGGAGGAGATCAAGGGAAGGGCGCACCGATGACGCAGGACGTGACGCGCTCGGGTTCGCACCTGGATGCGGACGCGGAGCGTGCGGCCGCCGCCCGGGGGGCGAAGGGGCCGGACGAGCTGCGCCGGCAGATCGAGCGGACCCGGCACGAACTCGGCGACACCGTGGAGCAGTTGGCGGGCAAGATGGACGTCAAGGCCCGGGCCCGGGCCCGGGCGGACGACCTCCGGGACAAGGCCGGGGCGATGACCGTGCAGCTGCGGAGCAGCGCCGCCCACGCGGGGCGGACCGGGGCGCGGTACCGGCGGCCGGTGCTGGTCACCGGGGCCGCGGGGGCGGTCGTCGTGGCGAGCGTGATGATGCGGCGGTACGGGGGCGCGGGTACCGGGCGGGTGCGGATGCGCGCGGCGGGCCGCACGGGCACCGGGCGGACGTGGATGGCCGCGGCGGGCCGGACGAGGCCGGGCACGGGCGGATGGAGGCGTGCGTACCGCGTCCGCCGTCCGGTGGGACCCGTACGCCGTGCGCTGCTTGACCTGAAGTCCGGTTGAGATCGGAGGGTGGGGTCATCGCGTTCGCCGAGCAGTGGAGGCAGCCATGACCCGCCGTACGGACCGGCACCCCGATCCCGCCGATCCCCGCATCGGTGCACCGTTCTTCAGCACCTGGCGGGTGGGGACGCCGGAGCGGCAGAAGGAGGTCGTCGAGGCGATCGGGCGGACCTGGGAGCGGCGGGCCTGGCCGGCCCGCGGGCTGCTCGGGTACCACGTCTACGCCGGGGAGGACGGCGAGACGCTGCTGCACTACTCGCAGTGGGCGAGTGAGCAGGCGTACGAGGCGTTCGTGAAGACGCACCGGCAGGAGCGGGTGGACGAGATCGACACCGCCGTGCCGGGCATCGAGCGGGTGGCGCTGCACCGGTACCGGCACTACCGCAGCGGCGCGCGCGAGGAGGGCCGGGTCCCCGGGTGCGTGGTGATCGTCGACGTGGAGTTCGAGGGGGCGGACCCCGAGCGGCTGCGGAACTGGACCGATGCCGTTCTCGACGCTCTGGAGAGCGAGCCGGCCCCGCACCCCGGAGGGATCTCCGCCCACTTCCACCTGGGGACCGACGGGACCCGGGTGCTCAACTACGCCGAGTGGGAGAGCGCCCGGGCGCACGCCGACGCGCTGGCGGCGCCCGGTGACGGGGTCGGCTCGGCGACCGCCGCGTGGCGGCGGGTGCAGGAGTGGCCCGGGCTGAGGAGCAGCACCGTGCGGCGGTACGAGCACGTCCTCGGGCTCGTACCGCCGCACGGGTGAGCCGGTCAGGGACGGAAGCGCAGGACCTGCGGGTCGTGGTCGCTGATCTGGTCGTGGAACTCGGCGTTGAGGTGCACGCTGTCGTAGCTGAACGTGCCGCCGCGGCGGATCGACGGGCTGATCAGGATCTGGTCCAGGACCTGGCTGTTGCCCTGGTAGACGTAGGAGTAGCGCTCGCCGGGGGGAAGGGACTTGATCGCCGACCAGAGGGTGCCGCCGCCCTCGAGGATCTCGGTCGTCCGGGAGAACTCGAAGTCGTTGATGTCGCCCAGGGCGACGACGGCCGCGTTCTTCTGCGTTCCGAGGATCTTCGCGGTGAAGTCGTGGACCGCCTTCGCCTGGAGGTGGCGCTGGGTCTCCGAGCCGCGGGACGGCGGCTGGTACTGCGAGGTGAGGCTCTGGTCGCCGCCCTTGGAGGCGAAGTGGTTGGCGATCACGATGACCGTGCGGCCGCGGAAGACGAACTCGCCGGCCAGCGGCTTGCGGCTGTTCTCGAAGGCCGCGGACGCCGGGTCGACGCGGCCGGGGGAGACCGTCAGGGCCGCCTTGCCGCGGACCTTGGTGACGCCGACGGCCGTCGTGGCGTCGCTGCCCGCGCGGTCGGTGAAGGAGACCCGCTCCGGGTCGAACAGGAACACCTGGCGGATGTTGCCGCCGGGCTCGCCGCCGTCGGCCTTGTCGACCGGGTCGACCGAGCGCCAGTCGTACCGCGGGCCGCCGGCCGCCTCGACGGCGTCGATCAGCCTGGTCACCGTCACGTCGGCGGCGACCGTTCCGTCGTCGGTGGCGCCGTTGTTGTCCTGGACCTCCTCCAGGGCCACGATGTCGGGGGACCTGAGGTGGTCCACGATCGCGGCGGCGTGCGCGGCGAAGGTGCCGTCGGAGGGGTCGAGGTTCTCGACGTTGTAGGTGGCGACCGAGAGTTCGCCGGCGTGCTGCCTGCGGGTCGTCTCGCGCCGCAGGCCGCCCTCCTCGAGGGTGCCGAGCTCGTTCGCCACCAGGGTGTAGCCGCCGTACTGGTTGAAGTCCAGGGGGCCCGTGGTGGCGCCGGCGAGGGTGTCGCCGACGTTCGCGTCGGGGAAGTCCGCGGCGCTGCCCAGGGACTGGATCTGGAGGCGGCCGGTGTTCTGGGCGTCGTAGGAGCCGTAGACCGTGCCGCCGCGCCGGTTGTGGTTCTCCCGGGGCTTCACCGTGACCCAGAGTTCGGTGTACGGGTCGGTGGCGCCCACCACGCGGGTGTCGGAGACCTGGACGTTCATGCCCTCCAGGGACTCGTAGCGGTCCAGGGCGTAGGCGGAGGGGCGCAGCGGCAGGGCGTCGATCGAGCCGTTCGCGGCGGGGTCGCCGGCCGGGGCGTAGGCGGCGGGCACGGACCGCGCGTCGATGACGGTGGCGGCCGGGACCGGGTTGCCGCCGGAGACGACGGTGAAGGCGGGGCGCGTGATCTGCGTGAGGGACTGGTTGCCGGAGGAGGCGCCGCCCGGGACGTACTCCGTGACCGTGCCGGAGACGGTGACGGCGTCGCCCACGGCCACGCCCTTCGGGGTCGAGCCGGTGAAGACGAACACGCCCTCGCTGGTGGCGGGGTCGGCGTCCGGGACCGGGTCCTGGATCCAGAAGCCCCGGGACGAGCCGTAGGTGCGGATGCCGGTCACGATGCCGGTCACGTCGGTGACCTGCCGGCCGGCGTACGGCGATATGCGGGTGTCGCCCTGGATGTCGTGGATGCGCACGCCGTCGGCGTGCGCGGGGGAGGTGACCAGGACGGTGGACGCCGCGGAGCACACGGCGGCGACGGTGAGCGCGGCGAGACGCGCGGACGGCTTGCTCGGCAACGGATTCCCTCCGGGGACATGTGGAGCGCCGGGACGAGGGTGGAGCGTGGACGGCGGGAGCCGCGACCGGTGGGGCGGTGCGACGCGCGCAGGGGGCCGACGGGGGTGCGGGCCGGCTCCCTGGAGGTCCGGTGTACAACTGTCCGCCGATTTCTACGCGCGTCAATCTCCAGCCTGGCCAGGCCACTTGTCAAGGTTTCGGCCATGTACGGATGCTGAAGGGCAGATGAAGCGGGCGGCATGGGTGGAAATCCGTCTAGGCTGAGCGGCTGAGTCGTTGGAGACGTCCTAGGAGAACCGGCCGATGTCAGACAGCTCCCCCTTGCCGCCGGCGCGGCTGCACCCCGAAGCGGAGCTGGCGCGTGACGCGCTGTCCACCCCGTTGCTGTCCCGCGCCGCCCGACTCGCCCGCTGGGCCGGGCCCCGGACCAGGGTCGACGCCGGCGGTGGGCTCGTCGACGAGCAGGTGCCGGAGGCGGCCGAGGCACTGGGGCTGACCGGCGAGGACGCCGCCGCCGACGCCGCCGCGGCCTGGCGCGTCGCCCTGGACGCCGGGCTCGTCGAAGTGGCCGACGAGGAGGAGGGGACGGTCGCGGCGGGTGCCGACCTGGCGCTGCTCACCGGGGGGTCGCCGCAGGACGTGCTCGGGGTGTGGCTGGCCGCCCTGGAGACGGTGCTGGCCGACGCGAGCGTGCCCGACCTGGGCGGACTCGTCGACGCCATCGCCGCGGGGGACGGGTCCGGAGAGCTCGACCTCGACTCCCTGGACTGGGACCCCGAGGCCGAGGCGGAGTTCCTCGACGGCGTGCTCGGCAACCTCTACCTGCTGACCGTCGGCGAGGAGGGGCCCGCCGAGGCGCCGGTGCCGCTGCCCGCGCTGGCCGCGTCCGTGCTCGTCCCCGACGACATGGCCGAACCGACCAACGAGGTCCTCGAGCAGGTGTCGGACGCCATGATGCGGCTGGACGACCAGTTCCGCATGCTGGAGCCGGTGGGACTCGTGGAGTACCGGCCGGTGGACGAGACGCTGCTGAGCGACGCCGACGAGGAGCCGGCGGCGCCGGTGGACGACACCGACGTCTCCCGCTACGGCATGGTGCGGCTGACCCCGCTCGGACTGTACGGACTGCGCGCCCGGCTGCTGGAGGCCGGGTTCGACGCCCCGGCGGTCGGGGACCTCGCGGACAAGGGCGCCGACGCGCTGCTCGACGGCACGGCCTCCTTCCCGTCGGCGGCGGCCCACGCGGAGACCGAGCACTGGCTGAACCGGCGTGAACCCCTCACCGCCGCCCGGGAGTTGCTGGCCGCGGCGCGCGGGACGGACGAGGGCGCCCCGCTGCGGCGGCTGCGCTGCCAGCAGGCGCTGTCCCTGGTCGGTGTCTCGGCCGAGCCGGCCCTGCGGGAGGTGCTCGACGACGCCGAACTCGGCGGGCTGGCACGGGTCTGGCTGACCGAGCACGGGGCGGCCGACGTGCCGCCCCCGTCCGAGGCCATGATCTTCTGGCTGACCATCGACACGGTGGCCGCCCAGCTCGCGGCCGAGGGCAACTCCGAGGAACTGCGCGAGCTGGTGGAAGGGCTGGCCCGCCGGCACAGCGGCTTCTTCGCCACCGCCTGGCGGGTGGACCACCCGGCCACGGCGGACGTGCTGGAGGCGATGGGCCGGCTGCACCCGGACAAGAAGATCGCCAAGGAGGCCCGGAAGGCGGCGTTCAAGGCCCGGTCGCAGCGCGGAGGCTGAGCCGCGGACGACGCGCGGCGACCGGGCACCGGCGGGGCGCTGGGGGTGCCGGAGGGCCGCGGCCCCGCGGCCCGGGTGGACCCCGTGGCGGCCCCCGCGGTTCACACGAGCGGGGCGCGGCGTGACCCGTGGCGTTCAACCGGCGTTCAGGCGGGGGCGGGAGGGTGGCGTCGCACGGGCTCCGCCCCCCGCCACGGCCTGCCGACCGCCAACAGGAGACACCATGTCGCTCACCCGCAGGGACTTCGCCAGAACCTCCGCGACCGCCGGTGCCGGTGTCGCGCTGGTGGGCAGCGTCGGCGCCCTCTCCTCCGCACCCCACGCCCTCGCGACCGTCGACACCGAGAGCGCGGACGGGGCGTCCGGGGACGCGGCGGACCGGCACGGCGGGATCGGTTACGGCCCCCTCGTACCGGACCCGGACGGCATCCTCGCCCTGCCCGCGGGCTTCACCTACCGCGTCCTCACCCACGCCGGCAGGACCCGTCTGGAGTCGGGCGAGTTCACGCCGGCCGAGCACGACGGCACGGCCGCCTTCCCCGGCCCGCGCGGCAGCACCCTCCTGGTCAACAACCACGAGATGGACGGTCCGCGCGACGAGGCGGAGTTCCCCGTCCCGCTCGCCGAGGGCCTCGTCTACGACCCGGCCGCGCCCGGCGGCTGCACCGTCGTCGAGGTGCGCCCCGACGGCGGCGTCGCCGAATGGGTCGGCATCGCCGGCACCGCCAACAACTGCGCGGGCGGCAGCACCCCCTGGGGCACCTGGCTCACCTGCGAGGAGAACTCCGACCGGGCCGGCGAGAACGGCATGACCAAGGACCACGGCTACGTCTTCGAGGTCGACCCCGCCGACCGGCGCGCCAACCGCGACCCCAAGCCCCTGAAGTTCTTCGGCCGCTACGAGCACGAGGCCGTGGTCATCGACTCCAAGCGCGGCCACGCCTACCTCACCGAGGACGCCGACGAGCCCAACGGCCTGTTCTACCGCTGGACCCCGCCGAAGGACTTCCGCCACGGCCCCGGCAGGTTCCGCGCCCTCGCCGACGACGCGGGCGTCCTCCAGGCGCCCAAGTGCTACGACTCCGGCGGCCGGTTCGTCGACGACCTCTCCCGCGCCACGAGGACCGGCACGGTGTACGGCGTCGACTGGGTGGACGTGCCCGACCGCGACGCGCGGACCGTCGCCGTGCGCGAGCAGTTCGGACCCGCCGAAGTCACCCGCGCCCGCAAACTGGAGGGCATGTGGTGGGGCGACGGCGGGGCGTACATCGTCTCCTCGTACGCCCGTGAGGAGAGCCCCGGCCGGCACGACGGCCAGGTCTGGTTCTACGACCCCCGGCGCCGCACCCTGACCCTGAAGGTCCTGCTCGGCGTCGACCCGGACCCGGCCGGGGAGGGCGCCTTCGACGGCCCCGACAACATCACCGTCTCCCCGTACGGCGGCCTGATCATCGCCGAGGACGGCGAGGGCGCCCAGCACCTGTTCGGGGCCACCGACAGCGGGCGCACGTACCCCATCGCCCGCAACGAACTGAACATCGGCACCGAGGAGGAGCCGGAGTTCAGCGAATTCACCGGCGTCACCTTCTCGCCCGACGGGAAGACCCTGTACGCCAACATCCAGGAGCCGGGCATCATGCTCGCCGTCACCGGCCCGTGGAAGCGCCAGCGGCGCCGCTGACCCGACGCTCGCGGTTCTCTCCCGGCGACCCGCACACCCGTGCGGGTCGCCGTCTTGTCCGGCCCCTCACTGACATCTAACATTTCAGTCATGGAGGCCATGCGACCCGTGCGCCGGACCCTGCTCAGGGACCGTGCCCACGAAGCGATCCGGGACGCCATCGTGGCCGGGGAGATCGAACCCGGGGCGGTGGTGCGGGACGCCGAGCTCGCCGAGCGGCTGGGACTGTCCCGGGCGCCGGTGCGCGAGGCGTTCTCGCGGCTGGTCGACGAGGGGCTGCTGGAGAGCAAGCCGCAGAGCCACACCCGGGTGACCCCGCTCGTGGCCGCCGACGTGCGGGACGCCGCCGCCGTCGTCGGCGCCATGCACGAACTGGTCACCCGGGTCGCCGTGCCCCGGCTGCGGGAGGCGGACCTGGACGCCATGCGCACCGCCAACGAGCGGTTCGCGGCGGCCGTCCGCGCCGCCGACGTGGACGGCGCCCTGCGCGCCGACGACGCACTGCACGACGTGCTCGTGCGGGTGAGCGGCAACCGCGCGGCCGCCGCGACCGCCGCCCGCTACACCCCGCTCATCCGCCGGCTGGAACGGCGGCGCTTCGGCGAGGGCGGCGCCTGCCGCTCCGCCGGGCTGCACGAGCGGCTGATCGCGGCCTGCGCGGCCGGTGACACGGACGAGGCGGTCCGGGTCACGGCGGAGATCTGGCGGGGCCTGGAGGAGCTCGCCGACATTCCCTGACCGGGATCCACCGACCGGGAGGACCACTCATGTCCCTTTCGTCCCACGAGCGTTACCCGCTGCTCTTCGGACCCTCGCCCGTGCACCCGCTCCAGCGGCTGACCGCGCATCTCGGCGGTGCCTCCCTGTGGGCCAAGCGCGAGGACTGCAACTCCGGTGTGGCCTACGGCGGGAACAAGACCCGCAAGCTGGAGTACCTGGTCGCCGACGCGCTCGCGCAGGGCTGCGACACCCTGGTCTCCATCGGCGGCGTGCAGTCCAACCACACCCGCCAGGTCGCCGCCGTCGCCGCCCGCGCCGGGCTGAAGTGCGTGCTGGTGCAGGAGAGCTGGGTGGACTGGCCGGACGCCGTCTACGACAAGGTCGGCAACATCCTGATCAGCCGGCTCGCCGGGGCCGACGTACGGCTGGTGCGGGCCGGATTCGGGATCGGGTTCAAGGAGAGCTGGGAGCAGGCGCTGCGGGAGGTCGAGGAGGCGGGGGGCAAGCCGTACGCCATCCCGGCCGGCGCCTCGGACCATCCGCTCGGCGGGCTCGGGTTCGCGGGCTGGGCGTACGAGGTCGCCGAGCAGGAGCGGGAGCTGGGCGTCTTCTTCGACACCGTGGTCGTGTGCTCGGTGACCGGGTCCACCCAGGCGGGCATGGTCGCCGGGTTCCGCGCCCTGGAGGAGGCGGGCGGACGGCGGCGGCGGGTGATCGGCGTCGACGCGTCGGCGGCGCCCGCCCGGACCCGGGAGCAGATCGCGCGGATCGCGCGGAACACCGGTCGGCTCATCGGCGTCGAGGCCGAACTGACCGAGGAAGACGTCGAGTTGGACGATCGGTACCACGCGGGGACGTACGGCGTTCCCGACGGGGCGACGCTGGAGGCGATGCGGCTCGCGGCGCGGACCGAGGGGATGGTCACCGACCCCGTCTACGAGGGGAAGTCGATGGCCGGGCTGATCGACCTGGTGTCCCGGGGGGAGATCGGCCGCGACGCGACCGTGCTGTACGCCCATCTGGGCGGGCAGCCGGCGCTGAACGCGTACAGCGCGCTGTTCTAGGCACGCACCCCGGCCGGGACGGCCCGGGGCCGTGCGGGCTCCGGGCGGGGGCGCCGCGGCGCCGGGCGCCCACGGCGGGGCGCCCGGCGGTGCGCGCGAGGGGTCACAGGGCCTGGGCGGCCGGCTTCACCATGCCCCGCACCGTGCGGGACTTCACGAAGTCGCCCATCGCCGTCATCTCCCACTCCCCGGAGAACTGGCGGATCAGCTTCGCCATCATCACGCCGGTCTGCGGTTCGGCGCCCGTGAGGTCGAAGCGCACCAGCTCCTCCCCGGTGGTGCCGTCCAGGAGGCGGCAGTACGCCTTCGCGACCTCGGTGAACTTCTGGCCGGAGAAGGAGTTGACCGTGAAGACCAGGCCGGTGACCTCCTGGGGGAGGCGGCCGAGGTCGACGGTGATCACCTCGTCGTCCCCGGCGCCCTCACCGGTGAGGTTGTCGCCGGAGTGCCGGATCGCGCCGCCCACGATCTGGAGCTTGCCGAAGTAGCAGCTGTCGATGTGGTTGCGCTGCGGGCCGTAGGCGATGACCGAGGCGTCGAGGTCGATGTCCTTGCCGCGGTACGCCGGCTCCC
>NZ_MSGP01000308.1 GCF_002078235.1 Streptomyces viridosporus
TCTGAAACCACGAACGACCCCGTGCCACGGCCGTGGCATGCCGCCGGTTGTCAGTTTCATAGTGTTTCGGTGGTCATAGCGTAGGGGAAACGCCCGGTTACATTCCGAACCCGGAAGCTAAGCCCTACCGCGCCGATGGTACTGCAGGGGGGACCCTGTGGGAGAGTAGGACGCCGCCGAACAATAATTGAGAAATCCCCCGTGCCATTCGGCACGGGGGATTTCTGCGTTTAGGGTCGGGTCATGCGCTATGACCTCGTCATCTTCGACAACGACGGTGTTCTCGTCGACAGCGAGCCCATCTCCAACCGGCTCCTCGCCGGCTACCTCACCGAGCTCGGGCATCCCACGTCGTACGAGGACTCCATCCGCGACTACATGGGTTCCGCCATGCATCGTGTGCACGACCTCGTCGCGGAGCGGACCGGGCGGCGGTTGCCGGCGGACTTCGACGACGTGTTCCACGCTCGGGTCTTCGCGGCCTTCGAGCGGGAGTTGAAACCGGTGACGGGTGCCGTGGACGTGCTCGAGCGACTGACCGAGGACGCGGTGCCGTACTGCGTGGCCTCCTCCGGGAGTCATGAGCGGATCCGGGTGGGGCACCGGGCGACGGGGCTCGACCGCTGGTTCGACGATGCGCGGATCTTCAGTTCGCAGGACGTGGGGCGGGGGAAGCCGGCGCCGGATCTGTTCCTGTACGCGGCCGAGCGGATGGGGGTCGCACCCGACCGGTGCGTGGTCGTCGAGGACAGCCCGCTGGGCGTCCGGGCGGCGGTCGCGGCCGGGATGGACGTGTACGGGTTCACCGCGATGACGCCCGCGGAGAAGCTCGTCGGGACCACTCGACTCTTCGGGAACATGCGGGAGTTGACCGAGCTGCTCGACGGAGACCGGAGCGAGCACCGGAGCAGGGACCGACGCGGAAACTGAACCCGATTCATCTTTGGCCGGATCTACCCACGGGTACGCCGGAGCCCTACGCTCGCCGCCATGACTGATGTGCTGCGGCGCGGCAGGCTCTCACTGGCGTTCGGCTTCCTCGTCCAGGGCGTCGCCTTCGCCCTGCTCGTGACGCGGATTCCGGCCATCCAGGACCGGTACGGGGTCTCCGACGCGCTGCTGCCCGCCTTCCTCGCCGCCGTGCCGATCCTGGCCGGCATCGGGAGCGTCGCGACGGAGCGGCTGGTGAGGCGGGTGCCGCCGAGCCGGGTGCTGCGGTGGTCGCAGCCGGTGGTGCTGCTGGCGCTGCTCGGGGTCGGTGCGGGGGAGCACCTGGCCGGACTGGGCGTGGCGCTGGCCGCCTTCGGACTGGCCGTGGGGGCGCTGGACGCCTCGATGAACATGCTCGGGGTGAGTCTGCAGCGGGCGTACGGGCGCAGCATCATGCTCGGGTTCCACGCCGCGTACAGCCTGGGCGGGATCGCAGGGGCGTCGCTCGCCTGGGTGGGGGCGCACGAGGGGCTGGCGCTGTGGGTGTCGTACCTGCCGGTGGTGCTGGTGCTGCTGCCGGCCGCGCTGGCCGGGAGCCGGTGGTACGTCGACGGGGGCGACGGACCGGGGACGGAGGGCGCGGCGCCCGGAGGCGCGGCGGGGAAGGGCGCGGCCGTCGGGCTCGGATGGCTGGTGCCGTTGTGCCTGGTGATGACGGTGGCATACATCGGGGACTCGACGGTGTCCAACTGGAGCGCGAAGTACCTCCAGGACGTGCTGGGCGGCTCGGAGCAGCTGGCGACCGTTCCGTACAACGTCTACATGGTCACCACGCTGCTGGGGCGGACGGTCGGGGACGTCGGGGTGCGGCGGTTCGGGGCCGTGGCGGTCGTGCGGGCCGGGGCGCTGGTGGCGGCGGTGGGGTTCGCCGTGGTGGCC
>NZ_MSGP01000309.1 GCF_002078235.1 Streptomyces viridosporus
ACGGGGTTCTGGGTCGCGACGACCAGGAAAGGGTCCGGGAGGGGGCGGGGGGCGCCGTCGACCGTGACCTGGCGCTCCTCCATGGCCTCGAGCAGGGACGACTGGGTCTTCGGGGGCGTGCGGTTGATCTCGTCCGCGAGCAGCAGGTTGGTGAAGACCGGGCCGGGCTGGAAGGAGAACTCGGCGGTGCGGGCGTCGTAGACCAGGGAACCGGTGATGTCGCTCGGCATCAGGTCGGGAGTGAACTGGACGCGCTTGGTGTCGACCCGGAGGGCGGCGGCGAGGGCGCGGACGAGAAGGG
Source organism: Streptomyces viridosporus (assembly GCF_002078235.1). Lineage (GTDB taxonomy): Bacteria > Actinomycetota > Actinomycetes > Streptomycetales > Streptomycetaceae > Streptomyces > Streptomyces viridosporus. The sequence continues at coordinate 302 of NZ_MSGP01000309.1, forward strand.
TCTTGGCGACCCCGGGGACGCCTTCGAGGAGGACGTGGCCGCGGCAGAGCAGGGCGACGACGAGACCGGTGACGGCGGGGTCCTGGCCGACCACGGCTTTGGCGATCTCGGCGCGCAGGGCTTCCAGGGAGGCCCGGGCGGCGGCCGGGTCCCCGGTGTGCGCGGCGTTGTCAGTGGTCGGGTCCATCATGGACGGCGTACCTCTCTTTCGAGGGCGTCGAGTCGGTCGGCGAGGGAGACGAGCGCTGCGTCGTCGTCCGGCGGCGGGCCGAACAGGAGGGCGTGCAGGGACTGTCCGTCGCCCTGGAGGTGCGCGGACAGCGCGGGGAGCAGGGCCTCGGGCGTGTGCGCCCGGGTCACGGGGATGCCCACGAGGGGGGCGAGGCGGGTGCGGGTGGTGGAGCGCAGAGCGGCGGCCGCGCGGTCGCGGGCGTTCGCCTTGCGGTAGAGGCGGGCGCGGCCTTCGACGGTTTCGGAGGCGCGGATCGCCACGGGGAGTCTTTCGGGCACCAGGGGGCCGAGCCGACGTGCCCGCCACAGGGCCGCCAGGGCCGCCGCGATGAAGAGCTGCAGGGTGCCCCAGAGCCAGCCGGAGGGGAGCAGGTCGAAGAAGCTGCGCTCGTCCTCCGGGACGGCGGAGGCGTCGGCGAGCGAGGGGAGGTACCAGACCAGGTGGGGGCGGGAGCCGAGGAGCTGGAGGGCGAGCGAGGCGTTGCCGTGCTCGTCGAGGCGGTCGTTGAGGAGGATGTCGGGCGCGCCGAGGAGGACGGTGTCGCCGTTCCCGGAGGGCGCGGGGACGCGCAGCAGGGTGGCCAGGCGCTCGCTGGGATAGCACTTGTCGGCGGTGAGGTGGGTGAGGTAGCGGATGCCGCCGGTGTCGGCGGTGCCGGCGCGGCGGGCCGCGGGCAGGTCGCAGGCGGGGGAGAGGGTGGAGTCGAGGCTGGTCGCCGGGTCGGCGGTGACGCCGGGGACGAGCCGTTCCACGGAGGCGCTGCCGGAGGCGACGAGGACGGTGCGGCCGCCGGCGTCGGCGGTCGCGGAGTGCAGCCGGGTCTGCTGAGCCCCGGTCAGGAGGTCGGGGACGGCCACCAGGAGGGTGGTGTCGGGGGAGACCGCGGCGACCGCCTCGTCGAGGGTGGCGACCACGCGCGTGTCCACGCCGCGGTCGGCCAGGAGTTCGGCGACGGCGCGGCTTCCGTAGGGGTCGGCCGAGCGCGGGTCGAGTTCGCCGTGGTGGGCGTCGGAGCGGACCACGGCGATCGCCACGGCCGCCGCGATCAGCAGCACCAGCGCGAGGGCGATGCCTCGCGCGCGGGTCCACACCTGGCGCGCGGTGGGCGAGGCCGAGGTGGACGGGAGCGTGGCCTCGGTCGTCATCCGGCGGCTCCCCGGCGGGCGTGGTGGTCGGCGTCCTGTGTCGTGCTGCCGCTCGTGAGCTGTGGTGCGGCGCGTTCCAGAGCGCGGTCGAGGTCGGCGAGGTGCCGGTACGACCGTTCCGTCGCGGCCCGGCCGCCGTAGGTCACGTCGTCGAAGGAGCGGGCGGCGGCGTGCAGGGGATCGGCGTGGGCGGGCAGGACGCGGCCGGCCTCCGCGGCGGCCTCGTCGGCGGTGCGGCCGGGACGGATGTCGAGCAGGGCGCGTTCCTCCAGGGAGCGGACGATGGCCCGCATGCGTTCCCGTACGGCCTGGTTCCAGTGGCCCTGGGCGGCGTGCGCCTCGGCCGCCGCGCGGTGTTCGGCGGCGCTGCGGGGGCGGTCGTCGAACAGTGCGGGGGTCGAGGCCGGCTGCCGCCGCGGGGTGCCCAGGCGCCACCACAGGGCGCCCAGGACGGCGACCACGGCCGCGATGACGACGATCAGGCCGAGCGTGCCGCCGGGGGTCGCGGTGGAGGCGGTCGCGAACAGATCGCCGACCCACTCCCAGAAGGCGTTCAGGGCCCGCTGGAACCAGCTGGGGTCGTTCTCGTGGTACATGCGCTTGGACAGCTCGCGCCGGGCCGCCTCCCGCGCGGGATCGCGCGGGAGGGTGACGGGCGGCTCCTCGTCGCCGCTCAGCAGCGCGCGCACGACGGTGTCGGCGGCGGCCGGCAGCGTCCGGGCCGATGTGAGAACTCCCCCCGTGGCGATCACCCCGTCAGCTCCCCGGAGTGGTGCCGGGAGCGTGGCCCGGGACGCCCGCGGCGCGGGCCAGTTCGAGGTCGAGGGCCTCGCGGCGGATGCGCTGGTCGACGTAGAGGAGCACGGTCACGCCGGCCGTGATCGGGAACGTGACCATGGCGCCGATGACCGAGCCGATTCCGCTGATGACGAGGAACGTCCAGCTGATGTCACCGCCGGTGCTGTCGAGGAAGCCGGTGAAGCCGCCGCTGAAGGTCGCGGCGAGGAAGACGAACGGGAGGACGATGATCGACGCGACGACGTTCGCGATGATCGTCGCGAGCAGCTGGATGCCGAAGATCCGCCACCAGGAGCCGCGCACCAGCTTCGCGGAGCGGCTCATCGCCTTCACGATGCCCTGCTTCTCCAGCATCAGCGCGGGGGAGGAGAGGGAGAAGCGGATCATCAGCCACAGGGTGACCACGACGGCGCCGATGATCCCCAGGGCGGTGAGCGCGACGCCGGCTTCGGGGGCTCCCGCCACGGTCACGAGGAGACCGGGCAGGGCTCCCACGGTGACGATGCCGGCCGTGATGAGCAGCAGCAGGCAGATCAGGCCGAACAGCTTCACGACCTGGGGGCGGGCGTCGCGCCAGGCCTCGCCGGTGGTGACCGGCTTGCCGAGCACCGCGCGGCTGGTGACGGTGGTGAGCAGGGCGGTGGCGGCGACGGTACCGACCAGGGTGACCAGGAAGACCACCCCGGAGTTGAGCAGGGCGTCGCCCAGGGCGCCGGTCAGCTCACCGAGGGTGGCGCTGGGGTCGTTGAGGACCTTGGTGCTGGTGTCGTCCAGGACGAGCCCCTGGAGCAGGACCACGACGATCTCGGTGAGGACGGCGACGGTCAGGGAGATGCCGAGCACCGTGCGCCAGTAGGTGCGCATGGTGGAGACCGCGCCGTCGAGGATCTCGCCGACGCCGAGCGGGCGGAGCGGGATCACCCCGGGCTTGGCCGCGGGCGGCGGACCGCCCCAGCCGCCGCCCCAGCCGCCTCCCCAGGAACCGTGCCCGCCGTAGTGGCCGCCGCCGTGGCCGCCGGGTCCGCCGTGGCCCCCCGGAGCGCCGGGGGGCGGGGTGCCCCAGCCCGGGCCCGGCGGCGGGGGAGCCTGGCCCGGGCCGGTGGGCGCGGACCACCCGCTGGGCGGCGGCTGTTCCTTCGACCACTTCGCGCCCGGGTCCTGCGGCGCCTGCTCCGGCTGCTGAGGCCGGTCGGCGGGCTGTTCGGCGGGCTGTTCGGGGGCCGGGCGGTCGGCGGGCCCGGCAGGTCCGGGCGAAGCCGGCTCCTGCCCGTCGGACGGGGCGGATCCGGGCGATGCCCAGCCCGGAGTGTCGTTCATCGTCGCTCCTTCACGGTGCCCGTCCGCGGTTGCGGCGGCAGGGTTGGCAGCCATCGTGCCATGGGGTGGTCCGGCAGGGAGCTGCCGAGGTGAGGGCCGCATACCTTCAATTGTCCGTGCGACAGGGGGCAGACTGACCGCATGGCTGATCAGCACGCACACAGCGGCGGCGACAAGCGGCCGACCGAGGTCCCGGCACTCCGTTGGGAAGAGCCGCCGGAAGGCCCCGTCCTGGTCCTGCTGGACCAGACGAGGCTGCCGGCCGAGGAGGTGGAACTCGTCTGTACGGACGCGCCCGCGCTGGTGGAGGCGATCCGCTCGCTCGCCGTGCGCGGGGCTCCCCTGCTGGGCATCGCGGGGGCGTACGGCGTCGCGCTGGCCGCGGTACGGGGCTACGACGTGGACGGCGCGGCGGCGGAGCTCCGAAGCGCCCGGCCCACGGCGGTGAACCTCGCCGTCGGGGTGCACCGGGCGCACTCGGCCCACCAGGCCGTGCTCGCCCGCACCGGCGACCCCCGGCAGGCGGCCGGGGCCGCGCTGGCGGCGGCACGGCAGCTCCACCGGGAGGACGCCGAGGCCAGCGTCCGGATGGCCGAGCACGGGCTGGCGCTGCTGGAGGAGCTGCTGCCCGGCGGCGGACACCGGATCCTCACCCACTGCAACACCGGTTCGCTGGTGTCGGGCGGCGAGGGGACGGCGTTCGCGGTGGCGCTGGCGGCGCACCGGGCGGGCCGGCTCAGGCGCCTGTGGGTGGACGAAACGCGTCCGTTGTTGCAAGGTGCTCGCCTGACGGCGTACGAGGCGGCCCGCAGCGGCATGGCGTACACCCTGCTCACCGACAACGCGGCGGGATCGCTGTTCGCGGCGGGCGAGGTGGACGCGGTGCTCGTCGGGGCGGACCGCATCGCGGCCGACGGTTCGGTGGCGAACAAGGTGGGGAGCTATCCGCTCGCGGTGCTCGCGCGGTACCACCATGTGCCGTTCGTCGTGGTGGCACCGGTGACGACGGTGGACCTGCGGACGCCGGACGGGGCGTCCATCGAGGTCGAGCAGCGTCCCGGACACGAGGTGACCGAGGTCACGGCACCGCAGGCGCCGATGGCCGGAACGGAAGCGGGAGGCGGGATTCCGGTGGCACCCCTGGGGACCCAGGCGTACAACCCGGCGTTCGACGTGACACCACCGGAGCTGGTGACGGCGATCGTCACCGAAGAAGGGGCCGTTTCGCCCGTGACGACCGAGGCTCTGGCCGAGCTGTGTGCCAGGTCACGCCAGGTCACGATTAGCTAATGGGATGATGTCGTTTATGAAGGGACGAGTCCTTGTCGTCGATGACGACAGCGCACTGGCCGAGATGCTCGGCATCGTGCTGCGAGGTGAGGGTTTTGAACCGTCTTTCGTGGCCGACGGCGACAAGGCGCTGGCCGCCTTCCGTGAGACCAAGCCCGACCTGGTGCTGCTGGACCTGATGCTGCCCGGCCGGGACGGCATCGAGGTGTGCCGCCTGATCAGGGCGGAGTCCGGGGTGCCGATCGTGATGCTCACGGCGAAGAGCGACACCGTCGACGTGGTGGTGGGCCTGGAGTCCGGGGCCGACGACTACATCGTGAAGCCGTTCAAGCCGAAGGAGCTGGTCGCCCGTATCCGGGCGCGGCTGCGCAGGTCGGAGGAGCCGGCGCCGGAGCAGCTCGCCATCGGCGACCTGGTGATCGACGTGGCCGGGCACTCCGTGAAGCGGGACGGGCAGTCGATCGCGCTGACACCGCTGGAGTTCGACCTGCTGGTCGCGCTGGCCCGCAAGCCGTGGCAGGTGTTCACGCGTGAGGTGCTGCTCGAGCAGGTCTGGGGCTACCGGCACGCGGCCGACACCCGCCTGGTGAACGTGCACGTCCAGCGGCTGCGCTCCAAGGTCGAGAAGGACCCGGAGAAGCCGGAGATCGTGGTGACCGTCCGTGGTGTCGGGTACAAGGCGGGGCCGAGCTGACATGTCCGGGGACGACAGTGCCGCTTCGCCGTCCGGCCGGTCCGGACGCGGTCCGGAGCGGCCTGTCGGCCGGAGGACGGCGGGCTCCCGCTGGGGAAGACTGCTGGGGGACGGGCTGCTGCAGGGCGGGGTCCACGGCAGCCCGGTCATCCGCCTGTTCGTGCGCTGGGTGCGCCGGCCGCTGCTGCCCGTCATGCGGCTGTGGCGGCGCAACATCCAGCTCAAGATCGTCGTCACGACCCTGCTGATGTCGCTGGGCGTGGTCCTGCTGCTCGGCTTCGTCGTCATCGGGCAGGTGCGCAACGGTCTGCTGGACGCCAAGGTGAAGGCCTCCCAGAGCCAGGCCACCGGGGGGTTCGCCGTGGCCAAGCAGAAGGCCGACGAGGCGGCGAGCGTCACCCGTGACGACGGCACCACCGCGGACGGGGAGGCCTCGACGAGCGTCATCCAGTGGATGAGCGATCTCGTCGAGTCGCTCTCCAGCGGCGGCCAGGGCGCCTTCGACGTGGTGACCCTGCCCGCGGGCCACGACAGCGGCGGCGGGCGCGGCCCGCGCGCCTCCGGTCAGGTCATCGCGACGGCCAGCGTGCCGGAGGACCTGCGGGAGCGGATCAACACCAACCCCACCGCGGCCCAGAGCTACACCCGCATCATCTACGACAGCGGTGCGGACTCCCAGCCCGGACTGGTCATCGGCAAGCAGGTCAACGACCCCAACGGCGACCCGTACCAGCTGTACTACCTCTTCCCGCTCACGCAGGAGGAGAAGTCGCTGAGCCTGGTCAAGGGCACGCTGACGACCGCCGGGCTGTTCGTCGTCGTGCTGCTCGGGGCGATCGCCTGGCTCGTGGTGCGGCAGGTCGTCACACCGGTGCGGATGGCGGCCGGGATCGCCGAGCGGCTGTCCGCCGGACGGCTCCAGGAACGCATGAAGGTCACCGGCGAGGACGACATCGCGCGGCTCGGCGAGGCCTTCAACAAGATGGCCCAGAACCTGCAGCTGAAGATCAACCAGCTGGAGGACCTGTCACGGATGCAGCGCCGGTTCGTCTCGGACGTGTCCCACGAGCTGCGGACGCCGCTGACGACCGTGCGGATGGCCGCGGACGTCATCCACGAGGCGCGCGAGGACTTCGACCCGGTGACCGCGCGGTCGGCCGAGCTGCTCGCCGACCAGCTGGACCGGTTCGAGTCGCTGCTCGCGGACCTGCTGGAGATCAGCCGCTTCGACGCGGGCGCGGCGGCGCTGGAGGCGGAGCCGATAGACCTGCGCGAGGTGGTGCGGCGCGTGGTCACCGGGGCCGAGCCGCTCGCCGAGCGCAAGGGCACGCGGATCAAGGTCGTCGGCGACCAGCAGCCCGTCGTCGCCGAGACCGACGCGCGGCGCGTGGAGCGGATCCTGCGCAACCTCGTCGTCAACGCCGTGGAGCACGGGGAGGGCAAGGACGTCGTCGTCCGGCTCGCCGCGGCGGGCGGGGCGGTCGCGGTCGCGGTGCGCGACTACGGCGTGGGGCTCAAGCCGGGCGAGGCGACCCGGGTCTTCAGCCGCTTCTGGCGCGCCGACCCGGCACGCGCGCGGACCACCGGAGGCACGGGACTGGGGCTGTCCATCGCCCTGGAGGACGCGCGGCTGCACGGCGGCTGGCTCCAGGCGTGGGGCGAGCCGGGCGGCGGTTCGCAGTTCCGGCTGACGCTGCCGAGGACGGCGGACGAGCCGTTGAGGGGATCACCGATCCCCCTGGAGCCCAGGGACTCGCGACGCAACCGCGGATCGGACGACACCGGTCCGCCGCGCGGCGGCGGGGACGGCGAGAAGCGGGCCACGGTGCCGGTGCAGCAGTCGGGCTCCGACGGTGCGGCGCGGGCCGCCGGGAACCCGTTCGCCCCGAGGCCGGCGGCCGCGGCGCCCACGGCCGACCCCACGGCACTGCCCGGCAACGGCGCGCGCGTGGTGGCCCGGCCGGCCCCGCAGGCGCGGTGGCAGGACGAGGGGGCGACGCCGGCGGACGACGGTGGTCCCGCGCGGTGGCCGGACGACGGCCAGGACGGGACCGCGGGACGGGCGGACGGCCACGGCGGGGCCGAGGGACGGGCGGACGGCGCCCGTGACGGGGCCCCGGGGGCCCTCGGGGGCGGAGAGCCGGAGCGGGTCTCCGGGGACGGCAGCGGCGCCGAAGGTCTCGGCGGCCGGAGGGTGGCGCAGGGCGCGCACAGGGATGGGGAGGCTTCGCGTGGGCGGTGAGCGCGTCGGGCACGGCCGGGGGGCGCCGGTGCGGACGGTGGCGTGCGCCGTCGGCGGGGTCGTCCTGCTGGCCGGGTGCGCCTCGATGCCCGACAGCGGGGACCTGCGGGGCGTCGAGTCCACGCCCCGGAAGGACCCGCAGGTGCGGGTGTTCGCCATGCCGCCGAGTGAGGACGCCACGCCCCCGCAGATCGTGCAGGGCTTCCTGGAGGCGCTGACCAGCGACGACCCCGACTACAGGACCGCGCGCCAGTACCTGACCCCGAAGGCGGCGAAGAGCTGGCGGCCGGAGCTGTCCACCACGGTGCTGTCGGAGGGGCCGGGCGCCTACGCCGACTCCCCGGTCCGGGCGGACGCCGACTCCCTCACCTACACGCTGACCGGCACCAAGGTCGCCACGGTGGACGCGCAGCAGTCGTACGCGCCCGCCACCGGGTCCTACGACAAGCCCGTGCGTCTCACGAAGGACCCGAAGAACGACCAGTGGCGCATCGACGCGGTGCCGCAGGGCGTCGTCATGGGCAAGTCGGACTTCCAGCGCAACTACATGTCCGTCAACAAGTACTACTTCGCCTCGAACACCGAGGGGACCGACGCGAGCGCGCTGCCGTCGGCGGTCGCCGATCCCGTCTACGTGCGCAGCCATGTGGATCCCACGACCCAGATGGTGCGCTCCCTCCTCGCCGGTCCCACGGCCTGGCTGGACCCGGTCGTCAGGTCGAGCTTCCCCGCGGGCACGGAACTGCGGAAGGGAACCGGCTCACTGACGGTGGACGACCGGGGCAGGCTGACCGTGCCGCTCAACGGCGGGGCGGCCGAGGCCGGCGCCGAACAGTGCGAGGAGATGGCGGCCCAGCTGCTGTTCACGTTGCGCAACCTCAGCCCGGTGGTGGAGGAGGTCGAGTTGCGGGCCGGTGACGAGCAGCTGTGCTCGCTCGCCCAGGACGACGCCGAGACCGTGGCCGTCCGGAGCACGCTGGACCGGCCGGAGCACCTGTACTTCGTCGACGAGGAGCAGCGGCTGGTGCGGATCGCCGCGGGCGGCAGCGACATGGAGCCGGAACCGGTGCCGGGAGCGCTGGGCGAAGGCGGGAGGACGCTGCGCTCGGTGGCGGTCGCGCGGGACGAGCGCACCGCGGCCGGGGTCTCCGCCGACGGCACGTCGCTGTACGTCTCCGCGCTGGTGACGAGCGGTTCGCTCGGCGAGCCCGTACTGCGCAGCCGGGGCAAGCGCGAGCAGGACCGGCTGAGCGCGCCGAGCTGGGACGCCCAGGGCGATCTGTGGGTGGCCGACCGGGACCCCGGGAACCCGGGGCTGTACCTGCTGGTGGGGGGCGCGGAAGAGCCGCTGCCGGTACGGACACCGGGTCTGGACGGCCGGGTGCAGGCGGTCCGGGTGGCCGCCGACGGGGTGCGGATCGCGCTCGTCGTGGAGGAGGGCGACCGGCGGTCCTTGATGATCGGGCGGATCGAACGGAGCGGACCGGACGGGGGGACCGACGGGCGGACGGCGGTCACGGTGCGGGAACTGCGCTCCGCGACGCCCGAGCTGGAGCAGGTCACCGCCATGTCCTGGACCGGGGAGAGCCGGCTCGTGGTGGTCGGACGCGAGCAGGGGGGTGTGGAGCAGATGAAGTACGTCGAGGTCGACGGCTCCATACCGGACGTGCCGCCGCCCGCCGCGCTGACCGGGGTCAAGGACGTCACCGCCGCGGCCGACGAGCAGACGCCCCTGGTGGCGTACTCCGTGGACGGGATCGTCCGGCTGCCCTCGGGGGCGCAGTGGCAGAAGGTGACGGAGGGGACGGCGCCCGTCTATCCGGGGTGAGCGGACCACGGGGCGGGCGTTCCCGGTCCGTCGCGGACGGCCCGTCCCGCGTGCGGTTGTCCACAGGGGTGGCCGGGTCGGGACGGGCGGGGGCATGGTGGCGCCATGCGGGGATGGTGGCAGGACCTCACCGACCTGGTGCTCCCGGCCGAGTGCGGGGGATGCGGCAGGCCTCGTACGGTGCTCTGCGCCCGGTGCCGTACGGTGCTGGGCGGGGCCGGGCCGCGCCGGGTCCGGCCGGTCCCGGAGCCGGCCGGGCTGCCACCGGTGCACGCGGCGGCCCGGTACGCGGACGAGGTGCGCGCCACGTTGCTGGCGCACAAGGAACGGGGCGCCCTGGCCCTCGCCGGACCGCTGGGCGAGGCCCTGGCGGGAGCGGTGCGGGCGGGGCTGCGCACGGCAGGGGGGCGCACGGCGGGGGCACGGGGAGCGGTGCCGTACGAAGACGCCGCCGCAGGGGTCCACCGGGTTCCGGGTCCGGTGCTGCTCGTCCCCGTGCCGTCCGCGCGGCGGACCGTGCGGGCGCGCGGGCACGATCCCGCCCGGCGGATCGCGTTCGCGGCGGCGGGTGCGCTGCGGCGGACGGGGGTGTCCGCCCGGGTGCTTCCCGCGCTGCGGCAGCGGCGGTACGTGGCCGACCAGTCGGGGCTGGACTCCCGGCAGCGGCTGGCCAATCTCGCCGGCGCGCTGGTGGTGGCCCCCGGTTGCGGCCGGTTGCTCTCCGGCGGCCCGGTCGTGCTCGTCGACGACCTGATGACGACCGGCGCGTCACTGGCGGAGGCCGCACGCGCGGTGCGGGCGGAGCCCGGTGCGGGGGCTGTTTCGAGCATTTCGGGTCCCGCGTCCGTGTACAGGGATGAGACAGGGGAAGGCAGAGGAGAACAGCGGAACGGAGCGGCTCGGCGGAGGACGGGCACGGGCGGCGCCGACGGGATCGTCGACGTGGTGTGCGCGGCCGTCGTCGCGGCATCGCCGGATGCTTTCGAAATGAATCGGAACTGATGGGGATCTTGCTTCGTTGCAGAGTAATGAGAGGGGTAATTCACCTGAACGGAGGTACGGCACGGTAAAGGGTGACGACATCCCTCCGGGCGAGATATGTTCGGTGGTGAGGGAAAGCCGCAGGCCAGACCTCTCGAATCCGATTGCCGTGCTGCGGGTTTTTCGTCATCACCCGCACCGGTGGACTGGAGATCCCGCCCATGGGGGAGGAGGTGGACGTCACCGAGTCCGAGGTTCCGGGAATGACCGGAGCCTGGTGCAAAAGGGAGATGCTCCGCACCGAAGCGGAGTGATCCGGGAACGGAGTTCTGCGTGGACATCGTCGTCAAGGGCCGCAAGACCGAGGTGCCCGAGCGGTTCCGGAAGCACGTGGCCGAGAAGCTGAAGCTGGAGAAGATCCAGAAGCTCGATGGCAAGGTGATCAGCCTCGACGTCGAGGTGTCCAAGGAGCCCAACCCCCGACAGGCCGACCGCTGCGACCGAGTGGAGATCACGCTCCGCTCCCGCGGTCCGGTGATCCGGGCGGAGGCAGCGGCGAGCGACCCGTACGCGGCGCTCGACCTGGCAGCGGAAAAACTGGACGCACGGCTGCGCAAGCAGCATGACAAGCGCTTCTCGCGGCGTGGTGTGCGCAGGATCTCGGCCGCGGAGGTCCCCGACCACGTCCCGGGCGCGGCGACATTCGACGGGAACGGCGCGCTCTCCGCCGAGGAGGAGCAGGAAGCCGTCCCCACCAAGAAGATCGGTTCCCTGGAAGTACAGGGTGAAGGCCCTCTCGTCGTCCGCGAGAAGACCCATGTGGCCGCACCCATGACCCTCGATCAGGCTCTCTACGAAATGGAGCTGGTCGGGCACGACTTCTATCTGTTCGTCGATTCCGAGACCAAGGAACCCAGCGTCGTCTACCGACGACACGCCTACGACTACGGCGTCATCCACCTCCGCACCGACACGATGGTCACCGAGGCGAATTCCCCCGAGGCGGGCGGAACACTCGGCGGCTGATCCGCCGGGCGACAGCGGGACCGGTGCCCCTGGTGCGCGTGTGCGCCCCCAGGGGCACCGGTGTGCGACCCCTCGCACCGCCTGCTGTCGCCCCGGTGCCGTCCGGGCATGGAATCATGGCGGCAACGGCTCAACGGGTGGGCCGTTGCCTTGGGTTGGCGATGGCTCCGGACCACGGACCACAGCCTTCAGGGGGAGGAACGATGGCGGACAGCTTCGGACCGATGCGTGCCGAGGGCGCCGGCGACGGCGTCGGCGGCACGGGCCCGGAGGCGGGCTCTCCACGCAAGGAGCCGATCAGGGTCCTGGTGGTGGACGACCACGCGCTGTTCCGCCGCGGGCTGGAGATCGTGCTCGCCGCCGAGGAGGACATCCAGGTCGTCGGGGAGGCGGGGGACGGCGCCGAAGCCGTGGAGAAGGCCGCCGACCTGCTGCCCGACATCATCCTGATGGACGTGCGGATGCCCAAACGGGGCGGGATCGAGGCGTGCACCTCCATCAAGGAGGTGGCCCCCAGCGCGAAGATCATCATGCTGACGATCAGCGACGAGGAAGCCGACCTCTACGACGCCATCAAGGCGGGTGCGACCGGCTACCTCCTCAAGGAGATCTCCACGGACGAGGTGGCCACCGCCATCCGCGCGGTGGCCGACGGGCAGTCGCAGATCAGCCCCTCCATGGCGTCGAAACTGCTCACCGAGTTCAAGTCGATGATCCAGCGGACCGACGAGCGCCGGCTCGTGCCCGCGCCCCGGCTGACGGACCGTGAACTCGAGGTCCTCAAGCTCGTGGCCACGGGGATGAACAACCGTGACATCGCCAAGGAGTTGTTCATCTCCGAGAACACCGTGAAGAACCATGTGCGCAACATCCTGGAGAAGCTGCAGCTGCACTCCAGGATGGAGGCCGTGGTCTACGCGATGCGGGAGAAGATCCTCGAGATCCGGTGAGCGGCCCGGTGGCGGCCCGGTGAACGGTGCCGCGCGGGCCGCCGCGGGCGTCAGGCGAAGGCGCGGGCGAGTTCCAGGACGAGCGGTTCGCGCAGCTCCGGCGCCTCGACCCGCTCCACGCGCACATCCGTGCACTCCACCCAGCCCGCCGCCTCCACCAGGGCCCGAGCCACCTCCGGGACCGCCTTGGGCCCCTCCAGGGTGACCTGCTTGGCCACCAGGGTGCGGCCCGCGCGGGCCGGGTCGACGCGGCCGACGAGCCGGCCGCCGGCGAGCACGGGCATCGCGAAGTAGCCGTGCACCCGCTTCTGCTTCGGGACGTAGGCCTCCAGGCGGTGGGTGAAGCCGAAGATCCGCTCCGTGCGCGCCCGCTCCCAGATCAGGGAGTCGAACGGGGACAGCAACGTCGTGCGGTGCCGCCCGCGCGGCGGTGCCGCGAGGGCCGCCGGATCCGCCCAGGCCGGCTTGGTCCAGCCCTCCACCGCGACCGGGACCAGGCCCGAGTCGGCGATCACCGCGTCGACCTGCTCGGTCCTGAGGCGGTGGTAGTCGGCGAGGTCCGCGCGCGTACCGACGCCCAGGGACCGGCCCGCCAGGCCGACCAGGCGGCGCAGGCACTCGGTGTCGTCCGGTTCGTCGTGCAGCAGCGCCGGTGGGATCGCGCGCTCGGCGAGGTCGTAGACCCGCTTCCAGCCGCGGCGCTCGACGCACACCACCTCGCCGTACATCAGGGCGCGTTCGACGGCGACCTTGGTGCCGGACCAGTCCCACCACTCGCTGGTGCGCTTGGCGCCGCCCAGCTCCGTGGCCGTCAGGGGGCCCTCCGCGCGCAGCTGCTTGACGACCTGTTCGTAGACCCCGTCGGGGAGTTCGTGGTTCCAGTGCGGGCGGTCGCGGTAGGCGCGGCGGCGGAAGGCGAAGTGGGGCCACTCCTCGATGGGGAGGACGCACGCGGCGTGCGACCAGTACTCGAAGGCGTGCGGCGGCCGGGAGCCCGTCCTCCAGTACGCCTCCTCGACGGCCCCACGGCCCACGGCGCCCAGACGGGCGTAGGGGATGAGCTCGTGGGAGCGGGCCAGGACGGAGATCGTGTCGAGCTGCACCGCGCCCAGGTGGCGGAGGACGCCCCGGACACCGGAGCGGCGGTCGGGGGCACCGAGGAGGCCCTGGGCCCGCAGGGCGATGCGGCGGGCCTCGTCAGCCGAGAGTTCCGTGATCGGACGCGGGTGGGTCGTCATGGGTCCGCACGATAGGGGGTGGCACTGACAACCGGGACCGGACCGGCCTCACCCCCGGCCCGGCAGGTACGGCACCGTCGACGGCAGCCCCAGGTCGGAGGGGAGGAGGGAGCCCACCCAGCAGTCCCGCAGCACTCCCTTGTTGTTGATCGCCGAGCGCAGGGTGCCCTCGACGGTGAAGCCCGCGCGTTCGGCCACCGCGCGGGAGGACCGGTTGCCCACCTCCGCGCGCCACTCCACGCGGTCGATCGACATCCGGGTGAACGCCCAGCGCGCGACGGCGACGGCGGCCTCGGTGACGTAGCCGTTGCCGCGGTGCTCCTTCGTCCCCCAGAAGCCGATCTCGCCCACGCCGAGGGAGCGCACGGTGATGCCGAGCATGCCCGCGAGGTCCCCGGCGGGGAGGAAGGCGCCGAAGGTGAACATCGAACCGTTCGCCCAGCCGTCGGGGGCCATCTGCTCGGTGAAGCCCCGCGCGTGCTCCGGCAGGTACGGGGAGGGGACGGTGGTCCAGCGCTGGATGTCGGGATCCTGGCAGGCGGCGTACACCGCGTCGGTGTCCTGCGGGCCGACCGTGCGCAGCAGGAGGCGGTCGGTGGTGAGCGTGACGGGTTCCATCGGGCGATTCTGGGGGGTGGGCCGGGAACGGCGCCAGGCACGTGGCCCCGAGTGAGAAGACGGTCACTCTTCGTGCGATTCCCCGGGGCGACACGGCACCATCCGGGCGCCCCGGACGTTGTGCTTTTCGACGCAGTCGTGCAACAGATGGGAAGCGGCACACGGCCGCCGTCACTGCGGGCCTCCCGGCGCGGTGGGGTCCTCGCATACGATGGCCGTTGCCCAATCAGTGAAACGGAAACCGACCGTCCCAGGCCCGACCGGCAAGGAGACCAACCCCCGTGTCCGTCCTCTCGAAGATCATGCGTGCAGGCGAAGGCAAGATCCTGCGCAAGCTGCACCGCATCGCGGACCAGGTCAACTCCATCGAAGAGGACTTCGTCGACCTCTCCGACGCCGAGCTGCGGGCCCTCACCGACGAGTACCGGGAGCGCTACGCCGACGGTGAGAGCCTGGACGACCTGCTGCCCGAGGCGTACGCCACCGTCCGCGAGGCCGCCAAGCGCGTCCTGGGCCAGCGGCACTACGACGTCCAGATCATGGGCGGCGCCGCCCTGCACATGGGCTACGTGGCCGAGATGAAGACCGGTGAGGGCAAGACCCTCGTCGGCACCCTGCCGGCGTACCTGAACGCCCTGGCGGGCAAGGGCGTCCACATCATCACGGTCAACGACTACCTGGCCGAGCGCGACTCCGAGATGATGGGCCGCGTCCACAAGTTCCTGGGTCTGAGCGTCGGCTGCATCCTCGCCAACATGACGCCGGCCCAGCGCCGCGAGCAGTACGCCTGCGACATCACCTACGGCACGAACAACGAGTTCGGCTTCGACTACCTGCGCGACAACATGGCGTGGTCCAAGGACGAACTCGTCCAGCGCGGCCACAACTTCGCCATCGTCGACGAGGTCGACTCCATCCTCATCGACGAGGCCCGTACGCCGCTGATCATCTCCGGCCCGGCCGACCAGGCCACCAAGTGGTACGGCGACTTCGCCAAGCTGGTCAGGCGCCTCAAGCGGGGCGAGGCCGGCCAGCCGCTCAAGGGCATCGAGGAGACCGGCGACTACGACGTCGACGAGAAGAAGCGCACCGTCGCCATCCACGAGTCCGGCGTCGCCAAGGTCGAGGACTGGCTGGGCATCGACAACCTGTACGAGTCGGTGAACACCCCGCTCGTGGGCTACCTGAACAACGCCATCAAGGCCAAGGAGCTCTTCAAGCGCGACAAGGACTACGTCATCATCGACGACGAGGTCATGATCGTCGACGAGCACACCGGCCGCATCCTCGCCGGCCGCCGCTACAACGAGGGCATGCACCAGGCGATCGAGGCGAAGGAGGGCGTGCCGATCAAGGACGAGAACCAGACGCTCGCCACGATCACGCTCCAGAACTTCTTCCGCCTCTACAAGCGCCGTGACCACAACGGCAAGGAGGTCCCCGGCCTGTCCGGCATGACCGGTACGGCGATGACCGAGGCCGCCGAGTTCCACCAGATCTACAAGCTCGGCGTGGTGCCCATCCCGACCAACCGGCCGATGGTCCGCAAGGACCAGTCCGACCTCATCTACCGCACCGAGGTCGCCAAGTTCGAGGCGGTCGTCGACGACATCGAGGAGAAGCACCGCAAGGGGCAGCCGATCCTCGTCGGCACCACCTCGGTGGAGAAGTCCGAGTACCTCTCGCAGCAGCTCAGCAAGCGCGGCATCCAGCACGAGGTGCTGAACGCCAAGCACCACGAGCGCGAGGCGTCGATCGTCGCCCAGGCCGGCCGCAGGGGCGCCGTCACCGTGGCTACGAACATGGCGGGCCGCGGTACGGACATCAAGCTCGGCGGCAACCCCGAGGACCTCGCGGAGGCGGAGCTGCGCCAGCGCGGCCTCGACCCCGAGGAGCACATCGAGGAGTGGGCGCAGGTCCTGCCCGAGGCGCTCGCCCGGGCCGAGCAGGCGGTCAAGGCGGAGAAGGAGGAGGTCGAGAAGCTCGGCGGCCTCTACGTCCTGGGCACCGAGCGGCACGAGTCGCGGCGCATCGACAACCAGCTCCGCGGCCGTTCCGGCCGTCAGGGCGACCCCGGCGAGTCCCGCTTCTACCTCTCGCTCGGCGACGACCTGATGCGTCTGTTCAAGGCCCAGATGGTCGAGCGCGTGATGTCGATGGCGAACGTGCCGGACGACGTGCCCATCGAGAACAAGATGGTCACGCGGGCCATCGCCTCCGCCCAGTCGCAGGTCGAGACGCAGAACTTCGAGACCCGCAAGAACGTCCTGAAGTACGACGAAGTCATGAACCGGCAGCGCGAGGTCATCTACGGCGAGCGGCGCCGCGTCCTGGAGGGCGAGGACCTGCACGAGCAGATCCAGCACTTCATGGACGACACCATCGACGCCTACGTCCAGGCCGAGACCGCCGAGGGCTTCCCCGAGGACTGGGACCTGGACCGGCTGTGGGGCGCGTTCAAGCAGCTCTACCCGGTGAGCATCAGCGTCGAGGAGCTCGAGGAGGAGGCCGGCGACCGGGCCGGACTGACCGCCGAGTTCATCTCCGAGTCCATCAAGGACGACATCCGCGCCCAGTACGAGGCCCGCGAGGCGCAGCTCGGCTCCGAGATCATGCGTGAGCTGGAGCGCCGGGTCGTGCTGTCGGTCCTGGACCGCAAGTGGCGCGAGCACCTCTACGAGATGGACTACCTCCAGGAGGGCATCGGCCTGCGCGCGATGGCGCAGAAGGACCCGCTGGTCGAGTACCAGCGCGAGGGCTTCGACATGTTCCAGGCCATGATGGAGGGCATCAAGGAGGAGTCGGTCGGCTACCTGTTCAACCTGGAGGTCCAGGTCGAGCAGCAGGTCGAGGAGGTCCCGGTCGAGGACGTCAAGCCGGTGGCCGACCTGGAGAAGCACGACGCGGTGCCCGCGCAGGCGGGTGCGCGCCCGGAGATCCGCGCGAAGGGGCTCGACGCTCCGCAGCGGCGGAACCTGCACTTCTCCGCGCCGACGGTGGACGGCGAGGGCGGCACCGTCGAGGGCGAGTTCGCCACCGACGACGAGCCGGTGCGCTCCGAGGCCGACGGCCTCACCCGCGCGGAGCGCCGCAAGCAGGCGCGGGGCGGGCGTCGCCGCAAGAAGTGAGCGGGGCCGCTCCGTGCGGAGCGGTTCCGGGCAGGCCGAGGGCCGGGCACCCCAGGGTGCCCGGCCCTCGGGCGTTCTCCGCGCGGTCAGCGGTCCTCCGCGCGGTGCGGGCGGGGACCGCCCAGCTCCACGGCGGTGCAGCGCCAGCGCAGGTCCCGGCCC
>NZ_MSGP01000031.1 GCF_002078235.1 Streptomyces viridosporus
CGCAGCGAGCACGGGCGCACCGACGCCACGGGCCGTCTGCACGTCACCGCGGCCGCCGGAGCACCGCACACGGTCACGCACGGCCAGGACATCCGCCCCCGCGGCCAGGAGTGCCGCAGCGGGGACCAGTTGCTGTCCGCCGGCACCCGGACGACCCCGGCCGTCCTGGGCATGGCCGCGGCCGCCGGGTACGACACGCTCAGCGTCGTTCCCCGTCCCCGCGTCGACGTGTTCGTCCTCGGCGACGNNGGCTGATCCGGGACGCGCTCGGCCCGATGCTGCCGCCCTGGCTGCGCGCACTCGGCGCCGAGGCCACCGCCGTCCGCCGGATCGGCGACGACGAGGACGCGTTGCACGAGGCGCTCACGGCGTCCGACGCGGACGTCGTCGTCACCACCGGCGGCACCGCCGCCGGCCCGGTCGACCATGTCCACCCCACGCTGCGCCGCATCGGCGCCGAACTCCTCGTGGACGGCGTCCAGGTGCGCCCCGGCCACCCCATGCTCCTGGCCCGTACCCGGGAGAACCAGCATCTCGTCGGCCTGCCCGGCAACCCCCTCGCCGCCGTCTCCGGCCTGCTCACCCTCGCCGAGCCCCTGCTGCGGACCCTCGCCGCGCGCCCCGCCCCGGAGCCGTACACGTTGCCGCTGCGGGACGCGGTGCAGGGACACCCGTACGACACCCGGCTCGTTCCCGTCTCCCTGCGCGGCGACCGGGCCCTGCCGCTGCTCTACAACGGCCCGGCCATGCTGCGCGGTGTCGCGGCGGCCGATGCGCTCGCCGTCGTACCGCCGGGCGGGGCACGGCCCGGCCAGGAGGCGGAACTGCTCGATCTGCCCTGGGCCTCCGGGGGAATCGGGGTGTGTTTCACGTGAAACTTCCGGGTCAGGACGCCATCGCCCGCCAGGCGGACGAACATCTGGTGACCCATCGGGTGAAACTCCCGAGGAAGATGGTGGAGCATCCGATCCGCCAGGTCGTCAAGCGGCTGTCGATGGCTCTGCTGGTGCTGGTGGTGACGGCGTTCATCGTGTACGCCGACCGCGAGGGCTACGCCGACAACTCCGACGGGTCCGTCGACCTCCTCGACGCCTTCTACTATGCAACCGTCACCCTCTCCACCACCGGGTACGGCGACATCACGCCGGTCAGCGACGGCGCCCGTCTGACCAACATCTTCGTCATCACGCCGCTGCGCGTGCTGTTCCTGATCATCCTGGTCGGCACCACCCTCGAGGCCCTCACCGAACGCACCCGGGAGGAGTGGCGACTGAACCGCTGGAGGTCCACGTTGCGCGATCACACCGTTGTCGTCGGGTTCGGCACCAAGGGCAGGTCCGCGATCAAGACCGTCTGCGCCACGGGGCTGCGGAAGGAACAGGTCGTGGTGGTCGACCCCAGCGAGAAGGCGATCGACGCGGCCGCGGTGGACGGCTTCGCGGGAGTGATAGGTGATGCCACGCGCAGCGAGGTGCTGAAGCGGGCCGAGGTGTACCGGGCGAAGCAGATCATCATCGCCACGCAGCGCGACGACACGGCCGTGCTAGTGACCCTGACGGCCCGCCAGCTCAACCGGAACGCGAAGATCGTGGTCGCCGTGCGCGAGGAGGAGAACGCGCCGCTGCTGAAGCAGTCCGGGGCCGACGCGGTCATCACCAGCGCCAGCGCGGCCGGCCGGCTGCTCGGTCTGTCCGTGCTCAGCCCCGCGGCCGGCATGGTGATGGAGGACCTCATCCAGCAGGGCACGGGGCTCGACATCGTCGAGCGGCCGGTCATAAAGGCCGAGGTGGGCAGGACACCGCGCGAGGTGGACGATCTGGTGGTGAGCGTGCTGCGCGGGCACCGGGTGCTCGGCTACGACGATCCGGCCGTCGGGACGCTGGAGCTGACGGACCGGTTGATCACGATCGTACGGGTGACGCCGGGCACGCAGGTCGCGCCCGACATCCGCCCGCTCCCCCGGACCTGAGCACGGCCCGCGGGTCCGGCGGCCCGCGGGTCCGGCGGCCATGCGTTCCCGGTGGTCGTGCGCGCGCTTCCGGCGGTCGTGCGTTCCCGACGGTCGTGCGTTCCCGGCGGTCGTGGAGCCGTGTCAGGCGCGGCTGCCGTCACTTGCGGTTGTAGAGCCGCATCGTGATCGGCCCGAAGACCAGCACGAACAGGCCCGCCCACCCCAGCGACCAGGCGATCTCGTCCGCCGGCCAGTCACCCGCCATCACTCCGCGCACCGCGGACGCGAGGTGGGTGACGGGGCTGTTGTTGACGAACGCCTGGAGCCAGCCCGGCATGGTCCTCGGGTCGACGAAGACGTTGGACAGGAAGGTGAGCGGGAAGATCACCATCATGCTGACGCCCATCACCGACTTCTCGGTGCGCAGCATGAGCCCGAACATCGTCCAGATCCACGAGAACGCGAACGCGAACGCCACCAGCAGCGCGATGCCGACGAGCACGCCGGCGACCCCGCCGTCGGGCCGGTAGCCGAGGACCATGCCGACGGTCAGGATCACGACGGACGCGATGGTGTAGCGCAGGGCGTCGCCGAGCAGATAGCCGACCATCGTCGACGGCCGCCAGATCGGCAGGGTGCGGAACCGGTCGAAGACGCCCTTCTCGATGTCCGTGTTGACCGAGACACCGGTGTACATCGTGATCATCACGACCGACATCACCAGGACGCCCGGCAGCAGGAACTGGATGTACTCCTTCGGCGACCCGGCCAGCGCCCCGCCGAACAGGTAGGTGTACATCAGCACCATCATGATCGGGAACGCGGTGACGTCGAAGAGCTGCTCCGGCACGTGCTTGATCTTCAGGACCGCGCGCCAGCCGAAGGTCATCGAGGCCGACCAGGCGCTGGGCCGGGGCGGGCGCTCCTCGGAGACCAACAGCTCGGCGAGGGAATCGGCGCTGACCGGGGCGAGTTCGGTGCTCTCGGTGGTCGTCGCGGTGCTCATGCAGCCACCTCGTCCTTCGGGTCGTGGGAGCGGCCGGAGCCGGGTGCGTGGGTGTCGTGGCCGGTGAGGGCGAGGAACACCTCGTCCAGACTGGGCTGGCCGAGGGAGAAGTTGTCGACGGTGACGCCGGCGCGGGCCAGTTCGCCCAGCGCGCGGGCGGCCTGTTCGGCGGCGGTGTCGTGGCTCGCGGCCGTACCGAGGCGGGCGGTCAGCGCCACCGGGTCGGATTCGTCCTGCACCTGTGCGTCGAGGACGCGGCGCAGCAGGTCCGCGGCGAGCGGCCGTTGATCGGGGTCCCGCAGCCGCA
This sequence comes from Streptomyces viridosporus, assembly GCF_002078235.1. Taxonomy (GTDB): domain Bacteria; phylum Actinomycetota; class Actinomycetes; order Streptomycetales; family Streptomycetaceae; genus Streptomyces; species Streptomyces viridosporus. Next base: position 3,265 of record NZ_MSGP01000031.1, read on the forward strand.
GATGGACGGAGCCGGCGCCGACGGACGCCTTCAGCTCGCCCTTGGTGCCCTCGGCGATCACCCTGCCGTGGTCGATGACGGCGATCCGGGACGCCAGCTGGTCGGCCTCGTCCAGGTACTGGGTGGTCAGCAGCACGGTCGTGCCCTGGGCGACGACCGCGCGCACGATGTCCCACACCTGATTGCGGCTGCGCGGGTCCAGACCGGTCGTGGGTTCGTCGAGGAACAGCAGGTCGGGGGTGTTGAGGATGGACGCGGCGATGTCGATGCGCCGTCGCATGCCCCCGGAGTAGTGCTTGACCTGCTTCCCGGCCGCTTCCGTGAGCCCGAAGGCCTCCAGGAGCCGGGCGGCGCGGACGCGGGCGGCGGACTTGCCGTGCCCCAGGAGCCGGCCCAGCAGGACCAGGTTCTCGGTGCCGGTGAGGTCCTCGTCCACGGAGGCGTACTGGCCGGTGAGGCTCACCCGGCCGCGCACCGCGTCGGCCTCGCGCACGATGTCGTGACCGAAGACATGGGCTTCGCCGCCGTCCGGACGCAGGAGGGTGGCGAGCATCTTCACGGTGGTGGTCTTGCCGGCGCCGTTCGGTCCGAGGACCCCGTACACCGTGCCGGCCGGTACGGCGAGGTCGACCCCGTCGACGGCCCGGGTCTCACCGAAGGTTTTGACCAGGCCGGCGGTCTCGATCGCCAGGCCGGACGTCTGCGTGCTCATGCTTCGGGTCCTTCCGCGTGCGTGGGCTACGCCAGGAGAGACCGTCGCCGTCGTGCGAACTCATCGCTCCCGCACGCGCTCTTCCCGCGAACCGGTCCCACGGCCGACGCGGACCCCGCCCCCGGGAGCGGGACGCGCGACCCGGGCCCTCCGTCCCGGCCCGGGAGTCCCGACCCCGGGAGTCCTTCCCCGGAAGTCCCGGCTCCAGGAGCCTTTCCCGGAAGTCCCGCCCGCAGAAGCCTTTCCCCGCAGCTCCGTCCCCGGGAGTCCTTCCCCGGAGCCCCGGCCCCAGGAGTACCGTCCCCCTCATGCATGCGATCACGATTCCCGAACCCGGTGGACCCGAGGCGCTGGTGTGGGACGAGGTCCCCGATCCCGTGCCCGGTGAGGGCGAGGTCCTGGTCGAGGTGGTGGCCGGGGCCGTCAACCGGGCCGACATCCTCCAGCGGCAGGGCTTCTACGACCCCCCGCCCGGCGCGTCCCCGTACCCCGGCCTGGAGTGCTCCGGGCGGATCGCCGCGGTCGGACCCGGCGTGGGCGGATGGGCCGTCGGCGACGAGGTCTGCGCGCTGCTGGCCGGCGGCGGTTACGCCGAGAAGGTGGCCGTCCCGGTCGGTCAGCTGCTGCCCGTCCCCGCGGGGCTCGACCTCAAGCGGGCGGCGGCGCTCCCGGAGGTCGTCTGCACGGTCTGGTCGAACGTCTTCATGGTCGCCCACCTCCGTCCCGGCGAGACCCTCCTCGTGCACGGCGGCTCCAGCGGCATCGGCACCATGGCGATCCAGCTCGCCAAGGCCGTCGGTGCCAGGGTCGCCGTCACGGCGGGGACCAAGGAGAAGCTGGACCGCTGCGCCGAACTCGGCGCCGACATCCTGATCAACTACCGCGAGCAGGACTTCGTCGCCGAGCTGGAGCAGGCCACCGACGGCGCCGGCGCGGACGTCATCCTGGACAACATGGGGGCCAAGTACCTGGACCGCAACGTCCGGGCCCTCGCCGTCAACGGCCGGCTCGCGATCATCGGCATGCAGGGCGGCGTCAAGGGCGAGCTGAACATCGGCGCCCTCCTGCGCAAGCGCGCCGCCGTCAGCGCGACCTCGCTGCGGGCCCGGCCGCTGGAGGAGAAGGCGGCGATCGTGGCGGCCGTACGGGAACACGTGTGGCCGCTCGTCGCCGACGGCCACGTCCGTCCCGTCGTCGACCGGGAGATCCCGATGTCGGACGCGGCCGCCGCCCACCGGGTCGTGGAGGACAGCGGTCACATCGGAAAGGTGCTGCTGGTCGTGGCGGACTGAGCGGCGTCGGCCGTGGGGCCCGGCCCGGGGGCGACCGCTCCCGGGCCGGGTCAGGACAGGCCGCCGCCCTGGCGCATGCGCAGCGCGACGATGGCGAGCCCCAGACCGAGGCCGATGAGCATCAGCCCGCTGCCGAGCGGCAGGATCCGCAGGACGGGCTCGACGGGGCGCTCGGCGCTCGTGACGGAGTCCGGCGCGGACGTCCGCGGCGGCGCGGAGGACACGGGAACCGCTTCCTGCGACGCCGGCGCCCGCGGGGCGGTGTCGTCGTCCCCCTCGCGCGGTGCGTCGGGCCGGCCGCCGACGCCCGCCGCGTCCGGCCTCCCGGCCTCGGCGTCCGGACCCTCGCCGTCCGCCTCGCCCGGGGCGTGCCCTTTCCACTGCCACGTGTCGCGCGGAGCCTCCTCGGCCGTCTCCCGCCGCCCGGGCCGCTCCCGCCCCTCCCCGGCCCGGCTCCCGGCCCGGGACGGTTCGCCGGGGGGAGGGGGA
>NZ_MSGP01000310.1 GCF_002078235.1 Streptomyces viridosporus
CAAGGTGCTCATCGCCAATCGTGGCGAAATCGCTGTCCGGGTGGCCCGGGCCTGCCGGGACGCCGGGATCGCGAGCGTGGCGGTCTACGCCGATCCGGACCGGGACGCCCTGCATGTCCGCGCCGCGGACGAGGCGTTCGCCCTGGGCGGTGACACCCCGGCCACCAGCTACCTGGACATGGACAAGGTGCTGGCCGCGGCGCGGGAGTCGGGCGCGGACGCGGTCCACCCCGGCTACGGCTTCCTCTCGGAGAACGCCGCGTTCGCGCAGGCGGTGCTGGACGCCGGCCTGACCTGGATCGGCCCGCCCCCGCAGGCCATCCGGGACCTGGGCGACAAGGTCGCCGCCCGGCACATCGCCCAGCGCGCCGGCGCCCCGCTGGTGGCCGGCACCCCCGACCCGGTGGCCGGCGCCGAGGAGGTGCTGGCCTTCGCCGACCGGCACGGGCTGCCGATCGCCATCAAGGCCGCCTTCGGCGGCGGCGGGCGCGGCCTGAAGGTCGCCCGCACCCGGGAGGAGATCCCCGAGCTGTACGACTCCGCGGTCCGCGAGGCGGTGGCCGCCTTCGGCCGCGGCGAGTGCTTCGTGGAGCGCTACCTGGACCGGCCCCGGCACGTGGAGACCCAGTGCCTGGCCGACACCCACGGCAACGTGGTGGTCGTCTCCACCCGGGACTGCTCGCTGCAGCGCCGCCACCAGAAGCTGGTCGAGGAGGCCCCCGCCCCGTTCCTGACCGCGGAGCAGACCGCCGAGCTGTACCGGGCCTCCAAGGCCATCCTGCGCGAGGCCGGCTACGTCGGCGCCGGCACCGTGGAGTTCCTCGTCGGCGCCGACGGCACCGTCTCCTTCCTGGAGGTCAACACCCGCCTGCAGGTCGAGCACCCGGTCACCGAGGAGGTCGCCGGGATCGACCTGGTGCGCGAGATGTTCCGCATCGCCGACGGCGAGCCCCTGGGCTACGACGACCCGCCGCTGCGCGGCCACTCCTTCGAGTTCCGCATCAACGGCGAGGACCCCGGCCGCGGCTTTCTGCCCGCCCCGGGCACCGTCACCGCCTTCGCCGCGCCCACCGGGCCCGGGGTGCGGCTGGACGCGGGGGTGGAGGCGGGCAGCGTGATCGGCCCGGCCTGGGACTCGCTGCTGGCCAAGCTGATCGTCACCGGCCGCACCCGCGCCGAGGCGCTGCAGCGCGCCGCCCGGGCGCTGGCGGAGTTCCGCATCGAGGGCATGGCCACCGCCCTGCCCTTCCACCGCAGGGTGGTCACCGACCCCGCCTTCGCCCCCGAGCTCACCGGCTCGGCGGGGCCGTTCACCGTGCACACCCGGTGGATCGAGACCGAGTTCGTCAACGACCTGCCGCCCTTCACCCCCGCCGGCGGCGGCGCGGAGGCGGAGGAGGAGGCGGACCGCGAGACGGTGGTGGTCGAGGTCGGCGGCAAGCGCCTGGAGGTCTCCCTGCCCGCCTCGCTGGGCATGTCCCTGGCCCGCACCGGCCTGGCGGCCGGCGCCAAGCCCCGGCGGCGGGCGGCCAGGCGGTCCGGGCCGGCCGCCTCCGGCGACACCCTGGCCTCCCCGATGCAGGGCACCATCGTCAAGGTCGCGGTGGAGGAGGGCCAGCAGGTCCAGGAGGGCGACCTGGTGGTGGTGCTGGAGGCGATGAAGATGGAGCAGCCCCTCAACGCCCACCGCTCCGGCACCGTCAAGGCACTGACCGCCCAGGTCGGCGCGTCCGTCACGGCCGGCGCCGCCCTCTGCGAGATCAAGGACTGACCGACACGACGCGACAAAGCGCCCGGCGGACCGACCGAGGATCCGCCGGGCGCCTCTCGTGCGCGGGCCCGCCGGGCCTCCGTACGATCCGGTGACGGGGGCGACACCGCGCCCTCACCGCCTGCGCAGATCCGCCACCCGGGCCCGTTCGGCAGCCGTCGGCTGTTCGGCTCCCAGGCCCACGGCCGGACGGAGGCCCGGGCCCTGGCGGCGGGGCCCGGGCCTCCGTCCGGC
>NZ_MSGP01000311.1 GCF_002078235.1 Streptomyces viridosporus
CCGGTGCGGTGAGCACCGGGCCGAGGACGGCGCACAGCCAGCCGCCGCCGGTCACGGACGTGGCGGCGCGCAGGCCGACGTATCCGGCCAGGGCCAGCGAGGCCAGGGTCAGCGCGAGACCGGGCAGCAGCCAGGCGGCCGGGTTCGGGGCGCCCGCGGACGGCAGCAGCGCCCCGGCGAGGGTCAGCAGCGGCAGACTCACCGCCAGCACGGCGGCCGTGCGCATCAGGACCAGCCGCAGCCCGGCCGACGGCGTGGCCGCGGTGATCTCGTGCATCGGGTCGGCGTGCGGCCCGTAGGACAGGGCGACCCCGGCGACCGGTACGACCGGGGCGAGGGCCAGCAGCCAGGGCCGTGCGTGCGCGATCCCGCCCCCGTGGGCGAGCGCGACGGCGCCGGCGGCGACGAGCAGCACGGCCGGCAGCCAGGCCCCGCGCACGGCCGGTCCCAGGGCCCACAGCAGGCGCACGGCGCCCGGGCCGGCGGACGGCCACCGGTACACGCGCGGCCGGGCCCGGGCCGGGGATCCGGTGGGGCGCGCGGGATCCGGCGCCCCGGGCACCGGACCGTGCGCCGTCGGGACCGCCGCCCCGCCCGCCGGCGCCGCCTCGGGGACCCGGGCCGGGATCGCCTCGCGGACGTCGGCCAGGATCTTCTCGCGGATGCCGTCCAGCACCGGGCCCGCCGCCGTCGCGCGCACCGCCCGCGAGACCCGCCGCGCGCAACCGCCGCAGGACTCCAGGTGCTTCTCCAGCGACCACGCGTCCGCCTCCGGCAGACAGCCGTCGGCGTAACGGGCGACGAGGTGGTCGGACGCGTGCCAGCCGGTCATGCCGGACCTCCCATCGGTGACGGGCTCAGCTGCGCGAGCGCCGCGCGGAGTTCGGCGCGGGCGCGCATCGCCCGGGACTTGACGGTCCCCTCGGGGATGCCCAGCAGCCGCGCGGCCTCCCGGGTGCTCAGCCCGTCGACGACCGTGGCGCGCAGCACCTCGCGCAGCTCGGGCGAGAGCCGGTCGAGGGCGGTGCCCACGTCCCCGTACTCCAGGCCCGCCAGCACCCGGTCCTCGGCGGACGGCGACGCGGCCCCGACCGCCGGACGGCCGTCCCACGCCTCCTCCATCGGCGCCGTGCGCAGCCGCGCGGCCCGCTCCTGCGCCCGGTAGGTGTCGACCAGGCGCCGCGCGGCGATGGTCCACAGCCAGCCGCCGGCCTGCTCGCCGCGGTGCGCGCCCGCCGACCGCCACACCGTGACGAACGTGTCCTGGAGCACCTCCCGCACGGTCTCGGGGTCGGCGCAGCGCCGGCTCAGCCGCGCGTACAGCCATCCCGCGTGCCGGTCGTACAACGCGGCCATCGCCGCCGGGTCCCCGCCCGCGACGGCCCTCAGCAGAGCCGCGTCGGAGTCCTCCCCGTCCTTCTCCCGGTGGCCCCCCACGGGGCGGAACAGTCTCACACCCCGTCTATCGGCGGCCCCGGGGGCGCCGGTTCACGGCGGCGGCCGGGACGGGTCAGTCCGCGACCGCGTACGCCTCCACCGACCACAGCGAGTACCCGTACCGCGTGGCCCGCTTCTCGCCCTGGACGCGGATGTGGCGCACCTCCGGCTCGTCCATGCGGACGGTCTCCCGGCCGCCGCGCCCGTCCCGCACCGTCGCCGCGGTGCGCCAGGTGCGGCCGTCCGCCGAGACCTCGACGCGGTACGCCGACGGGTGCGCGTCCTGCCAGTGCAGCTCCACCTTCCCGAGCCGCACCGGACGCTCCAGCTCCACCTGCCACCAGGAGTCGTCCTCGGCCGGGGAGGACCAGCGGGTGGCCGGGTCGCCGTCGTTCGCCGCCGGGGCCGGGAAGTCGGGGGTCTCGTCGGCCGAGGAGGTCGCCCGGCCGGTGCGGGCCAGGTCGGGGCCCCCGATGCGCGGGACGGCGTGGACGGTCAGCGTGCGGCTCACCCCGCCGAAGCCGAACCGGACCTCGTACGACCGGGCCGGCGTGCCCGGTTCCACGGTCACCTCGACCGGTACCTCCAGCGGCGTGCCGCGCGGCACGGTCAGCGGTCCGGCGGGGACCTCGACCCGCAGGCCCTCGGGGGCCTCGACGGTCAGCCTGCCGCGCGCCTCGCCGGGGCGCAGCGAGCCGAGGGTGGCCGTCAGCCGCCGGGTGCCGCCGATGTCGGCGTCCGCACGGCCCTCGGACAGCTCCAGGGAGGCGGCGGCCGTGTCCGCGTACCAGGGGATCAGGTGCCGGACCCGGTCCGGGTCGGCGCCGGTGACCCGGACGGCGTCGGCCGGCCCGTCGGCCCGCAGTTCGGTGGCGCCCGTGCCGGACAGCGCGCCGAGGCCGCGCCAGCCCTCGCCCGGCACGTGCACCTCCACCGTGCCCTGCGTGCCGGGCTCGGCGAGCACCGTCACGGAGTTCAGGGAGCGGGCCCGGTCGAGGCGCAGGGTGCGCTCGCCGGCCGGGTCGCCGGAGGGCGCGGACGGCTCGCGGTCGATGCCGGCCCAGCTCTCGTACGCCTTCTGCGCCCGGCTCAGGAACGGGTCCAGCACGCCCTCGCCGACCGTCACCCGCGTGGACTCCAGCCGCGCCCGCTGCTCGCCCAGCTTCCGGTACGCCGTCCAGGCGGCGCCCGCGTCCCCGGACCGCTGGGCGTCCAGCAGGTCCAGGGCCGTGAGGCCGGCGTCGCCGTAGCGGGCCAGTTGCCCGGTCCAGGGGGCGACCTCGACCGCGAGCGCGGTGCCGGACAGCCGCCCGGGTGTCTCGCGCAGCAGCGTGAAGGCGGCCCGCAGCCGGCCGGCCGCACCGGTCCCGTCCTCGCCGCGGGCGCGGGTCCGCCAGAAGTCCTCCAGCAGCGGGCGCAGGTACGCCGACTCCTCGCCGCCCAGGACCGAGGACGCGGCGTTCCCCGCGAGCGCGGTCAGGGCCCGGCGGCGCTCGGCGTCACCGCCGGCGAGGTCGGCGATCGCGGCCCGCCAGGACTCCCGGGGCCGGTAGTCGCGCGGGTTCCAGGCGAAGTCGGCGGCGGTGAACAGCGGTATGCGGGACGCCTCGGGCTGCTCCATCGCGTTGGCGAGCAGGGCGGCCGAGCCCGCGGCGACGGCCGGTTCGCGGCCCTGGTAGGGGCCCAGGAAGATCCGGCCGGGGGCGTAGTCGTTCACCGGGTAGTTGTCCATGGTCACCAGCGGGTGCCCGAACACCTTCCGCGCCTCGGCGAGCTGGCCGCCCGTGATGGTGCGCGGCACCACCCCGACGCCGGTCCACGCCACCTCGATGCCCGCGTCCAGCTCCTTCGCGAGGGCGCGCCGGTAGGCGGTCGAGCCGTCCTCGTAGTACTCGGTGGGCATCAGGGACAGGGCGGGGGAGTCCGGGTGGCGTTCCGCCAGGTGCCGGGCCACCGCGTTCGCCACGTGCGCCTGGGCGCGGGCGGCGGCCCCGGGGCCGGAGCCGAACCGGTCGGCGTCCGCCCCGCAGTGCCACTCGCTGTAGCTGACGTCCTGGAACTGGAGCTGGAAGGCGCGGAACCCCAGCGCCCGCATCGCGTCGAGCTTGCGGGTCAGCGCGCGCACGTCGGCGTCCGAGGCGAAGCACATCGCCTGGCCCGGCGCCACCGCCCAGCCGAGCGTGACGTGGTTGCGCCCGGCCCGCTCGGCCAGCTCCCGGAACTCCGCGCGCCGTTCGGCCGGGTACGGCTCGCGCCAGCGGGCCTGCCGGTGGAGGTCGTCGCCGTGCGCGGCATCACCGAGGGCTTCTACGGCACCCCGTGGACGCACCGGCAGCGGCTGGACCAGCTGGACTTCATGGGCCGCACCAAGCAGAACCGGTACCTCTACGCGCCCGGCGACGACCTCCACCGGCA
>NZ_MSGP01000312.1 GCF_002078235.1 Streptomyces viridosporus
CGCCGGGCGCGCCCGGCGGGCGACAGCTCGTGCTCGACGACATCACGCTCGATGTCGCACCGGGCGAGTTCGTCACCCTCCTGGGAGCCTCCGGCTGCGGCAAGTCCACCCTGCTCAACCTGGTCGCGGGACTGGACCTGCCCTCCGCCGGCTCGATCGACACGGACGGCCTGCCCGCCCTGATGTTCCAGGAGCACGCACTGTTCCCGTGGCTGACCGCGGGCAAGAACATCGAACTCGCGCTGAAGCTGCGCGGGATCGCGGGACCCCGGCGCCGCCAGGAGGCGCAGCGGCTGCTGGAACTCGTCCGGCTGCAGGACGCGTACGACAAGCGGGTGCACGAACTGTCGGGCGGCATGCGGCAGCGTGTCGCACTGGCCCGCGCGCTGGCCCAGGACAGCCGACTGCTGCTGATGGACGAACCGTTCGCCGCGCTGGACGCCATCACCCGCGACGTCCTGCACGACGAACTCACCCGCATCTGGCGCGAGACGGGGGTGTCCGTGCTGTTCGTCACGCACAACGTGCGGGAGGCGGTGAAGCTGGCGCAGCGCGTGGTGCTGCTCTCCTCGCGGCCGGGGCGCATCGCCCGGGAATGGACCGTCGGCATCGCACAGCCGCGCCGCATCGAGGACAGCGCGGTCGCCGAGCTGTCCGCCGAGATCACCGAGGATCTACGGAGGGAGATCCGCCGTCATGGCCAGCACTGACACCGGCGCCGACGCCGGGAGGAACGACTCACCGGCGGCCGGGAAGTCCCCGGACACACAGGATCTGGCGGGGCTGGAGGCCGGGCTCGACGCACTGGAGTCGGTGCAGACCGTCCGCACACCGCTGCGCGAGACCCTGAGCCGCAAGGTCCTGCCGCCCGTCACCGCCGTCGCCCTGGTGCTGGTGGTCTGGCAACTGCTGGTGTGGGCCGAGGTCGCCCCCGACTACAAGCTGCCCGCGCCGTCCGACGTGTGGGGCGAGGTGACCGACGCCTGGCGGCAGGGCACGCTGCTCGACTACGTCTGGACGTCCGTCTCGCGCGGTCTGCTCGGCTTCCTGATGGCACTCGCCATCGGCACGCCGCTCGGCCTGCTGGTCGCCCGGGTGAAGTTCGTCCGGGCGGCCGTCGGCCCCGTCCTGTCCGGGCTGCAGTCGCTCCCGTCGGTGGCGTGGGTGCCGCCGGCCGTGCTCTGGCTGGGTCTCGACAACTCGATGATGTACGCGGTGATCCTGCTCGGCGCGGTCCCGTCCGTCGCCAACGGCCTCGTCGCGGGCATCGACCAGATCCCGCCCCTGTTCCTGCGCGCCGGGCGGACGCTGGGGGCGACCGGACTGCGTGGTGCCCGGTACATCGTGATGCCGGCCGCGCTCCCCGGCTACCTGGCGGGGCTGAAGCAGGGCTGGGCGTTCTCCTGGCGGTCGCTGATGGCCGCCGAGATCATCGCCTCCTCGCCCGATCTGGGCGTCGGGCTCGGCCAGTTGCTGGAGAACGGACGGAACAACGCCAGCATTTCGCAGGTGTTCCTGGCCATCTTCCTGATCCTGCTCGTCGGCATCGCCATCGACCTGCTGGTCTTCAGCCCGCTGGAGCGGCGGGTACTGCGCGGCCGGGGCCTGCTGGTCACCCGCTGAACGAACGGAACGCGCTCACCACGGGACGCGCGCTCTCCCCCACCGCACCCGGCACACGGCGCCCGGCACGACGGCACCGGCTCCGCGAAGGCATCGCCCCGCAGCGGAGCCGGTGCCGTCGTGCCGTCGTGCCGTCGTGCCGTCCAGGATCCACCGCCGGTCGCAACCGGGGCGGGACCACGGCCTTTTCCGGCGCTCGGAACCGCGGGGCGTGCGGCCCCGGCACCGGGGCCCGACCCGTGCCGTGATATCTTGTTTGCGAGAGAAATTAACTGAAAGTTCTCGTCCGCGCATGCTTTCCGGCGACGGATGCGTGGGGGTGCGGTCGCCGATCAGGGCACACGCAGGCCCCGCTTCCGGCTGTTCGACGCACCCGGAGGCACCCGGGCCACCGCCCGGCGGGCGCGGGAGAGCGAGCAGTACCGGGCCGGGGGCCCACCCGCGCGGCCTTCGGTCGGCGCACCGGCGCGGGAGCGCCGCGAACAACTGAAAGAACGTCGACCCGGTCCTGGTGCCCGAACGGACCGGTGGCCGAACGGGAAACAGCCACCGACCGCGACTGCGCGCCCCCGAACCGGGTACGTCGAGACACTCGGCACCGTATGAGAGCCGACGCGGAAGGGGAGGGCCCTTGAGGGATGGCGCCGGACACGACCGGAGGCCTTGTGCGACGAGCGGCCCGGTCGACGATCTCGCCGGCCAGGCCGGCGCCGACCGTTCCCGGCCCCCCTGCCCGTATGTGCCCGACCGTCGCGGGACCACCGTCGACGCCACCCGTGCGCGCCGCTCCCAGCCCACCGAGGCCCGCCTGTGGTGAGGACCCGGTACCCGGCCGGCCCCGTGAGACCGGCCGGCGTCACCGAGGGCAGCCGCCCAAACGTCGGCCCGCCCCCGCCCCCGCGCACCGCTCCGCAGGCCGTCACCCGGCCGCCCGGCTGCCGGGTCCCCCTCCGCGGCGGCCCCGGCCCGGAGCGAGTCGCCCGGCCCGGCCGGCCGAATCCGACGCGGGAGTGCGCGCTCGCCCCCGTCCTCACCGGCGCGGTCGCCGTCCCGTCCGCCCGGCGTGTCACCGGTGCCCCGAGCCCGGCGGTACGCACCCGCCCCATCCCCTTAAGCAGGACCGGGACCGCACCGAAACCGCTCGGCACCTGAGACCGAGCAGATGTCGGCCGTGGCCCGGACCGTCGTCGCCGTCAAGGCGTCCCACCGCGTGTACAAGAGTCGGCCGCTGTCCCGCGCCCAGCCGGACGGTCGCCGCACCCCGCCCGCAGTTCGCCCGGAAAGCCCTAGGAGGGTCCCCCATGACCATCACCGTCCGCGACATCCACGGCTCGGAAAGCCCGCGCGAATCCCTCCAACCGGAGGTTCACCGATCTCGCACGTGGAGCACAACGGCACCGGCGCGGCCCTTCTTCGGCACATACGACATGACCACCGCACACCGTCGGGGCGGCCACACCGCGCCGGGCGTTCCGGCGGACCGGGAAGCCGGCCCCGCTCCGGCACGGAGGTGTCGCCCCCTCAGCGGGACAGGCGCCCCCATGGGAACGGCGGACCCGCACGGCGGCCAGGGTGATGCAGGTGACTGACGTGCAGAAGGCCCACGTCCAGGAGGACGCCCAGACCCGGTCCAGAAGGCGCACCCTGGTGGCCCAGCTCTCCGGCCCGGTGCGTTCCTTCCTGGCCACCGAGGCGGGCAGCGCCGGCCTGCTCCTGGCCGCGGTCGTGGTCGCCCTGGTGTGGGCGAACTCCCCCTGGTCCGATACGTACACGGCGCTCTGGGCGACCGAGGCGTCGATCTCCATCGGCGGCGCCGATCTGTCGATGAACCTGGGGCACTGGGTCAGCGACGGCCTGATGGCCCTGTTCTTCTTCGTCATCGGCCTGGAGGTCCGCTACGAGGTCTCCGTGGGCGTGCTGACCGACCGCCGGCGTGTCGTGATCCCGGCGCTGGCCGGGATCGGCGGCATGCTCGTCCCCGCGCTGATGTACCTGGTGATCGCCCCCGGGGGCGACGCGAGCAACGGGTGGGGTGTGGTCATCGGCACCGACACGGCGTTCATGCTGGGGGCGCTCGCCGTGGTCGGCCCCCGGTTCGTCACCCAGCTGCGCGTCTTCCTGCTGGCCATCACCGTCATCGACGACATCGTCGCCGTCGCCGTGATCGGCGTGGTCTTCTCGGAATCGGTCCGTCCGCTGCTGGTGCTGGCCGCGCTCGCCCTGTGCGTGGTCCTGGCCGGACTGTCCCGTCTGGGCGCCTGGCGCACGGCCCCGTACGTGCTGATCGCTCTCGCGCTGTGGCTCGTCACCTTCGAAGCGGGACTGCACGCCTCCATCGCGGGCATGCTCGGCGGTCTCCTCATCCCCGCCCGGGCCCCCACGCGCCAGGCGGTGGATCGGGCCGCCCGGCTCTTCCGCGCCTTCCGCCAGTCACCCCGCCCGGACGTGGGCCGGACGGCCCGCATGGGGCTGCAGCGCGCCGTCTCCGTCAACGAGCGGCTGCAGACGGTCCTCCACCCCTGGACCAGTTATGTCGTCGTCCCCGTGTTCGCCCTGGCCAGTGCCGGTGTCGACCTGCGTGACGGCGTCCTGGCCGAGGCGCTGTCGTCCTCCGTCACCTGGGCCGTGGTCATCGGCCTCGTCATCGGAAAGCTCGTGGGCCTCGGAGGCTTCGCCCTGGGCGGTGCCCGTCTGGGTCTCGGGAAGCTCCCGCAGGGAGTCGGCGAGGGCCAGGTGCTGGGCGGCGCCGTCCTGTCCGGGATCGGCTTCACCGTGTCCCTGCTGATCGCCGGCCTCGCCTTCGAGGATCCCGCCCTGCGCGCCCAGGCGACCGTCGGCATCCTGCTGGCGGCCCTGCTCTCCGCGATCCTGGGGTGGGTGGTGTTCCACCTCGCCGCGGTGCTGCGCGGCGAGACGGAGGCCGACCTGCCACGTTTCCTGGACCGCCCGGTCGACCCGGCCACGGACCACATCACCGGTCCGCCGGACGCGCCGCTGACCCTGGTGGAGTACGGGGACTACGAGTGTCCCTTCTGCGCGCACGCCACCGGCGTCGCCCAGGAACTGCAGCAGCGCTTCGGCGACCGGCTCCGCTACGTCTTCCGGCACCTGCCGCTCCCCGACGTGCACGAGCACTCCGAGCTCGCCGCCCGGGCGGC
>NZ_MSGP01000313.1 GCF_002078235.1 Streptomyces viridosporus
GAGGACGCCCCCGAGCCCGCCGCAGGCGAACTCACCCCCCTCCTCGCCACCGCCCACGAGGCCGCCGGCGCCGCCCTCGAGAAGAACGGCCTCACCGGCACCCGCGCCAAGGTCTACCTCGTGCTCGACCGCTCCGCCTCCATGCGCCCGTACTACAAGGACGGCTCCGCCCAGGCCCTCGCCGAGCAGACCCTCGCCCTCGCCGCCCACCTCGACCCCGAGGCCACGGTCAAGGTCGTCTTCTTCTCCACCGAGCTCGACGGCACCGGCGAGCTCACCCTCACCGACCACGAGAACAAGATCGACACGCTGCACGCCTCCCTCGGCCGCATGGGCCGTACGAGCTACCACGCGGCCGTGGCGGAGGTCCTCGCCCTCCACGACAAGAGCGCCGCCGGCCCCGACACCCCCGCCCTGGTGGTCTTCCAGACGGACGGTGCCCCCGACGCGAAGACCCCGGCCACCCAGGCCCTCACCGAGGCCGCCAAGACCCACCCCGCGGTCTTCTTCTCCTTCGTCGCCTTCGGGGACCCGGAGAACAAGGCCTTCGACTACCTCCGCAAGCTCAAGGCACCCAACACGGCCCACTTCCTCGCCGGCGAGACCCCGAAGGAGCTCACCGACCAGGAGCTCTACGAGGCCGTCCTGGCCTCCTGGCGCCCGTAGGGACACCGCGGAGCACACGCGACACCCCCGGGGGGTGGACGAGCAGGGCACCGGAAGCCCCTCGTCCACCCCCCGAAACGCAGGTGAGTCGATCTCTGCGCGACCAGTAGGATTTCGCCCATGGCGGCCACTGGATCCGAGAAGCAAGGGGCGAAGGCGTACTACGTCTCGACCCCCATCTACTACGTCAACGACGCTCCTCACCTGGGCCACGCCTATACGACCGTCGCAGGCGACGTGCTCACCCGCTGGCACCGTCAGCGTGGCGAGAAGGTGTGGTTCCTCACCGGCACGGACGAGCACGGTCAGAAGATCATGCGCACCGCGGAGGCGAACGGCGTCAGCCCGCAGGAGTGGGCGGACAAGCTCGTCACCGAGTCCTGGGAGCCCCTCTGGGCGCACCTGGAGATCGCGAACGACGACTTCATCCGCACCACGCAGAAGCGGCACACCGACCGCGTCCAGGAGTTCGTCCAGGATCTCTACGACAAGGGTGAGATCTACAAGGGCGGCTACGAGGGCCCGTACTGCGTGGGCTGCGAGGAGTACAAGCTCCCCGGCGAGCTGCTCGACGGCGAGGGCGAGTACGCGGGCCAGAAGCTGTGCCCGATCCACAAGAAGCCGGTGGAGATCCTCAGCGAGGAGAACTACTTCTTCAAGCTGAGCGAGTACGGCGACAAGCTGCTCGCCCACTACGAGGCCAACCCGGGCTTCATCCAGCCCGAGTCCGCCCGCAACGAGGTCGTGAACTTCGTCCGCCAGGGCCTGCAGGACCTGTCCATCTCCCGCTCGACGTTCGACTGGGGCGTGCCGGTCCCCTGGGACGACAAGCACGTCATCTACGTGTGGGTCGACGCGCTGCTGAACTACGCCACCGCGGTCGGCTACAACGAGAACCCGGAGAAGTTCGAGGAGACCTTCCCCGCCGACGTCCACCTGGTCGGCAAGGACATCCTGCGCTTCCACGCGGTCATCTGGCCGGCCATGCTGATGGCGCAGGGCCTCCCCCTGCCCGGGAAGGTCGCCGCGAACGGCTGGCTGATGGTCGGCGGCGAGAAGATGAGCAAGTCCAACCTGACCGGCATCAAGCCGCAGGACCTGACCTCGCACTTCGGGGTGGACGCGTACCGCTGGTACTTCCTGCGCGCCATCGCCTTCGGCCAGGACGGCTCCTTCTCCTGGGAGGACTTCTCCGCCCGCTACACCAGCGAGCTGGCCAACGACTACGGCAACCTCGCCTCCCGCGTGGCGGCCATGGTCGGCAAGTACTTCGGCGGCGAGCTGCCGGAGGCGACGGCGTCCGGTGACGCGGAGAAGGCGATCCACGACGGCCTGGCGAAGGCCGTCGCGGAGGCGGACCGGAAGATCGGCGACGAGCTGGACTTCCAGGGCGGCATCCTGGCCGTCTTCGACTTCGTCAAGCAGGTCAACGGCTACATCACCGAGCAGGAGCCCTGGAAGGTCGCGAAGGACACCTCCGACGAGGGCAAGGCCCGCCTCGCGACGATCCTCTACACCGCCGCGGAGTCCCTGCGCGCGGTGGCGGTCCTGCTGAACCCGGTCATGCCGGAGACCTCGCAGAAGCTCTGGGACTCCCTCGGCGCCGAGGCGTCCCTCGGGGCCCTCGCGGACCAGAAGGTCCAGGAGGCCGGCACCTGGGGCCTGCTGCCCGTCGGCTCGACGGTCACCAAGGGCGCGGTCCTGTTCCCGCGTCTCGAGGAGAAGCCCGCCGGGTAACACGCTCGCAACAGCAGGGGCCCGGGAGAAGCGGAACCTTCTCCCGGGCCCCTCGCTTTGCGAGGATCATCCGAGGGCGGCCGCCCGGCCGCCGCCACTCACGTGGGGGGTTCTCGTTCCATGGCACTCTTCGGCAACGCGCACACCGTCGACCCGGCGCAGGCACAGCAGGACTACGCCCGTCTGCTGGGCCACGGCGAGCAGGTGCACGCCGCGTTCCTGCTGATCCGCGACACCATCCTGTTCACCGACCGCCGCCTCATCCTGGTCGACAAGCAGGGCATCACCGGCAAGAAGGTGGAGTACCACTCCATCCCGTACCGCAGCATCACCCACTTCGCGGTGGAGACCGCCGGCACCTTCGACCTCGACGCCGAACTGAAGATCTGGCTCTCCGGGTCCCCGGCCCCCATCCAGAAGACCTTCACCAAGGGCGTCGACATCTACGAGGTCCAGGCCATCCTGACCCAGTTCGTGGCCCGCTGAGCCGTCCGCGTCCGTCGTGCACGACGGCGAGGGCCCGGAACCGGCATCGGTTCCGGGCCCCTCCCCCTGCCGGGCCTACTTCGGCTGCGGCTTGCGCACCGAGAGGTGCAGCTCCTTCAGGCGCGACTCCTCCAGCTCGGTCGGGGCGCCCATCATCAGGTCCTGGGCGTTGCCGTTGAGCGGGAAGGCGATGGTCTCGCGGATGTTGGGCTCGTCGGCGAGCAGCATGACGATGCGGTCGACACCGGGCGCGATGCCGCCGTGCGGCGGGGCGCCGAAGCGGAACGCGCGGAGCATGCCGGCGAACTTCTCCTCGACCGTCTCCCGGTCGTAACCCGCGATCTCGAAGGCCTTGAGCATGATCTCCGGCTCGTGGTTCCGGATCGCACCGGAGGACAGCTCGACGCCGTTGCAGACGATGTCGTACTGCCAGCCCAGGATGTCCAGCGGGTCCTGGGTCTCCAGGGCCTCCAGACCGCCCTGGGGCATCGAGAAGGGGTTGTGCGAGAAGTCGATCGCGCCGGTCTCCTCGTCCTTCTCGTACATCGGGAAGTCGACGATCCAGCAGAAGCGGAAGACGTTCTCCTCGAACTGCCCGGCCCGCTTGGCGGCCTCGACACGGACCGCGCCCATGATCTTCGAGACCTCGTCGAACTCGCCCGCACCGAAGAACACGGCGTGGCCGGGGGCCAGGGAGAGCCGCTTGGTCAGCTCCGCGACGTTCTCCTCGGTGAGGAACTTCGCGATCGGGCCGGTCAGCGAGCCGTCCTCGCCGACCCGCACCCAGGCCAGGCCCTTCGCGCCCTGCGTGACCGCGAAGTCGCCGAGCTGGTCGAAGAACTTGCGGGGCTGGCCGGAGACGTCGGGCACCGGCAGCGCGCGCACGTGCTTGCCGGCGAACGCCTTGAACTCCGAGCCCTCGAAGATGTCGGTGATGTCGACGAGCTCCAGCTTGGCGCGCAGGTCCGGCTTGTCGGAGCCGTACTTCAGCATCGCCTCGCGGAACGGGATCCGCGGGAACGGGGACGTCACATGGCGGCCGTTGCCGAACTCCTCGAAGAGCTCGGTCATCAGCTTCTCGATCGGCTGGAAGACGTCCTCCTGCTCGACGAAGCTCATCTCCACGTCGAGCTGGTAGAACTCGCCCGGCGAACGGTCCGCGCGGGCGTCCTCGTCCCGGAAGCAGGGCGCGATCTGGAAGTAGCGGTCGAAGCCGGAGATCATCAGCAGCTGCTTGAACTGCTGCGGGGCCTGCGGCAGCGCGTAGAACTTGCCCGGGTTGAGGCGCGAGGGGACCACGAAGTCACGGGCGCCCTCGGGAGAGGTGGCGCTCAGGATCGGCGTCGCCATCTCGTTGAAGCCCAACGCCGTCATCTTCTGGCGGATCGCCGAGATGACCTGCGTCCGCAGCATGATGTTGCGGTGCATGCGCTCGCGGCGCAGGTCCAGGAAGCGGTACTCCAGGCGCCGCTCCTCGTTGACACCGTCCTCGGCGTTGATCGTGAAGGGGAGCGGGGCCGCCTCGCCCAGCACCTCGACCACACCGACCTCGACCTCGACCTCACCGGTCGGCAGCTCGGGGTTGACGTTCTCCTCGCCGCGCGAGACGACCTTGCCGTCGACGCGGACCACCGTCTCCTTGGAGAGCTTGTCCAGCGCCTCGTACGCCTCCGTGCCCGGCCGGGCCACGAGCTGCGTGATGCCGTAGTGATCGCGCAGATCGATGAAGAGGATGCCGCCCAGGTCGCGCCGATTGTGCAGCCAGCCACTCAGCCGGACGTCGGTACCGACGTCAGAGGCGCGGAGCTCGCCGCAGGTGTGGGACCTGTACCGATGCATCGTCGTTCATCCAGTCTTCGCGGATCGGGGTCTTTGCTTCTCTTTGTTTCACGTGAAACTCCTCCCCAGCCTACCGGCCGCCCCGTACCCGCTTCCCCGTCATTACCACTCGTGCCGGTGTACACCCTCGGTGGCATTTTTCGTCACCATCTTCCTAAAGTGGGGCAATGCGTACCGGTGAGCCCTTGCCCTCCCTGGGGGACGTCCTCGCCCTCCTCGACACCGGCCTGTGGCACTGGGACACCGCGGCCGGGATGGTCACGGTCGACGCCGTGGCGGCACGGCTGCTCGGGCTCCCCGCCGAACGGACCACCCTCACGGAGGCCCAGGTCCGGTCCCGTCTGCACCCCGTCGACTGGAACGAGATCACCGGTGTGATCCGCCTCGCCGTCGCCGAGGGCACGCTCGCCGAGGTGCGGATCCGGATCATGGACGACCAGAACCGGGTCGTCCGGGTGGTGCGCAGCCGCTCCAAGCCCACCTTCAACCGCGTCCGCAAGGCCTACGTCCTGACCGGCACCCTCCAGGAGGTCGCCGAGCCCATGCCGGGCACGCCCGCCGGACGCAGTGCGGTCACCGGCGACTGGCGGCGGTCGCGGGAGGCGTTCCTGCTGGACGCGGGCCGGGCCCTGGCCGAGGCGCGGTCGACGCAGGAGGTGCTGCGGGTCGCCGCCAACCTGTCGATGCCGGGCTTCTCACCGGACGGACTGGCCGTCTTCGGCGTGGAGGGTGACCGGCTCACGATCATCGGCCACCACGGGCAGGAACCCGGCGACGAGGGTCCGTTCACCTACCTGCCGCTGGACACGGACTATCCGGCCGCCGAGGTGGTGCGGACGGGCCGTGCGGTGTACCTCTCCTCCCCGGAGGAGTACAGGCGGCGCTACCCGCTCACCTGGCCGCTCGCCCAGCGCTTCGGCCGCCGGTCCTGGGCGTTCCTGCCGCTGACCGTGGCCGGGAACCCGATGGGCGCGTGGATGGCGGGCTTCACCTACCCGGTCGCGTTCACCCCCGACGAGCGCTCCGTGCTGACCACCGTGGCGCGCATGCTGGCCCAGGCGCTCTCCCGGGCGGGCACGGCCGAGACCGAGCGGGCGCTGACCGACGGGCTGCAGCGCTCGATGCTGCCCCGGCTCGGTCCGCAGCGCATTCCGGGCATGAGCGTGGCCGCCCGCTACGTCCCCACCGGCGGCGGGCTCCAGGTCGGCGGCGACTGGTACGACGTGATCCCGCTGCCGAACGGACGGTTCGCCCTGGTCATCGGGGACGTCCAGGGCCACGACGTACGGGCGGCCGGGCTGATGGGCCAGTTGCGCATAGCCCTGCGGGCGTACGCCGCCGAGGGCCACCGCCCGGACGCCGTGCTCTCCCGGGCCTCCCGCTTCCTGCACGGACTCGGCGAGGCGGACCCCGCCGAGCTGCGCTTCGCGACCTGTCTGTACGTCGAGGTCGACCCCGCGAGCGGGGTGCTGGAGGTCGCCCGTGCCGGGCACCTGGACCCGGTGATCCGCATGCCCGACGCGACGGTGCTGACCCGGCCGACGGCGGGCGGACTGCCGCTGGGCATCGACCCGGACGCCGACTACCCCACCACCCGGCTGGTCCTGGAGTCCGGCGAGACCATGCTGATCTGCACGGACGGGCTGGTCGAGACCGGCGGCCACGACCTGGACACCGGCCGGCGGCGGCTGCGCAGCATCCTCGAGGAGCACCGGGGCAACCTGGAGGAACTGGCCGAGGCCCTGGTGCAGGCGGTGCTCGGTCCCTCCTCGCACCACACCACCGGCCCGCTGATCGACCGCCGCGAGGACGACATCGCCGTGCTGCTGCTGTGCCGGCAGGGCGGGGGGAGCGTCTGCGGCGCGGAGACGGACGCGGTGCGGCCGCTGGTGCGCCGCACCATGCTGACGGTGGCCCAGGCCGAGCCCGAGCGGGTCGCGGCGGCCCGGCAGCAGCTGCGCGAGCTGCTGCACGACTGGTCGTCGCCGGACCAGGTGGACTCGGCGGTGCTGCTGCTGTCGGAGACGCTCACCAACGTCCTCGTGCACACCGACACCGACGCCCTGCTGGTCGCCGAGGTCACCGGCGGGCGGGGCGGGCGCCGGATGCGCGTCGAGGTCACCGACGCCGGCGACGACCTTCCGCACCGGCGCAGACCGGGCGAGCTGGCGTCCTCCGGCCGCGGTCTGCTCCTGATCGAGCTCCTGGCCCACACCTGGGGGGTGGCCCCCCGCGGCGAGGGCAAGAGCATCTGGTTCGAGCTGTACGAGACGGACGGGACCGGGCCCGACGGCTCAGTCGGGTCCGACGGCGACGGACCCGACTGAGCGGCCGGGCGCACGGCCCGCACGCGGGCCTGCGGGTCGGGGGCGGGCCCGGGGTCGGGCGCGATCGGCATCGTGAGCCCGTCGCCCTGAGGACCACCGCCCTGCCGTACCTCCGCGTACTCGTACCCACGTGAACGAGCCCCGTCCTGACCCGGACGGGGCTCGTTCAGCGGGGTTCCGGCGGGCTCTACAGACCGCCCTCGGACATCCCGTGCACGGCCGGGACCGTGCCCAGGCGGCCCTTCTGGAAGTCCTCGAACGCCTGCTGGAGCTCCTCGCGGGTGTTCATCACGAACGGGCCGTAGTGGGCCATGGGCTCACGGATGGGCCGTCCGCCGAGGAGCACGACCTCCAGGTCCGGCGTGTGGGAGTCCTGCTTCTCGTCCGCCCGGACGGTCAGCGAGGAACCGGTGCCGAAGACCGCGGTCTGCCCCAGGTGGATCGGGCGGCGCTCCGTGCCCACGGCGCCCCGGCCCGCCATGACGTAGGCCAGACCGTTGAAGTCCTCGCGCCAGGGGAGCGTGATCTCGGCGCCCGGCGCGAGCGTCGCGTGGACCATCGTGATCGGCGTGTGCGTGATGCCCGGGCCCTCGTGGCCGTCCAGCTCACCGGCGATGACCCGCAGCAGCGCGCCGCCGTCGGGGGAGGTGAGCAGCTGGACACTGCCGCCCCGGATGTCCTGGTAGCGCGGCGCCATCATCTTGTCCTTGGCGGGGAGGTTCACCCAGAGCTGGAGCCCGTGGAAGAGTCCGCCGGACATGACGAGCTGCTCCGGCGGCGCCTCGATGTGCAGCAGGCCGGAGCCGGCCGTCATCCACTGGGTGTCGCCGTTGGTGATGCTGCCGCCACCGCCGTGGGAGTCCTGGTGGTCGAAGGCCCCGTCGATGATGTAGGTGACGGTCTCGAAGCCCCGGTGGGGGTGCCAGGGGGTGCCCTTGGGCTCGCCCGGCGCGTACTCCACCTCACCCATCTGGTCCATCATGATGAACGGGTCGAGATGGCGGTAGTTGATCCCGGCGAACGCCCGGCGCACCGGGAAGCCCTCGCCCTCGAAACCGCTGGGCGCGGTCGTGACGGTGAGCACGGGACGCGCCACGGCCTCGGCCGGTGCGGTCACGCGGGGCAGCGTCAACGGGTTCTCGACGGTCACTGCGGGCATGTCGGTACCTCCTCGTGTACGACCACTTTAGTTGAGCGTTGAACTTTCTGCCACCTCAAACCGAGAAAGCCCGGAGGGCATTCCCTCCGGGCTCGGTGCGGGCGTCGCACGGGTCGGCGGACCGCACGGCACGGCCGTCCGGCACTCCGACCGTCCGGCACTCCGGTCGCCCACGGAACAACGGCGGCTAGCCGTACATCCGGCGCATCGCGAAGTCGACCATCTGTTCCACGGCCTTCGCGTCGAACACCATCCGGTGCTCGCCCTCCATGTCGAGCACGAAGCCGTAGCCGGTCGGCAGCAGGTCGATCACCTCGGCACCGGTGATCACGAAGTACTTGGACTCCTTGCCCGCGTACCGCCGCAGCTCCTTGAGCGAGGTGAACATCGGGATCACCGGCTGCTGGGTGTTGTGCAGGGCGAGGAACCCGGGGTTGTCGCCGCGCGGGCAGTACACCTTGGACGTCGCGAAGATCTGCTGGAAGTCCTCGGCGGCCATCTGGCCCGTGGTGAACGCGCGCACCGCGTCCGCGAGCGAGGGCGGGGACGGCTCGGGATACAGCGGCGCCTGCTGTCCGTACCCGCCCGGCATCTGCTGCTGCGGCGGGACGTAACCCTGCTGTGCGCCTGCGTTCTGGTCGTAGCCGTACATGCCGCACAGACTACTGACCCCGCGGGAGGGGTGGGTCACAGATGTCCGGATCGGGGTTGCTTCTTATTACCGACGGGTAGCATCATCGGAGTTACTTGTTGGTACGTGAAGTAGTGCGAGGAGTCAGTGCCTCGCCGATCCCTCTCAAACGGAGCCGTCGCCATGGGGCACTACAAGTCGAATCTCCGCGACATCGAGTTCAACCTCTTCGAAGTACTCGGACGCGACAAGCTGTACGGCACGGGTCCGTTCGAGGAGATGGACGTCGACACCGCGAAGAGCATCCTCGAGGAGCTGACCCGCCTCTCGGAGAACGAGCTGGCCGAGTCCTTCGCCGACGCCGACCGCAACCCGCCGGTCTTCGACCCCGAGACCAGCACCGCGCCGGTCCCGGCGTCCTTCAAGAAGAGCTACCAGGCCTTCATGGACTCCGAGTACTGGCGCCTGGGCCTGCCCGAGGAGATCGGCGGCACCACCGCTCCCCGCTCCCTCATCTGGGCCTACGCCGAGCTCATCCTCGGTGCCAACCCGGCCGTGTGGATGTACTCCTCCGGCCCGGCCTTCGCCGGCATCCTCTTCGAGGAGGGCAACGAGGTCCAGAAGCACATCGCGAAGTTCGCCACCGAGAAGCAGTGGGGCTCCACGATGGTGCTCACCGAGCCGGACGCCGGCTCGGACGTCGGCGCCGGCCGCACCAAGGCGGTCCAGCAGGAGGACGGCTCCTGGCACATCGAGGGCGTGAAGCGCTTCATCACCTCGGGTGAGCACGACATGTCGGAGAACATCCTCCACTACGTGCTCGCGCGCCCCGAGGGCGCCGGCCCCGGCACCAAGGGCCTGTCCCTCTTCCTCGTCCCGAAGTACCTGTTCGACTTCGAGACCGGCGAGCTGGGCGAGCGCAACGGCGTCTACGCCACGAACGTCGAGCACAAGATGGGCCTGAAGGCCTCCAACACCTGCGAGATGACGTTCGGCGACCGGCACCCCGCCAAGGGCTGGCTGATCGGCGACAAGCACGACGGCATCCGCCAGATGTTCCGCATCATCGAGTTCGCCCGCATGATGGTCGGCACGAAGGCGATCTCCACCCTCTCCACCGGCTACCTCAACGCGCTGGAGTACGCCAAGGAGCGCGTCCAGGGTCCCGACCTGGCGAACTTCATGGACAAGTCCGCGCCCAAGGTCACCATCACCCACCACCCCGACGTGCGCCGCTCGCTGATGACGCAGAAGGCGTACGCGGAGGGCATGCGCGCCCTGGTGATGTACACCGCCTCGGTCCAGGACGCCATCCAGGTCAAGGAGGCGAACGGCGAGGACGCGTCCGCCGACCACGCGCTGAACGACCTGCTCCTGCCGATCGTCAAGGGCTACGGCTCCGAGAAGGCCTACGAGCAGCTCGCCCAGTCGCTGCAGACCTTCGGCGGCTCCGGCTTCCTGCAGGAGTACCCGATCGAGCAGTACATCCGCGACTCCAAGATCGACACCCTGTACGAGGGCACCACCGCCATCCAGGGCCAGGACTTCTTCTTCCGGAAGATCGTCCGCAACCAGGGCGCGGCCCTGAACTCGCTGGCCGAGGACATCAAGAAGTTCCTCGCCCTCGGCACCGGCGGCGAGGAGCTGGCCACCGCCCGCGAGCACCTGGCCAAGGCGGCCGTCGAGCTGGAGGCCATCGTCGGCCTGATGCTCACCGACCTCGCGGCCACCGAGCAGGACGTCAAGAACATCTACAAGGTGGGCCTGAACACCACCCGCCTGCTGATGGCCTCCGGTGACGTCGTCGTCGGCTACCTGCTGCTCAAGGGCGCCGCGGTGGCCGCCGAGAAGCTGGAGACCGCCTCCGCCAAGGACAAGGCGTTCTACCAGGGCAAGATCGCGGCGGCGAAGTTCTTCGCGGCCAACGTCCTGCCGGGCGTCACCGGCGCCCGCAAGCTCGCCGAGAACGTCGGGCTCGACCTGATGGAACTGGACGAGGCGGCCTTCTGAGGACACCGAGGACCTTCTCCGCCGGACCGCACGAGACGGCCTGAGACCGTACGAGGGCCCGCTCCCCGCACCGGGAAGCGGGCCCTCGTCCTCGTTAAGGTGAATCCCATGAGCGCACCCTCCCGCTTCGACCGCGGCCACACCGACGACCTGATGTCCTTCCTGGCGGCGAGTCCCACGCCGTACCACGCGGTGGCGCACGCCGCCGAACGGCTGGACAAGGCCGGCTTCCGGCAGGTCGCCGAGACGGACGCCTGGGACGGGACGAGCGGCGGCAAGTACGTCCTGCGCGGCGGCGCGATCGTGGCCTGGTACGTCCCCGAGGGCGCCGAGCCGCACACCCCCTTCCGCATCGTCGGCGCCCACACCGACTCCCCCAACCTGCGGGTCAAGCCCCGGCCCGACATCGGGGCGCACGGCTGGCGCCAGGTGGCGGTGGAGATCTACGGCGGCCCGCTGCTCAACTCCTGGCTCGACCGCGACCTGGGCCTGGCCGGCCGGCTGACCCTGCGGGACGGGTCCACCCGGCTGGTGAACGTCGACCGTCCGCTGCTGCGCGTCCCCCAGCTCGCCATCCACCTGGACCGCTCGGTCAACTCCGACGGCCTCAAGCTCGACAAGCAGCGGCACCTCCAGCCCGTCTGGGGCATGGGCGACGACGTGCGCGACGGCGACCTCATCGCCTTCCTGGAGGAGACCTCGGGCGTCCCCGCGGGCGAGGTCGCCGGCTGGGACCTGATGGTCCACTCGGTGGAACCGCCGGCCTACCTGGGCCGCGACAAGGAGCTGGTGGCCGGCCCGCGCATGGACAACCTGCTGTCCGTGCACGCCGGTACGGCCGCCCTCGCGGCGGTCGCCGCGCACGGCGCGGACCTGCGGTACATCCCCGTCCTGGCCGCCTTCGACCACGAGGAGAACGGCTCCCAGTCCGACACCGGCGCGGACGGCCCGCTGCTCGGCGGCGTGCTGGAGCGCTCGGTGTTCGCCCGCGGAGGGTCCTACGAGGACCGGGCGCGCGCCTTCGCCGGCACCGTCTGCCTCTCCTCCGACACCGGTCACGCCGTCCACCCCAACTACGCGGAGCGGCACGACCCGACGCACCACCCGCGCGTCGACGGCGGCCCGATCCTCAAGGTCAACGTCAACAACCGCTACGCCACGGACGGTTCGGGCCGGGCCGTATTCGCGGCGGCCTGCGAGAGGGCGGACGTCCCCTTCCAGTCGTTCGTCTCCAACAACTCCATGCCGTGCGGCACCACCATCGGCCCGATCACCGCCGCCCGGCACGGCATCCGGACCGTCGACATCGGCGTGGCCATCCTGTCGATGCACAGCGCGCGCGAACTGTGCGGCGCCAAGGACCCGTTCCTGCTGGCGAACGTGCTGGTGGCGTTCCTGGAGGGGTAGTCGCGGCAAGGCGGCCGTGGACGGCCAACTCTCCAGCGCTGCATGGGTGATGCCCTCCCGGGTACCCGGAGGTGACCGGAAAGACCGGACAGGGAGGCGACACTCATGGGCCTCGGCGGATGCATCATCCTCATCGCCGTGGGAGCAATCCTCACGTTCGCGACCGACTGGGACATGCAGGGTGTCAACCTTGACCTCGTCGGCATCATCTTCATGATCGTCGGTCTGATCGGCGTCGCGACCTTCAGCAGCATCGCCCGGCGCAGGCGGGTCGTCGTACCGCCCGCCACGCCGGTCGTCGACGACCCGGCCCGGCCCCGCACCCGCGACGGCTACGGCGACGGGTACGGGGTCTGACCGGGCGCCCGCCCGGGCCCCTCGGGCGTCCGGGGCGTCCGGAACCAGGAGTGGGCGGCCCGCCCGGTCCTGTCGGTGGAGGCGGCAGGACCGGGCGCTCGGTGCCCGGGCCGCCGCAGGAGGCCGCCGTCGCACAGAGGTGCGGCACCCCTCCGTGACGGCGGGGTCGAGTCCGAGGGCGCGGGAGGGTTCGCTTCCCGCGCCCTCGCCGCCGTGCAGCGGTTCGGGCGGCGCGGGGGCCACGGCGGTCAGCCGAGGGCGTGGCCCGTCGTCTCGTCCACGTGGGCCGGGACCTCGTCGTGGCGGTCGCCGACGGTCGAGGTGCCGGTGGGTTCGAAGAGGAGGAGCGCGGTGGGCACGGGCGCGCAGGGCTTGTGCTCGGTGCCGCGGGGGACGGTGAAGACGGAGCCCTTCGGCAGGACGGCCGTGCGCTCGCCGGAGGGTTCGCGCAGGAGGAGGTGCAGTTCACCGTCGAGGACGAGGAAGAACTCGTCGGTGTGGTCGTGCACGTGCCACACGTGCTCGCCCTCCACCTTGGCGACGCGCACGTCGTAATCGTTGACGGTGGTGACGATGCGGGGGCTCCACCGCTCCGTGAAGGAGGCGAGGGCCCGGTCGAGGGAGAGGGGTTCCTGTGCCATGCCCTCATGGTCGGCGGTGTGCCGGCACCGAACCAGTGCTAGAAATCGCGCATGCCGCAAGGATCCTCTCAGCCCGTGCGCACCCACCGCGTCGCCGTGCTCGTCGACGACGGCACCAATCCGTTCGAGGTCGGCGTGGCCACCGAGCTGTTCGGACTGCCCCGGCCCGAGCTGGGGTTGCCGTACCCGCCGTACCGGGTGGTGCTGTGCACGTCCGCACCCGAAGTTCCCATGAACCACGGGTTCTTCACGATGACCGGGATCGCCGGGCTGGACGCCGTGGACGAGGCCGACACCCTCGTCGTGCCCGGGCGGCCGGACAACGTCGTGCCCCGGGGGGAGGCCGTCCTCGGCGCGATCCGGCGCGCGCACGCGCACGGCACCCGTGTCGTCAGCTTCTGCACCGGCACCTTCGCGCTCGCCGAAGCGGGCCTGCTCGACGGGCGCCGCGCCACGACGCACTGGATGTGGGCGGACTCCTTCAGGAAGCTGCACCCGCACGTGCTGCTGGAGCCGGACGTGCTGTTCGTGGACGACGGGGACGTCCTCACCGCCGCGGGCAGCTCGGCCGCGCTGGACCTGGGGCTGCACCTGTGGCGCCGGGACCACGGCGCCGAACTCGCCCACGCGGTCTCCCGACGGCTGGTGTTCGCCGCGCACCGGGACGGCGGGCAGCGGCAGTTCGTGGAACGTCCGGTGCCCGAGGTACGGGACGAGTCCCTGGCCACCGTGCTGGCCTGGGCGCAGGAACGGCTGGACGAGCCGCTGACGGTGACGGACCTGGCCACCCGCGCGGCGGTCAGTCCGGCGACCCTGCACCGGCGTTTCCGCGCGCAGCTCGGTACGACGCCGCTCGCGTGGCTGACCGGGGAGCGGGTGGCCCTGGCGTGCCGGCTCATCGAGCAGGGGGAGGAACGGCTGGACGTGGTGGCGGCCCGCAGCGGCCTGGGGACGGCGGCCAACCTGCGGGTGCGGCTGCGGCGCGCGACGGGACTCAGCCCGTCGGCCTACCGGCGGCGTTTCGCGGCGGGGTGCGGGGAAGTCCTGGTGCCATGAGATTCCTCGTACGCGACCGGATCCTCGGGATCGGGGACGACTACTGGATCGAGGACGACCGGGGCAACCGGGTCTTCCTCGTCGACGGCAAGGCCATGCGGCTGCGGGACACCTTCGAGCTGAAGGACACCCAGGGCCGGGTCCTCATCGACATCCGGCAGAAGATGTTCGCCCTGCGGGACACCATGGTGATCGAGCGGGGCGGCGAGCCGCTGGCGACGGTCCGGCGCAAGCGGCTGTCCCTGCTGCGCAACCACTACCGGGTCTCCCTGGCGGACGGCGGCACCGAGCTGGACGTCAGCGGCAGGATCCTGGACCGGGAGTTCGCCGTCGAGCACGACGGCGAACTGCTCGCGGTGATCTCGCGGCGGTGGCTGCACGTCCGGGACACCTACGGCGTCGACGTCGTGCGGGAGGACGCGGACCCGGCGCTGCTGATCGCGGTGGCGGTGTGCGTGATCAACCTGGCGGAGAAGGAGCGGGAGGGGTAGGAGCGCGCCCGTTCCCCTCCGGGCGGGTCAGCGGTGCGGGCGGTCCAGGCCGAGGACCCGGTCCTTGAGCGCCGGGAAGCGTTCCCGGGTGCCCGCCACCGTCGTCGGGTCGAAGTCGACCGTGAGGACCTGCTCGCCGGGACCGGCCTCGGCCAGGACCTCGCCCCAGGGGTCGACCACGATCGAGTGGCCCGCCTGCGGGATCCCCGCGTGCGTCCCGGCCGTCCCGCACGCGAGGACGAAGGCCTGGTTCTCCACCGCCCGCGCCCGGGCCAGCAGCGTCCAGTGGGACCGGCGGCGCTCCGGCCAGCCCGCCGGGACGACGAAGGTCTCGGCGCCGGCGTCGACCAGGCCGCGGAAGAGCTCGGGGAAGCGGAGGTCGTAGCAGGTGGCCAGGCCCAGGGTGGTGTGCGGCAGGCGCACCGTCACCAGCGCGTCGCCCGCCCCCATCAGCACGGCCTCGCCCTTGTCGAAGCCGAAGCGGTGGATCTTGCGGTAGACGGCGGCCGTCTCACCGGAGGGGGAGAGGACGAGCGAGGTGTTGTAGAGGGTGCCGTCCGGGGCGCGTTCGGGGACGGAGCCCGCGTGCAGCCACACGCCCGCGTCGCTCGCGGCCCCGGCCATCGCCTCGTGGGTCGGCCCGTCGAGCGGTTCCGCCTCGCGCTCGAACCCCTCGTAGGCGAACGCGCCCGTGGTCCACAGCTCCGGCAGCACGACGAGATCGGCTCCGGCCTGCTCCCGTACCATCCCGGCGACCCGGCGCCGGCGTGATTCGACCGATTCGCCCTCGTTCACGGCGACTTGGAGCAGGGAAGCGCGCACAATACCACCGTCCTGGCATTCGACTCGTCCACACGGCCTA
Organism: Streptomyces viridosporus; assembly: GCF_002078235.1. GTDB lineage: Bacteria > Actinomycetota > Actinomycetes > Streptomycetales > Streptomycetaceae > Streptomyces > Streptomyces viridosporus. Next base: position 15,670 of record NZ_MSGP01000313.1, read on the forward strand.
CGATCGTCACACGAAAGCACTGCCGGGGTACCTCACAGCAGCGTAACTTAGCCCCCGAGACGCCCACCGAGTGCAGCCACCGCCACTGGCACAGCCGCCACAACCTGCCCGTGTACCGACCGCCGAGGGGTCCCGTTCCGTGAGTCTGCATCCCACTCTCCAGCCCTACGCCGACGCCTGGACGCACTCCATCGAAGCGATATCCGAGCTGGTGCAGCCGCTCCCGGAGGCCGACTGGAACCGCCGGACCCCCTGCCCGGGGTGGTCGGTCCGCGACGTGGTCTCGCACGTCATCGGCCTGGACTCCGAGATGCTCGGCGACCCGCGTCCCATCCACACGCTGCCGCGCGACCTGTTCCACGTCACCAACGAGCACCAGCGCTACATGGAGATGCAGGTCGACGTGCGCCGCCACCACACGGCGCCGGAGATGACCTCCGAGCTGGAGTACATGATCATCCGCCGCAACCGCCAGCTGCGCAACGAGTCGCGCGACCCGGGCACGAAAGTGCGCGGCCCGTTCGGCACGGACCTGACGCTGGAGGAGTCCATGCGCCGGCACGCCTTCGCCGTGTGGGTGCACGAGCAGGACCTGCGCGCCG
>NZ_MSGP01000314.1 GCF_002078235.1 Streptomyces viridosporus
GCCCCGAACCCGACGCCCCCGACCCGCCCGACCGGGAGGTCGCCGGCTTCTTCGGCTCCTTGCGCAGGGGCACCTCCCGTTCCCGCCGCAGCACCGCCCCGCTGGCCTCGGTGAGCACCAGCGTGCCGTACTCGCCCTCGACCGCGAGCAGCCCCTGGGCGAGCAACTGCCGGACGACGCCGCGCCATTCGACCTCGGTCAGCTCCTCGCCGATCCCGAACACGGAGAGCTGGTCGTGGTCGAACTGGATGACCTTGGCCGTGCGCCGTCCCAGCAGGATGTCCACGATCTGCACCGCGCCGAACTTCTGCCCGCGTTCCCGCTGCAGCCGCACCACCGTGGACAGCACCTTCTGCGCCGCGACGGTCCCGTCCCAGGTCTCCGGCGGGGTGAGGCAGGTGTCGCAGTTGCCGCAGCCCGCCGGGTCGGGGTCCTGGCCGAAGTAGGCGAGGAGCTGACCGCGCCGGCACCGGACGGTCTCGCACAGGGCGAGCATCGCGTCCAGGTGCTGGTGGGCCCGCCGCCGGAAGGACTCGTCGCCCTCGCCGGACTGGATCAGCTTGCGCTGCTGGATGACGTCGCCCAGCCCGTAGGCCATCCACGCCGTGGACGGCAGCCCGTCGCGGCCGGCCCGGCCCGTCTCCTGGTAGTAGCCCTCGACCGACTTGGGCAGGTCCAGGTGGGCGACGAACCGGACGTCCGGCTTGTCGATCCCCATCCCGAACGCGATGGTCGCCACCACGACCAGGCCGTCCTCCCGCAGGAACCGCGCCTGGTGCGCGGCACGCGTCCCCGCGTCGAGGCCCGCGTGGTACGGCACCGCCTCGATGCCGTTGCGGGTGAGGAACTCGGCGGTCTTCTCCACGGAGTTGCGCGACAGGCAGTACACGATGCCCGCGTCCCCGGCGTGCTCCTCGCGCAGGAAGGCCAGCAACTGCTTCTTCGGGTCCGCCTTCGGCACGATCCGGTACTGGATGTTGGGGCGGTCGAAGCTCGCCACGAAGTGGCGGGCCTCCGGCATGTGCAGCCGCTCGGTGATCTCCCGGTGCGTGGCGTGCGTGGCCGTCGCCGTGAGCGCGATCCGGGGCACCTCCGGCCAGCGCTCGCCGAGCAGCGACAGCGCGAGGTAGTCGGGCCGGAAGTCGTGCCCCCACTGGGAGACGCAGTGCGCCTCGTCGATCGCGAAGACGGAGATCTTGCCGCGCGAGAGCAGGTCCAGGGTGCCCTCCAGCCGCAGCCGCTCCGGCGCGAGGTACAGCAGGTCCAGCTCGCCGGCGAGGAACTCCGCCTCGACGACCCGCCGCTCGTCGAAGTCCTGCGTGGAGTTCACGAACCCGGCCCGCACGCCCAGCGCCCGCAGCGCGTCCACCTGGTCCTGCATCAGCGCGATGAGCGGGGAGACGACCACTCCCGTCCCCGGCCTGACCAGGGCCGGGATCTGGTAGCACAGCGACTTGCCGCCCCCGGTCGGCATGAGCACGACCGCGTCGCCGCCCGCGATCACGTGCTCGATGACCGCTTCCTGCTCACCGCGGAAGGCCTCGTACCCGAACACCCGGTGCAGCGCGGCCAGCGCCTCTCCCCGCATCACTGTCATCCCGCCACTACCGCCCGTCACCGTGCACCCGTGAGCCGTCCCTCGACCACTGCCCCCACGATAGGGGGCCGCACCGACAGCCCCAGGAGTTGTCCACAGGCGCGGCCCGCCACCGGCGCGGGCGGACCCCGCACACGGACGACGGCGGCCCGGCGCCCCCAGGAGCACCGGGCCGCCGTGGTCCGTCGGCGGGCGCGGAGTCAGCGCACGAACACCCCCGCGTCGCCCGCCAGCTCCAGGAAGTACTGCGGCGCCACACCGAGCACCACCGTGACCACCACGCCCACCCCGATCGCCGTCATCGTCAGCGGCGACGGCACCGCGACGGTCGGCCCCTCGGGGCGCGGCTCGCTGAAGAACATCAGGACGATGACGCGGATGTAGAAGAACGCCGCGATGGCCGACGAGATCACACCGACCACGACCAGCGGGGCCGCTCCGCCCTCCGCCGCCGCCTTGAACACGGCGAACTTCCCGGCGAAGCCGGAGGTCAGCGGAATGCCCGCGAAGGCCAGCAGGAACACCGCGAACACCGCCGCCACCAGGGGGGACCGGCGGCCCAGCCCCGCCCACTTGGACAGGTGCGTCGCCTCACCGCCGGCGTCCCGCACCAGGGTGACCACCGCGAACGCGCCGATCGTCACGAACGAGTACGCCGCCAGGTAGAACAGGACGGACGACACACCGCTCGGCGTGGCGGCGATGACACCGGCGAGGATGAAGCCCGCGTGCGCGATCGACGAGTACGCCAGCAGCCGCTTGATGTCGGTCTGCGTGATCGCGACGATCGCGCCGCCCACCATGGTGACGATCGCGACCGCCCACATCACCGGCCGCCAGTCCCAGCGCAGGCCCGGCAGCAGCACGTACAGCACCCGCAGCAGCGCGCCGAAGGCCGCCACCTTGGTCGCCGCCGCCATGAAACCGGTCACCGGCGTGGGGGCGCCCTGGTACACGTCCGGCGTCCACATGTGGAAGGGCACGGCACCGACCTTGAACAGCAGGCCCATCACCAGCAGCGCGGCACCCACGAGCAGCAGCGCGTCGTTGCCCATGGTGTCGGCGAGCGCCGGGTTGACGTCCTGGACCGTGCCGTCGACGACCTGGGCGATCGTCGCGTACGACATCGAGCCCGCGTAGCCGTACAGCAGCGCGATGCCGAACAGCATGAACGCGGAGGCGAACGCGCCGAGCAGGAAGTACTTGACCGCCGCCTCCTGCGACATCAGCCGCTTGCGGCGGGCCAGCGCGCACAGCAGGTACAGCGGGAGCGAGAAGACCTCGAGCGCCACGAAGAGCGTCAGCAGGTCGTTGGCCGCCGGGAAGACCAGCATGCCGGCGACCGCGAAGAGCAGCAGCGGGAACACCTCGGTGGTGGTGAACCCGGCCTTGACCGCCTTCTTCTCGCTGTCGCTGCCCGGTACCGCGGCGGCCTGCGCGGCGAAGGAGTCGACCCGGTTGCCGTGCGCCGCCGGGTCGAGCCGGCGCTCGGCGAAGGTGAAGAGGCCGACCAGGGCCGTCAGCAGGATCGTGCCCTGCAGGAACAGGGCCGGCCCGTCGACGGCGATGGCTCCCATAGCCGCGATGCCCGCCTTGGTGGTGCCGTGGTCGCCGACCGCGAGCGCCACGATCGCGGCGAAGGCGGCGGCGAGGGCGACCACGGAGACGAACATCTGCGCGTAGTAGCGGGACCTGCGCGGGACGAACGCCTCGATCAGCATGCCGACGATCGCCGCGCCGACGACGATCAGGACGGGGGCGAGCTGCCCGTACTCGATCTTCGGCGCGTCGATCTTCGAGATCGGGTCGGCCGCCGTTGTCCACAGGTTGTGGACGGCTGTTGCACTCACTTGGCCGCCTCCACCTCGGGCTGGGGGTCCTTCTTCTGTACGTCGGACATGGTCTGCTTCACCGCCGGGTTCACGACGTCCGTGACGGGCTTCGGGTAGACGCCCAGGAAGACCAGCAGCACGACCAGCGGTGCCACCACCGCGATCTCCCGCACCCGCAGATCGGGCATCGCGGCGACCTCGGGCTTCACCGGGCCGGTCATCGTCCGCTGGTAGAGGACGAGGACGTAGAGCGCGGCGAGGACGATGCCGAAGGTGGCGATGATGCCGATCACCGGGTAGCGCGTGAACGTGCCGACCAGGACCAGGAACTCACTGACGAAGGGCGCGAGCCCCGGCAGGGAGAGGGTCGCCAGGCCACCGATCAGGAAGGTGCCGGCGAGCACCGGGGCCACCTTCTGCACCCCGCCGTAGTCGGCGATGAGCCGCGAGCCGCGCCGCGAGATCAGGAAGCCGGCGATCAGCATCAGCACGGCGGTCGAGATCCCGTGGTTGACCATGTAGAGCGTCGCGCCGGACTGGCCCTGGCTGGTCATCGCGAAGATGCCCATGACGATGAAGCCGAAGTGCGAGATCGACGCGTAGGCGATCAGCCGCTTGATGTCGCGCTGGCCGACCGCGAGCAGCGCGCCGTAGATGATGCTGATGACCGCCAGGACGAGGATGACGGGGGTCGCCCACTTGCTCGCCTCCGGGAACAGCTGGAGGCAGAAGCGCAGCATCGCGAAGGTGCCCACCTTGTCGACGACCGCCGTGATGAGCACGGCGACCGGGGCGGTGGACTCCTGCATGGCGTTGGGCAGCCAGGTGTGCAGCGGCCACAGCGGCGCCTTCACCGCGAAGGCGAAGAAGAAGCCGAGGAACAGCCAGCGCTCGGTGCCGGTGGCCATCTCCAGCGAACCGTTGGCCCGCGCCTCGGCGATCTCGGTGAGCGAGAAGTTGCCGGCGACCACGTACAGCCCGATCACCGCGGCCAGCATGACCAGACCGCCGGCCAGGTTGTAGAGCAGGAACTTCACGGCCGCGTACGACCGCTGGGTGGCCGCCACCTTCTCGCCGTGCTCGTGGGCCCGGTCCCCGAAGCCCCCGATGAGGAAGTACATCGGGATCAGCATGGCTTCGAAGAAGATGTAGAAGAGGAAGACGTCGGTGGCCTCGAAGGAGAGGATCACCATCGCCTCGACGGCCAGGATCAGGGCGAAGAAGCCCTGCGTCGGCCGCCACCGCTTGCTTCCCGTTTCCACGGGGTCGGCGTCGTGCCAGCCCGCGAGGACGATGAACGGGATCAGCAGCGCGGTCAGCGCGATCAGCGCCACCGCGATGCCGTCCACGCCCAGTTCGTAGCGCACCCCGAAGTCCGCGATCCAGGCGTGGGACTCGGTGAGCTGGTAGCGGTCGCCGCCCGGGTCGAACCGCACCAGGACGACGATCGCGAGCACCAGCGTGGCGAGCGAGAAGAGCAGGGCCAGCCACTTGGCGGCCGTGCGCCGGGCGGCCGGTACGGCGGCCGTGGCGATCGCCCCGATGGCCGGGAGCGCCGCCGTGGCTGTCAGCAGAGGAAAGGACATCGGTATCAGACCGCCCTCATCAGCAGGGTCGCGGCGACCAGGACCGCCGCGCCGCCGAACATCGAGACCGCGTAGGACCGCGCGAAGCCGTTCTGCAGCTTGCGCATCCGCCCGGACAGGCCGCCGAACGAGGCCGCCGTGCCGTTGACGACCCCGTCGACCAGGGTGTGGTCGACGTAGACCAGCGAGCGCGTGAGGTGCTCGCCGCCGCGCACCAGGACCACGTGGTTGAAGTCGTCCTGGAGCAGGTCGCGCCGGGCGGCCCGGGTGAGCAGCGACCCGCGCGGGGCGACGGCCGGGACCGGGCGGCGCCCGTACTGGGCCCAGGCGATCGCCACGCCGACGACCATCACCGCGACCGTGGAGAGCGTCACCGTCAGGGCGCTGATCGGCGGGTTCCCGTGGGCGTACCCGGTGATCGGCTCCAGCCAGTGCACGAAGCGGTCGCCGATGCTGAAGAACGCGCCGCCGAACACCGAACCGACGGCCAGCACGATCATCGGAATCGTCATGATCTTCGGCGACTCGTGCGGGTCCGGCGGGGTGTGCGCGCCGCGCGTCTCGGCGGCGGGCTCCACGTCGGGCGCGGCCGGGGACGGCGTCGGGGCGTTGCGCCACCGCTCCTCGCCGAAGAACGTCATCAGCATCACGCGCGTCATGTAGTACGCGGTGATGGCCGCGCCCAGCAGGGCGCAGGCGCCGAGGATCCAGCCCTCGGTGCCGCCCTTGGCGAACGCCGACTCGATGATCTTGTCCTTGGAGAAGAAGCCGGACAGGCCCGGGAACCCGATGATGGCGAGGTAGCCGAGGCCGAAGGTGACGAACGTGATCGGCATGTACGTGCGCAGTCCGCCGTAGCGCCGCATGTCGACCTCGTCGTTCATGCCGTGCATCACCGAACCGGCGCCGAGGAACAGCCCGGCCTTGAAGAAGCCGTGCGTCACCAGGTGCATGATCGCGAAGACGTAGCCGATGGGGCCCAGGCCCGCGGCCAGCACCATGTAGCCGATCTGCGACATGGTCGAGCCGGCCAGCGCCTTCTTGATGTCGTCCTTGGCACAACCGACGATCGCACCGAACAGCAGCGTGACCGCGCCGACGATGGTGACCACGAGCTGGGCGTCGGGCGCGCCGTTGAAGATGGCCCCGGAGCGGACGATGAGGTACACGCCCGCCGTCACCATGGTGGCCGCGTGGATCAGGGCCGAGACGGGGGTCGGGCCCTCCATCGCGTCCCCGAGCCAGGACTGCAGCGGCACCTGGGCGGACTTGCCGCAGGCGGCGAGCAGCAGCAGCAGGGCGATCGCGGTGAGCTTGTCCTCACCGGCGGCACCGGCGAGGCCCGCCTCCCCCTGGGTGCCGAGCACCGGCCCGAAGGCGAAGGTGCCGAACCACAGGAACATCAGCATGATCGCGATCGACAGGCCCATGTCGCCGACCCGGTTGACCAGGAAGGCCTTCTTCGCGGCCGTCGCGGCGCTGGGCTTGTGCTGCCAGAAGCCGATCAGCAGGTAGGAGGCGAGACCGACGCCCTCCCAGCCGAAGTACAGCAGCAGGTAGTTGTCGGCGAGGACGAGCAGCAGCATCGCCGCGAGGAACAGGTTGAGGTAGCCGAAGAAGCGGCGGCGCCGCTCGTCGTGCTCCATGTACCCGACGGAGTAGAGGTGGATCAGCGAGCCGACGCCGGTGATCAGCAGGACGAACGTCATCGACAGCTGGTCGAGCCGGAAGGCGACGTCGGCCTGGAACCCCTCCACCGGGATCCAGCTGAACAGGTGCTGCGTGAGGGTGCGGTCCTCGGCGCCCCTGCCCAGCAGGTCGGTGAAGAGCACCAGGCCGAGCACGAAGGAGACGGCGGCGAAGGCCGTGCCGATCCAGTGGCCGACGGCGTCCAGCCGGCGTCCGCCGCACAACAGGACCACCGCTCCGAGCAGGGGCGCCGCCACCAGCAGCGCAATCAGGTTCTCTGCGTTAGTCACGGTTCTAGCGACCCCTCACAGCTTCATCAGGCTGGCGTCGTCGACCGAGGCCGAGTGGCGGGAACGGAACAGGGAGACGATGATCGCCAGCCCCACCACGACCTCCGCGGCGGCGACGACCATCGTGAAGAAGGCGATGATCTGGCCGTCGAGGTTGCCGTGCATCCGGGAGAAGGCGACGAACGCGAGGTTGCAGGCGTTGAGCATGAGCTCGATGCACATGAAGACGACGATCGCGTTGCGCCTGATCAGCACGCCGGTGGCGCCGATGGTGAACAACAGGGCGGCGAGGTAGAGGTAGTTGACCGGATTCACTTCGACGCCTCCTCGGACCGCTCGTACGCCGACTTGAACGTCGGCTCGACCGCCGTGCGCTCCAGCCGCTCCTCGGCGCGCTGCTCCAGCGCCCGCAGGTCGTTGAGCGCCTCCTGCGACACGTCACGGATCTGGCCGCGCTCCCGCAGCGTCTTGCTGACGGTGAGCTCGGACGGGGTGCCGTCGGGCAGCAGGCCCGCGATGTCGACGGCGTTGTGCCGCGCGTACACACCGGGCGCCGGCAGCGGCGGCAGGTACTTCCCCTCGCGGACGCGCTGCTCGGCCAGCTCGCGCTGGGTCCGGGCGCGCTCGGTGCGCTCGCGGTGGGTGAGCACCATGGCGCCGACGGCGGCCGTGATGAGCAGGATGCCGGTGATCTCGAAGGCGAAGACGTACCGGGTGAAGATGAGGGACGCGATGCCCTCCACGTTGCCGTTCGCGTTCGCCTGGCCGATGCCGTTGAACTCGCCGAGCGAGGCGTGGCCGATGCCCGTGATCAGCAGGGTGCCGAAGCCGAGCCCGCACAGCAGGGCCAGCCAGCGCTGGCCCTTGATGGTCTCCTTCAGGGAGTCCGCCGCGGTGACGCCGACCAGCATCACCACGAACAGGAACAGCATCATGATCGCGCCGGTGTAGACGACGATCTGCACGATCCCCAGGAAGTAGGCGCCGTTGGCCAGGTAGAACACCGCGAGGACGATCATGGTCCCGGCGAGGCAGAGCGCGCTGTGCACGGCCCGCCGCATGAAGACGGTGCACAGGGCGCCGATCACCGCGATCGTGCCGAGGACCCAGAACTGGACGGCCTCTCCGGTGGAGGTGGAGTAGGCGGCGAGCTGCTCGGTCATCGCCCGATCACCTTCCCGGACGCCGGTTCCTCCGCGCCGAAGGTCGAGTCGGCCTCCTGCACGACCTCGCCCTCGGAGTGGACGGCCTGCCGCTCCGTGCCGGGCGCGGCCTCGGTCACCAGGCCCCGGTAGTAGTCCTGCTCGTCGGTGCCGGGGTACATGGCGTGCGGGCTGTCGACCATGCCCTCCTCCAGCCCGGCGAGGAGTTGTTCCTTGGTGTAGATGAGGTTCGCGCGGCTGGAGTCGGCCAGCTCGAACTCGTTGGTCATCGTGAGCGCGCGCGTGGGGCACGCCTCGATGCACAGTCCGCACAGGATGCAGCGGGCGTAGTTGATCTGGTAGACGCGGCCGTAGCGCTCGCCGGGCGAGTAGCGCTCCTCGTCGGTGTTGTCCGCGCCCTCGACGTAGATGGCGTCGGCGGGGCAGGCCCAGGCGCACAGTTCGCAGCCGACGCACTTCTCCAGGCCGTCCGGGTGGCGGTTGAGCTGGTGCCGTCCGTGGAAGCGCGGGGCGGTGGTCTTCGGCTGCTCCGGGTACTGCTCGGTCAGCCGCTTCTTGAACATGGCCTTGAAGGTCACGCCGAAGCCGGCCACGGGGTTCAGGAAACCGGGCTTGGTCTCCTTGGGCTCCTCAGCCATCGGACGTCTCCTTTCCATCCGTGGATCCGCCCAGAGGTCCGTCACTCCGAGTATCGGGTCCGCCACTGACAATGAGTTCCTGTTCTCCCCCGCGCGACCGGCGGCGCGGCACCGGCGGCAGCTCCTGCCCCGGCAGCGGCGGTACGGGGAACCCGCCCGCCATCGGGTCGAAGGCGGCCGGGGCCTCGGCGGGCTCCTCGGCCCGCTTCGCCTTGTCGCGGAACAGGTCGGCGACGAAGGACAGCAACAGCAGGGCGAGGACGGCGGCGGCGACGTAGAGCGCGATGTCGGCGAAGTCGTAGCCCTCGTTCCGCAGGGCCCGCACGGTGGCGACCAGCATCAGCCACACCAGCGAGACCGGGATGAGGACCTTCCAGCCGAGCTTCATCAGCTGGTCGTAGCGGACCCGCGGGAGCGTGCCGCGCAGCCAGACGAACATGAACAGCAGCAACTGGACCTTGAGGACGAACCAGAGCAGCGGCCACCAGCCGTGGTTCGCGCCCTCCCAGAAGGTGCTGACCGGCCACGGGGCCCGCCAGCCGCCCAGGAAGAGGGTCACCGCGACGGCCGAGACGGTGACCATGTTGATGTACTCGGCGAGCATGAACATCGCGAACTTGATCGACGAGTACTCAGTGTTGAAGCCGCCGACCAGGTCGCCCTCGGACTCCGGCATGTCGAAGGGGGCGCGGTTGACCTCGCCGACCATCGTCACGATGTAGAGGAGGAAGGAGACCGGCAGCAGCAGGACGTACCAGCGGTCGGTCTGCTGCGCGACGATCTCCGACGTCGACATCGACCCCGAGTAGAGGAAGACCGAGGCGAACGCGGCGCCCATGGCGATCTCGTAGGAGATCATCTGCGCGCAGGAGCGCAGGCCGCCCAGCAGCGGATAGGTGGACCCGGAGCTCCAGCCCGCCAGGACGATGCCGTAGATGCCGATCGAGGCGACCGCCAGGATGTAGAGGAGCGCGATCGGCAGGTCGGTGAGCTGCATCGTGGTGCGCTGGCCGAAGATCGAGATCTCGTTGCCGGCCGGGCCGAAGGGGATCACCGCGATCGCCATGAAGGCCGGGACGGCCGCGACGATCGGCGCGAGGACGTAGACCACCTTGTCCGCGCGCTTGACGACGACGTCCTCCTTGAGCATCAGCTTCACGCCGTCGGCGAGCGACTGGAGCATGCCCCAGGGGCCGTGCCGGTTGGGGCCGACGCGCCGCTGCATCCAGGCGACGACCTTGCGCTCCATCACGATCGCGACGAGCACGGTCACCATGAGGAAGGCGAAGCAGAACACCGCCTTGATGACGACCAGCCACCAGGGGTCGCGGCCGAACATCGAGAGGTCTTCAGCAGCGAGGTACGGGCTCATCCCTCCACCTCCTTGGGGGCCTCGTCGACGAGCGTCGCCGGGCCGATGCGGACGAGGGCGCCGGGCTGTTCCCCGGTGTCGGAGGCGACGCCGCCGCCGGCGGAGTTCATCGGGAGCCACACCACGCGGTCGGGCATCTCGGTGACCGCCAGGGGCAGTTCGGTCGTTCCGGCGGTGCCGGTCACCGCCAGCAGGTCGCCGTCCTTGACGCCGACCTCGGCGGCCGTGGCGGCCGACAGGCGCGCGTGGGCGGCGTGCCGGGTGCCGGCGAGCGCCTCGTCGCCCTGCTGCAGGACGCCCCGGTCGAGCAGCAGCCGGTGCCCGGCGAGCACCGCCTCCCCGGCGGCCGGCCGGGGCAGGGCGCCCGCGGTCTCCAGCGGTTCGGTGGCCCGCGGCCCGTCCCAGGCGCCGAGCCGGTCGAGCTCCGCGCGGATCGTGCGCAGGTCCGGCAGCCCCAGGTGGACGTCCATGGCGTCGGCCAGCATCTGCAGCACGCGCGCGTCGGTGGGCGCGAGACGCCGGGTCATCTGGTCGGGCTTGAGCGCCGCCTCGAACATGCGGACCCTGCCTTCCCAGTTGAGGAAGGTGCCGGCCTTCTCGGCGACCGCGGCGACCGGCAGGACGACGTCGGCGAGCTCGGTGACCTCGCTGGGCCGCAGCTCCAGCGAGACCACGAACCCGGCCTCGGCGAGTGCCGCACGCGCGCGTGCCGGGTCGGGCAGGTCGGCGACCTCCACGCCCGCGACCAGCAGCGCCTGGAGCTCACCGCGTACCGCCGCCTCGACGATCTGGCCGGTGTCGCGGCCGTAGCGGTGCGGCAGTTCGGCGACGCCCCAGACGGCGGCGACCTCCTCCCGCGCGCGCGGGTCGGTCGCCGGGCGCCCGCCCGGCAGCAGCGACGGCAGCGCGCCCGCCTCGACGGCGCCCCGCTCCCCGGCCCGGCGCGGGATCCACACCAGCCGGGCACCGGTCGCGGAGGCGACCCGGGCCGCCGCGGTCAGGCCGCCCCGCACGCCCGCCAGCCGCTCGCCGACGACGATCACCGCGCCGTCGCCGCGCAGCGCCTCGGCGGCCCGGGCCCCGTCGCCCTCCAGGCCGACGCCGCTCGCGAGCGCGTCCAGCCATTCGGTCTCGGTGCCGGGAGCCGCCGGCAGCAGCGTGCCGCCGGCCTTCCGCAGTCCGCGCGTGGCGTGCGTGGCCAGGGCGAACGTCCGCTGCCCGTGCTTGCGCCAGGCCTTGCGCAGCCGCAGGAAGACGCCGGGCGCCTCCTCCTCGGACTCGAACCCGACCAGCAGGACGGCGGGCGCCTTCTCCAGCGACGTGTACGTGACGTGCGCGCCTCCCGCGAGGTCGCGTCCGCGGCCCGCGACCCGCGCGGCGAGGAAGTCGGCCTCCTCGCTGCTGTGCACGCGCGCGCGGAAGTCGATGTCGTTGCTGTCGAGCGCCACGCGCGCGAACTTGCTGTAGGCGTAGGCGTCCTCGACGGTGAGCCGGCCGCCGGTGAGGACCCCGGTGCGGCCCCGTGAGGCGAGCAGCCCCTGGGCGGCGATCTGCAGCGCGTCGGGCCAGGAGGCCGGCTCCAGTTCGCCCTCGGGGTTGCGCACGAGCGGGGTCTGGAGCCGGTCCCGCAGCTGCGCGTACCGGAACGCGAAGCGCCCCTTGTCGCAGATCCACTCCTCGTTGACCTCGGGGTCCTCGGCGGCGAGCCGCCGCATGACCTTGCCGCGCCGGTGGTCGGTGCGCGTGGCGCAGCCGCCGGAGCAGTGCTCGCACACCGACGGCGAGGAGATCAGGTCGAAGGGGCGGGAGCGGAACCGGTAGGCCGCCGAGGTGAGCGCGCCGACCGGGCAGATCTGGATGGTGTTGCCGGAGAAGTACGACTCGAAGGGGTCGCCCTCGCCGGTGCCGACCTGCTGCAGCGCGCCCCGCTCGACCAGCTCGATCATCGGGTCGCCGGCGACCTGGTTGGAGAACCGGGTGCAGCGGGCGCACAGCACGCACCGCTCGCGGTCGAGCAGCACCTGCGTGGAGATCGGCACGGGCTTCTCGTAGGTCCGCTTCTTGCCCTCGAAGCGGGACTCGGCGTTGCCGTGCGACATCGCCTGGTTCTGCAGCGGGCACTCGCCGCCCTTGTCGCAGACCGGGCAGTCCAGCGGGTGGTTGATGAGCAGGAGCTCCATCACACCCTTCTGGGCCTTCTCGGCGACCGGCGAGGTGAGGTGGGTCTTCACCACCATCCCGTCGGTGCAGGTGATGGTGCAGGAGGCCATCGGCTTGCGCTGGCCCTCCACCTCGACGATGCACTGGCGGCAGGCGCCGGCCGGGTCGAGGAGGGGGTGGTCGCAGAACCGGGGGATCTCGATGCCGAGCTGCTCGGCGGCCCGGATGACCAGGGTGCCCTTGGGCACGCTGATCTCGATGCCGTCGATCGTCAGCGTGACGAGGTCCTCGGGCGGGACCGCCGCCTCTCCTCCACCGGAAGGAGCGTTGGTGGTCACAGTCATGCGTGCACCTCCGTACGGTCGGCCCAGGCCGTCGACTTGGCCGGGTCGAAGGGGCAGCCGCGGCCCGTGATGTGCTGCTCGTACTCCTCGCGGAAGTACTTGAGCGAGGAGAAGATCGGCGAGGCGGCACCGTCGCCGAGGGCGCAGAAGGATTTGCCGTTGATGTTGTCGGCGATGTCGTTCAGCTTGTCGAGGTCGGACATCCGCCCCTTGCCGGCCTCGATGTCGCGCAGCAGCTGGACGAGCCAGTACGTCCCCTCGCGGCAGGGCGTGCACTTGCCGCAGGACTCGTGGGCGTAGAACTCGGTCCAGCGGGTGACGGCGCGGACGACGCAGGTCGTCTCGTCGAAGCACTGCAGGGCCTTGGTGCCGAGCATGGAGCCCGCGGCGCCCACTCCCTCGTAGTCGAGCGGGACGTCGAGGTGCTCGTCGGTGAACATCGGCGTCGAGGAGCCGCCCGGGGTCCAGAACTTCAGGCGGTGTCCGGGCCGCATGCCGCCGCCCATCTCGAGCAGCTGGCGCAGCGTGATGCCGAGCGGCGCCTCGTACTGGCCGGGGTTGGCGACGTGGCCGCTGAGCGAGTAGAGCGTGAAGCCCGGGGACTTCTCGCTGCCCATCGAGCGGAACCACTCCTTGCCGCGGTGCAGGATCGAGGGCACCGACGCGATCGACTCGACGTTGTTCACCACGGTCGGGCACGCGTAGAGGCCCGCGACGGCGGGGAAGGGGGGACGCAGCCGCGGCTGGCCGCGGCGGCCTTCGAGCGAGTCGAGCAGCGCGGTCTCCTCACCGCAGATGTACGCGCCCGCGCCCGCGTGCACGGTGAGTTCGAGGTCGAGTCCGCTGCCCAGGACGTTCTCGCCGAGCAGGCCCGCCGCGTAGGCCTCGCGCACGGCCGCGTGCAGCCGCCGCAGTACGGGGACGACCTCACCCCGCAGGTAGATGAAGGCGTGCGACGACCTGATCGCGTAGCAGGCGATCACGATGCCCTCGATGAGGCTGTGCGGGTTCGCGAAGAGGAGCGGGATGTCCTTGCAGGTCCCGGGCTCCGACTCGTCGGCGTTGACCACGAGGTAGTGGGGCTTGCCGTCCCCCTGGGGGATGAACTGCCACTTCATCCCCGTCGGGAAGCCGGCGCCGCCGCGTCCGCGCAGACCGGAGTCCTTGACGTACGCGATGACGTCGTCCGGCGACATGGCGAGCGCCTTGCGCAGCCCCTCGTACCCCCCGTGCCTCCGGTAGACGTCCAGCGTCCAGGACCTGTCCTCGTCCCAGAAGGCCGAGAGCACGGGTGCGAGCAGCTTCTCCGGGCTCGTGTCCTTGAGTTCGGCTGCCAAGGTCATCACTCCCCCTCCTCGGCGGTGGGCCCAGCGGGGTGGGACGGGTCGGAGGCCGATGTGTCCTGCGGCGCGTCGTGCGAGCTGAGGTGCTCGGTGGGCGACGGCTCGTGCGGCGGGGTGTCCCGGGGCGGCTCACCGCGCGGGTGCACCACGCGCGCGGGTGCGGCCTCCCCCTTGGCCAGCTTCAGGCCGACCAGGGAGGCGGGTCCCGCGCTGCCCGTGGCCTCGGTGGCGCCCTCCCGCTCGTCGGGGAAGCCGGCCAGGATGCGGGCGGTCTCCTTGAAGGTGCACAGGGGCGCCCCGCGGGTGGGCGCGACCGGGCGGCCGGCGCGCAGGTCGTCGACCATGCGCTTGGCGCTCTCGGGGGTCTGGTTGTCGAAGAACTCCCAGTTCACCATCACCACGGGCGCGTAGTCGCAGGCCGCGTTGCACTCGATGTGCTCCAGGGTGACCTTGCCGTCGTCGGTGGTCTCGCCGTTGCCGACCCCCAGGTGCTCCTGGAGCTCCTCGAAGATCGCGTCACCGCCCATGACGGCGCACAGGGTGTTGGTGCACACCCCGACCTGGTAGTCGCCGCTCGGCCTGCGCCGGTACATGGTGTAGAAGGTGGCGACCGCGGTCACCTCGGCCGTGGTCAGGCCGAGCACCTCCGCGCAGAACCGCATCCCGGTGCGCGTGACGTGGCCCTCCTCCGACTGCACGAGGTGCAGCAGCGGCAGGAGGGCGGACCGGGAGTCCGGGTAGCGGGCGATGACCTCGCGCGCGTCGGTCTCCAGCCGGGCCCGGACGTCGTCCGGGTAGGCGGGTGCGGGCAGTTCGGGCATGCCCAGGCTGACGCCCCGCTCCGAAGAAGAGGTGGTCACCGGTCGACGCCTCCCATCACGGGGTCGATGGACGCGACGGCGACGATGACGTCGGCCACCTGGCCGCCCTCGCACATCGCCGCCATGGCCTGCAGGTTGGTGAAGGACGGGTCGCGGAAGTGGACCCGGTAGGGGCGGGTGCCGCCGTCGGAGACGACGTGCGCCCCGAGCTCGCCCTTGGGCGACTCGACCGCCGTGTACGCCTGTCCCGGCGGGACGCGGAAGCCCTCGGTGACCAGCTTGAAGTGGTGGATCAGGGCCTCCATGGAGGTGCCCATGATCTTCTTGATGTGGTCGAGGGAGTTGCCCAGTCCGTCCGGTCCCAGGGCGAGCTGGGCGGGCCAGGCGATCTTCTTGTCGGCGACCATGACCGGTCCGGGCTGGAGCCGGTCCAGGCACTGCTCGACGATGTGCAGCGACTGGCGCATCTCCTCGAGCCGGATCAGGAAGCGGCCGTAGGCGTCGCAGGTGTCGGCGGTCGGGATCTCGAAGTCGTAGGTCTCGTATCCGCAGTACGGCTGGGCCTTGCGCAGGTCGTGCGGCAGGCCGGTGGAGCGCAGGATCGGGCCGGTGGCGCCGAGGGCCATGCAGCCGGCCAGGTCCAGGTAGCCGACGTCCTGCATGCGGGCCTTGAAGATGGGGTTCCCGGTGGCGAGCTTGTCGTACTCCGGGAGGTTCTTCTTCATCGTCTTCACGAACGCGCGGATCTGGTCCACCGCGCCGGGCGGCAGGTCCTGGGCGAGTCCGCCGGGGCGGATGTACGCGTGGTTCATCCGCAGGCCCGTGATGAGTTCGTAGATGTCGAGGATGAGCTCGCGGTCGCGGAAGCCGTAGATCATGATCGTGGTGGCGCCGAGCTCCATGCCGCCGGTGGCGATGCACACCAGGTGGGAGGAGAGGCGGTTGAGCTCCATCAGGAGCACACGGATGATCGAGGCGCGGTCGGGTACCTGGTCCTCGATGCCGAGGAGCTTCTCGACCGCGAGGCAGTACGCCGTCTCGTTGAAGAAAGACGTCAGGTAGTCCATGCGCGTCACGAACGTGGTGCCCTGCGTCCACGTCCGGTACTCGAGGTTCTTCTCGATGCCGGTGTGGAGGTAGCCGATGCCGCAGCGGGCCTCGGTGACGGTCTCGCCGTCGATCTCCAGGATCAGGCGGAGCACACCGTGGGTGGACGGGTGCTGCGGACCCATGTTGACGACGATGCGCTCGTCGTCGGTCCGGGTCGCGGACTGGACGACCTCGTCCCAGTCGCCGCCGGTGACGGTGTAGACGGTGCCCTCGGTCGTTTCGCGAGGAGGTGCCACCGAGGAGGTGGTCCCGGAGGGGCTCGACGAAGGGTGGCCGGGCGACGGGTGGGGAGTGCTCACGAGTACGACCTCCGCTGGTCCGGAGCCGGGATCTGGGCGCCCTTGTACTCGACGGGGATGCCGCCGAGGGGGTAGTCCTTGCGCTGCGGGTGGCCCTGCCAGTCGTCCGGCATCATGATCCGCGTCAGGGCCGGGTGACCGTCGAAGACGATGCCGAAGAAGTCGTACGTCTCGCGTTCGTGCCAGTCGTTCGTCGGATAGACCGGGAACAGCGACGGGATGTGCGGGTCGCTGTCGGGCGCGCTGACCTCGAGGCGGATCAGCCGGTTGTGGGTGATCGAGCGCAGGTGGTAGACGGCGTGCAGCTCGCGGCCCTTGTCGTTCGGGTAGTGCACGCCGCTGACGCCGGTGCACAGCTCGAAGCGCAGCGCCGGGTCGTCGCGCAGGGTGCGGGCGACCCGGACCAGGTGCTCGCGTTCGATGTGGAAGGTGAGTTCGCCGCGGTCGACGACCGTCTTCTCGATGGCGTTGCCGGGGAGCAGTCCCTGCTCCTCCAGCGCGCCCTCGAGCTCGTCGGCGACCTCGTCGAACCAGCCGCCGTAGGGGCGGCTCGCCGGTCCCGGGAGCCGGACCGAGCGGACCAGGCCGCCGTAGCCGGAGGTGTCGCCGCCGTCGTTGGCGCCGAACATGCCGCGCTGGACGCGGACCTCCTCACCGCCCTGACCGCGCTGGCCGGGGAGGTTCTGGGCGGAGAGGTCCTTCTCCGGGTTGGCCCCGTTGCCGTTCGCGTCGCTCATCGCAGCAGCCCCTTCATCTCGATCGTGGGCAGGGCCTTGAGCGCCGCCTCCTCCGCCTCGCGGGCCGCCTCCTCGGCGTTCACGCCGAGCTTGGAGTTCTGGATCTTCTGGTGGAGCTTGAGAATGGCGTCCAGCAGCATCTCGGGCCGGGGCGGGCAGCCGGGCAGGTAGATGTCGACCGGCACGACGTGGTCCACGCCCTGGACGATCGCGTAGTTGTTGAACATGCCGCCCGAGGAGGCGCAGACCCCCATGGAGATCACCCACTTGGGGTTCGGCATCTGGTCGTAGACCTGCCGCAGCACCGGCGCCATCTTCTGGCTGACCCGGCCGGCGACGATCATCAGGTCCGCCTGCCGCGGTGAGCCCCGGAAGACCTCCATGCCGAAGCGCGCCAGGTCGTAGCGGCCGGCGCCGGTGGTCATCATCTCGATGGCACAGCAGGCGAGGCCGAACGTGGCGGGGAAGACGGACGACTTGCGCACCCAGCCCGCGGCCTGCTCGACGGTGGTCAGCAGGAAGCCGCTCGGCAGCTTTTCCTCGAGTCCCATGGCTTAAAGACCCCTCAGTCCCATTCCAGGCCGCCGCGCCGCCATACGTACGCGTACGCGACGAAGACGGTGAGCACGAAGAGCAGCATCTCCACGAGCCCGAAGATCCCCAGGGCGTCGAAGGTGACGGCCCAGGGGTAGAGGAAGACGATCTCGATATCGAAGATGATGAAGAGCATCGCCGTCAGGTAGTACTTGATGGGGAAGCGCCCGCCGCCGGCCGGCGTGGGGGTCGGCTCGATGCCGCACTCGTAGGCTTCGAGTTTGGCGCGGTTGTACCGCTTCGGACCGATCAGCGTGGCCATGACCACGGAGAAGATCGCAAAGCCTGCCCCGAGGGCTCCCAGTACGAGGATGGGCGCATACGCGTTCACCGCTCCTCGCTCCTCTCAGTCGGCACTGACTGCTGGCGGTTGTACGGGGGCTCACCACCGCCTCACCGGTCCCGCGAACCACGCCCGCCCCGGCGAAGATCGAGAACATGTGAAGCAGGTCACAAGCCCAACCGCTCCGCATCTTATGCCCGTGGGTCTGTGATCTGCGACACGGGGTATCGCACAACCTTTGTGATCTCCACCACCTGACGAACGATCATGAAGTCGGATGAGCGTCGATCTTCATACGCGAAGCGTTCGCGCGGTCACCAAACGTGACAATTTGTTTCGTTCGCGCAGGTCAGAAGGGGCGTCTCCATATCAAGAGGCTTCCCTTGCATGCAAATTGGCGCCGGACCCGATCACTTGATAGAGGACCCGCTCCCCCTTCGAGGGAAGCGCGGTGCGCGAGGTGGACACGTGCACGCGTTCACGAAGTCCCGGCGCCGTGATCCGGCCGTGATCGATCCCGCCCGACGCGACGGCGGGGCCAACCGTTCCGTGACCTCCGTCACATCGGCGAGAGGCCGAAGAGAAGAGGGCTTGGCCAATCGGTCCAACCGATGGTAGGTGAAGGGCAATTCGGGCGTAATGATGAAAGACCGTGATCACAGGCCGGTCACGGACCGCCCGCAATGTCCGTTACGGCGCCAATGAGGGGCGACACGCCCGGGTTTCGGGACCCGATTGAACAACTGTGGCACAGCACACGTTTCTTGAAGACATGAAGGAGCCCCTGGTACCGGTTGTTCCCATGTCCCACACCGCTCACATACGCAGCCACCGGAAACCCCGCCGTACCGCGCAGTCCGCGCTCGCCGTGCGGGCCGGAGTTGCCGGTGGCGTCCTCAGCACCCTGGCAGTGGCCGGGGCGTCGGGTTCGGCGAACGCCGCCGAGCCGGTGACGCAGACCCTCGAACTGCCCACCCTGACGGCCGACCTGGCCGCCCAGGCCGCCCAGTCCGCGGAAGCCACCCAGCAGGCCGCCGCGAACTACCAGCTGCAGGCCGAGCGCGACGCGGCCGCCGCCCAGGCCGCCAAGGAGGCCAAGGCGGACCTCGCCGAGGCCAAGAAGAAGGCCGAGGCGAAGAAGAAGGCCGCGGAGGAGGCCCGCAAGGCCGCCGCCGAGCGCGCCGAGCGCAACGCCGACCGCGGCGTCCTCTCCGCCTCCGCCTCCGCCTCCACCACGACGACGGCCTCCGCGCCGACCGGCGGCAGCGTCGCGACGGTCATCGCCTTCCTCAAGGCGCAGGTGGGCGACGCCTACGTCATGGGCGCCACGGGCCCCAACGCCTGGGACTGCTCGAGCCTGGTGCAGGCCGCGTTCAAGCAGGTCGGCGTGGACCTGCCGCGCGTCTCGCAGGACCAGTCGACGGTCGGCACCGACATCCCGCTGTCCCAGATCCAGGTCGGCGACATCCTGTACTGGGGCGGCAAGGGCTCCGCGTACCACACGGGTGTCTACATCGGTAACGGCCAGTACCTGGACGCCGCCAACCCCTCCAAGGGCGTCGTCATCCAGGACCTCTCCGGCTACCCCGCGTCGGGTGCCGTGCGCGTGCTCTGAGCCGCGCCCACACGGACTGAAGGGCCGCTGCCGCTCGGGGGCAGCGGCCCTCCCCGGTTCACGGCCCCGATCGCGGTCGCGGTCCGGCCTCGCGGTCCACGTCCGGGCCTCCCCGGCTCGTCTCCGGGCTCCCACGGTCCATGTCCGGGCCCCTTCGGGGCACTTCGGGCATCTCCGGCGCACGCGGGGCGTTCCGCTCCCCCGGGTCCCGCCCGCGACGTCCCGCGCCCCGCACTCCCCCCGTGCCGGCACCCGCACACCTCGGGCAAGATCGCCCGATTGCCCGAATCATCCCGCGCTCGACGCGTGTTGGCGGTCCGGTGCGTCCCGACGGCACGGCGCGGAACGCCGTGACGGCCCCTCCCGGCGCCCGGAGGGGCGTCGGCGGCCGGGAAAGCCGCCCCTCCGGCTCCGGCCGCCCACGGCACCGCTCACGGCCCCGCCCGCGCGGGGCGCGCGTCACGCCTTCGGCGCCACCTTGCTCAGACCGTTGATGATGCGGTCCATCGCGTCGCCGCCCGTCGGGTCCGTCAGGTTGGCGAGCAGCTTGAGGGTGAACTTCATCAGCAGCGGGTGCGTCAGACCGCGCTGGGCGGCGATCTGCATGATCTTCGGGTTGCCGATGAGCTTCACGAAGGCGCGGCCGAGGGTGTAGTAGCCGCCGTAGGTGTCCTTCAGGACGCGCGGGTAGCGCTGGAGGGCGATCTCCCGCTGGGCCGGCGTGGTCCGCGCGTGCGCCTGCACGATGACGTCGGCGGCGATCTGCCCGGACTCCATGGCGTAGGCGATGCCCTCGCCGTTGAACGGGTTCACCAGGCCGCCCGCGTCGCCGACGAGCAGCAGCCCGCGCGTGTAGTGCGGCTGGCGGTTGAAGGCCATGGGGAGCGCGGCACCGCGGATCGGACCGGTCATGTTGTCCGGGGTGTAGCCCCAGTCCTCCGGCATCGAGGCGCACCAGGCCTTGAGGACCTCGCGCCAGTCCAGCTCCTTGAAGGACTCCGAGGTGTTGAGGACGCCGAGGCCGACGTTGCTCGTCCCGTCGCCCATGCCGAAGATCCAGCCGTAGCCGGGCAGCAGGCGGTCCTGCGGGCCGCGGCGGTCCCACAGCTCCAGCCAGGACTCCAGGTAGTCGTCGTCGTGGCGCGGCGAGGTGAAGTACGTGCGCACCGCGACGCCCATCGGGCGGTCCTCGCGGCGGTGCAGCCCCATCGCCAGGGACAGCCGGGTGGAGTTGCCGTCGGCGGCCACCACCAGCGGGGCGTGGAAGGTGACTTCGCGCTTCTCCTCGCCGAGCTTGGCCTTCACGCCGGTGATGCGGCCGGTGCGGTCGTCGATGATCGGCGCGCCCACGTTGCAGCGCTCGTACAGCCGCGCGCCCGCCTTCTGGGCCTGCCGGGCGAGCTGCTCGTCGAAGTCGTCGCGCTTGCGGACCAGGCCGTAGTCGGGGAAGGAGGCGAGATCCGGCCAGTCCAGCTGGAGGCGGACGCCGCCGCCGATGATGCGCAGACCCTTGTTGCGCAGCCAGCCGGCCTCCTCGGAGATGTCGATGCCCATCGACACCAGCTGCTTCACCGCGCGCGGGGTGAGACCGTCGCCGCAGACCTTCTCCCGCGGGAACTCGGTCTTCTCCAGCAGGAGCACGTCGAGTCCGGCCCTGGCCAGGTGGTACGCGGTGGTGGAGCCGGCTGGCCCCGCGCCCACGACGATCACGTCGGCGGTGTTGTCGGAGAGGGGCTCGGTCACGGCGGGTTCTCCCCAAGGTTCGAAATCTGCGTGCCGACCGGCACTGGACACGGGCAGTCTATGCAGCGGCATCGATCACCCGGCTGAAGGGCTGCCCCCGTGAACCGAACGCTCCCCGCCGTACGGCTCCGTGTCCCCACCCACGAGGACGCCGTCGCCTGGCACCGGATCTTCGACGATCCGGAGGTCATGGAGTTCCACGGAGGCACGTCGGCGGAGCTGTCGGTCTACGAGGAGCTCACCGCCCGCCAGCGCCGGCACGACGCCGAGTTCGGCTTCTGCCTGTGGACCGTGCTCGACGCGTCCGGCGAGGCCGTCGGCTTCACGGGCGCCCAGCCGTGGGAGCGGGAGTGGGGTCCCACGGGCGAGATCGAGATCGGCTGGCGGCTCGCGCGGGAGCACTGGGGCAAGGGGTACGTCACCGCGGCGGCGCTGCAGACGCTGGAGCGCGTGCGCGCGGCGGGCACGCGGGGCGTGGTGGCGATGGTGGACGCCCGCAACACCCGCTCGACGGCGGTCACCCGGCGGCTGGGGATGCGCCTCGCCGGGACGTTCACGACGCCGGACTCGCGACGGGAGTGCCACTGCTACCGGCTCGATCTCTGAAGCGGGACCGCCACCGGCTCGACCTCTGAAGCGGGCCGGCGCCGGCCGGCCTCCGCCCGGTCCGCCCGCTCCGCCCCCGGAAACCGGTCGTCACTCTCCGCAGTCGATTGTCACGGAACGCCACAAGATGCTTCCGGTGGCCGACCGTGCGGGTCTACCCTGCCGGTACCGCTGGGGGGTGACGTCCGTGCGTATGACACCCAGGACACCCGAAGTGCGCGTGCCGCGCCTGGTCGGCCTGATGGCCGTGGACGCGCGCGAGGCGGCCCGGGCGCGTGGCCTGTTCCTCGTCGCGCCGGACCGGCCGGACTTCCCGCGCACCGTCGTCGACCACGTCGTGCGCCAGTACCCGCAGCCCGGTACCGAGGTGCCGCGGGATTCCCCGGTCCACGTGTGGTTCGACTTCACCGACGGGGAGGGCGGCGGAGGGGTGCGCGAGCCGCGCGGGCCCGTGCCGCCCGTCGGCGGCCTCCAGCGGGAACTGGAGGAGCCGCGCGGTCCCCGCACGGCGGTCCTCAGCCCTTCTTGAAGCCCCGGTGCACGGCGACGATGCCGCCGCTGAGGTTGCGCCAGGCCACCCGGGTCCAGCCGGCCTTCTGCAGCCGGGCGGCGAGGGCGGGCTGGTCGGGCCAGGCCCGGATGGACTCGGCGAGGTAGACGTACGCGTCCGGGTTGGAGGAGACCGCGCGGGCGGTCGGCGGCAGGGCGCGCATCAGGTACTCGGTGTAGACGGTGCGGAACGGCGCCCACGTCGGGTGGGAGAACTCGCAGATGACGATCCGCCCGCCGGGCCGGGTCACCCGGTGCATCTCGCGCAGCGCGGCGTCGAAGTCCTGCACGTTGCGCAGCCCGAAGGAGATGGTGACGGCGTCGAACGTGTCGTCCTTGAACGGCAGCCGCGTCGCGTCGCCGGCCGTGAACGGCAGCCAGGCGTTCCGCCGCTTGCCGACCCGGAGCATGCCGAGGGAGAAGTCGCAGGGGACGACGTACGCGCCGGTGCGGGCGAACGGCATCGACGACGTGCCCGTGCCGGCCGCCAGGTCCAGGACCTTCTGGGCCGGCCGGGCGTCGACCGCCTTCGCGACCTCCTTGCGCCATCGCCGGTCCTGCCCGAGGGACAACACGTCGTTGGTCAGGTCGTACCGTTCCGCCACGCCGTCGAACATCGAGGCGACTTCGTGCGGCTGCTTGTCCAGGGATGCGCGGGTCACGGGCCCATTCTTGCAGCCTCCGCCGGCCCGTCCCCAGCGGCGTCCCGGCCTCGTCCGCGGGCGGGGCGTGCGCGGGCCGGTCAGCGCCGGCGGTGCACCAGGCGTCCGGCGACGACCGTCGCCACGCAGGTCCCGGCCCCGCGCGCGGCGAGCGCGGCCTCGTCGGGGACGTCGAAGACGGCGAACGTCGCCGGCGTGCCGTCCGCGCCGTCCGGCGGCAGGGGCAGCCGGATCGCCTCCCGCAGGCTCCGCCCCGCGAGGGGGTCGAGCGTCGCCGGGCCGGCGGGGTCCGTGAAGCGCTGCTCCACGTCCATCCCCGCCCGGTGCACGGCGTCCACGACGGCGGGCCGCCACAGGTCGCCCGCCACGGCGACGACCCCGTGCGCCAGCAGCCGCTGCACACCGCGCCGTGCGCTCGCGCCCCAGCGGGCCCCGGTCATGGCGAGCCCCGCGAGGGCTTCGCCGGTGAGCGGCTCGGTGCCCAGGTCGTCGGCCTCGCGCGGGTCCGGATGGTAGGCGTGCTCCAGCAGTTCGGGGCCGTACGGGTTGAGCAGCCCCGGCGTGAGCACCCCCGGCCAGCGCCGGGTGCGCGCGGCCGGGTGGGCGGCCGCCAGCTTCCCGTACGGGCCGACGGCGGCCAGCTCCCGGCCGTTCACGAGCACGGCGCCGTCCGGCAGGGCGGGCCGCCGGTCTCCGGGGACCAGCAGGTCCGCCGCGTGGATCGTCAGCACGGACGGGTCAGTTGGAGGCCAGGAGCTTCAGCTCCGGGTGGGCCGTGCCGCCCTCGATGGCCGTGGAGGAGATGTGGGAGACCACCCGGTCGTCGACGGGGTCGTTCGCCGGGTCGTCGTGCACCACGAGGTGCTCGTACGTCGTCGACCGCTGGGCCGGGACCCGTCCCGCCCTCCGGATCAGGTCGATGATCTCCAGCCGGTTGGAGCGGTGCTTGGCACCGGCCGACGACACGACGTTCTCCTCGAGCATGATCGAGCCGAGGTCGTCCGCGCCGTAGTGCAGGGAGAGCTGGCCGACCTCCTTGCCGGTGGTCAGCCAGGAGCCCTGGATGTGGGCCACGTTGTCGAGGAACAGCCGGGCGATGGCGATCATCCGCAGGTACTCGAAGATCGTGGCCTGGGTGCGGCCCTTCAGGTGGTTGTTCTCGGGCTGGTAGGTGTACGGGATGAAGGCGCGGAAGCCGCCGGTGCGGTCCTGCACGTCCCGGATCATCCGCAGGTGCTCGATCCGCTCGGCGTTGGTCTCGCCGGTGCCCATGAGCATGGTGGAGGTGGACTCGACGCCGAGCCGGTGCGCGATCTCCATGATCTCCAGCCAGCGCTCGCCGGACTCCTTCAGCGGGGCGATGGCCTTGCGCGGCCGCTCCGGGAGCAGCTCGGCGCCGGCGCCGGCGAAGGAGTCGAGCCCGGCCGCGTGGATCCGGGTGATCGCCTCCTCGACGCTCACCCCCGAGATCCGCGCCATGTGCTCGACCTCGCTCGCCCCCAGGCTGTGGATGACGAGCTGCGGGAACTCCTTCTTGATGGCGGCGAAGTGCTTCTCGTAGTACTCGACGCCGTAGTCCGGGTGGTGTCCGCCCTGGAACATGATCTGGGTGCCGCCGAGTTCGACGGTCTCGGCGCAGCGCCGCAGGATGTCGTCGAGGTCCCGGGTCCAGCCCTTGGCCGTGTCCTTGGGCGCGGCGTAGAAGGCGCAGAACCTGCACGCCGTGACGCACACGTTCGTGTAGTTGATGTTCCGCTCGATGATGTACGTCGCGATGTGCTCGGTCCCGGC
This sequence comes from Streptomyces viridosporus, assembly GCF_002078235.1. Classification (GTDB taxonomy): domain Bacteria; phylum Actinomycetota; class Actinomycetes; order Streptomycetales; family Streptomycetaceae; genus Streptomyces; species Streptomyces viridosporus. Next base: position 24,825 of record NZ_MSGP01000314.1, read on the forward strand.
GTACTTCCGCCTGCGCACGGCGTCGGCGGCGGCGCCCAGGGCGTGCAGCGGGGCGTCGCGGTAGAGGACGACGGCCTCTTCGGGGGTGATCCGCCCACCGGCGGCGGCACGGTCGAGGATGGGCTGAAGGTCGGCCTTCTCGGTCACCGGGCGTCCCTTTCGTAAGGGTTGTGGACGGACCGATCCAGCGTACGTCAGGGCCTTCACGGGGCCGACGTCAGGCCGTGTGGGCGCCGATCAACAGTCCGGCGAGGGCACCGGCGATCAGGAACGGGCCGAACGGGATGGCCGTCTTGCGCCCCGCCCGCCGCGCGACGACGAGGGCACCGCCGTACAGGGCCCCGAACAGGAACCCGGCGAAGGTGCCGAGCATCACGGTCGGCCAGCCGTACCAGCCGAGGACGGCGCCCGCGCCCAGGGCCAGCTTCACGTCGCCGAAGCCCATGCCGGCGGGGTTGAGCAGGAACAGGACGAAGTAGCCGGCGCCGAGCGCGAGCGCGCCCAGCAGGGCCGTCGTCCACTCCCCCGCGTGCCCGGGGGCGAGGGCGACCGGGCCCAGCAGGACGAGGGCGGCCCCGGCGAAGGGGAGGGTGAGCGGGTCGGGCAGCCGTTGCACCCGGAAGTCGACGACCGCGAGCAGCACGCCGACCGGCGCGAGCAGCAGCCACACCGCCAGTTCGGGCCGGGTCCCGGTGGCGGCGGCGAGGGCGGCGCAGACGAGGGCGGTGACGACGACGGAAGCGGTGCCCGGCCCGTACGACGGCCCCGCGCACGGCCCGCACCGGGCCCGTCCGAGCCAGCCCACCACCGGATGCCCCGCCGGACACGCCCTCCGCCACTCCTCCCCCGACGGGACGGAGAACCGGTAGGCCGCGCGCGGCAGCACCGCGCCCGCCGCCGCGCCCCACAGCGCGGCGACGACGACCAGCGAGGCGTACAGGGGGTCGCTCATCCCGCCGCCGGAGCGGTGACCGGGCCCTCGGGCGGGTTCCCCGACGAGCTGGACGAGCCGGAGGTGCAGCGTCGCGGCATGGCGGGTGTCCTGGGTCGTGGGCGGGAGG
>NZ_MSGP01000315.1 GCF_002078235.1 Streptomyces viridosporus
CGCGAGTCGCTGCTCGCGGTGAAGCGGGGCGAGGTCGCGTGGCCCGAGGTCGAAGCGCGGATGGCCCGCCTGGCGCAGGAGGCCGAGGAGGCCGCCCACCGCAGCCCGCTCCCCGCGGAACCGGACCGCCGACGGGTGGAGGACTTCCTGGTCCGGGCCCGCCGTGCCTCAGCCCTCCAGGCGGACCCGTACGACGAGGTCGTGCAGGGCGTCGCGGGCCGCCGGGACGTCGGGTAGCGCCGAGGCGGCCCGCGCCTCGTCCAGCGCGCCGTGCAGCCGCTCCACGTCGCCCCCCACGCGCGCGTGGTCGACGTCCGCCACCCCGTGCTCCCGCTCGGCCTTCGCCACGATCAGCTCCGGCGGAGTCGGTGTCCAGGGCGTCGATCACGGCTCAAGCGTCCCAGAGCGCTCCCAGCGCCAGCAGGTCGCCCCGGTACTCGATGCGGTCCGCCCAGGCGGGCGGCCAGGCGTCCGCGCCCAGGTGCGCGCCCGCGAAGGCCCCCGCCAGACAGGCGATCGAGTCGGAGTCGCCCGAGGTGCAGGCGGCGCGCCGCAGGGCGGTGAGGGGCTCGTCGACGAAGAGCAGGAAGCAGAGCAGGCCGGTCGCCAGGGCCTCCTCGGCGATCCAGCCCTCCCCCGTCGCCAGGCACGGGTCGGTCTCCGGCGAGACGGTCCGTACGGCTTCCTGGAGGCGCCCCAGGATCTCCAGACACTCGTCCCAGCCGCGCGCGATGAAGTGCTCGGGGCCGGGGTCCTGGGCGCGGGTCCACAGGTCGCCGAGCCAGGACTCGTGGTAGCGGGTGCGGTTCTCGTAGGCGTAGGAGCGCAACAGGCCGATCAGGCCGGTAGGTTCGGCGCCCTCGGCGAGCAGCCGCACGGCGTGTGCGGTGAGGTCGGAGGCGGCGAGCGCGGTGGGGTGCCCGTGGGTGAGCGCCGCCTGCAACTGGGCGGCGCCCGCGCGCTGTTCGTCGCTCAGACCGGGGGCCAGGCCGACGGGCGCGACGCGCATGTTGGCGCCGCAGCCCTTGGAGCCGACCTGGGAGGCGTCCTGCCAGGGCCGGTCCTCGCGGGCCAGCAGGTGGCAGGCCTTGAGACAGGTGTTGCCGGGGGCGCGGTTGTTCTCGGGCGAGCGCCACCACTTAACGAACTCCTCGCGCACCGGACGCTCCAGCCGCTCCGGGGTGAGCACGCCCCGGTCCATCGCCGTCCGCAGCCCCCTCCCCAGAGCGAGCGTCATCTGGGTGTCGTCGGTGACGATCGCCGGCTTCGGCAGGTCCGTCCCCCGCCAGGGACCGAACCTGGCGAGGATCGACGGGACGTCGTGGAACTCGGTCGGGAAGCCCAGCGCGTCCCCGAGGGCGAGTCCGGTGAGCGCTCCCGTGGCGGCGCGCTTGGTGAGGGTGGGGGCGGTCATGCGGGGCGTCCTTCCGGGGTCGGCCGGAGCAGCGGTGGGTGGAGGGCGGTGGCGGTGCCCGCGCGGTACAGGGCGGCGGGTTTGCCCCGGCCGCCGGTGAGGCGCGCGGCGCCGGGGACGGCCTCGACGAAGCCCGGGGTGGCGAGCACCTTGCGCCGGAAGTTGGGCCGGTCGAGCGCGGTGCCCCAGACGGTCTCGTAGACCTGTTGCAGCTCGCCCAGGGTGAACTCGGGCGGGCAGAAGGCGGTGGCGAGGCAGGTGTACTCGAGCTTGGCGCCGACGCGTTCCCGGGCGTCGGCCAGGATCCGGTCGTGGTCGAAGGCGAGCGGCCCGGCCGCGGCGTACGGCGTCCAGCGGGCCCGGGCGGCGTCGCCGCCGCCGTGCGCCTCGGGGGCGTCGGGCAGCAGCGCGGCGAACGCGACCGACACGACCCGCATCCGGGGGTCGCGGTCGGGTTCGCTGTAGGTCCGCAGCTGCTCCAGGTGCGGCCCGGACACGTCCGTCAGCCCGGTCTCCTCGCCGAGTTCGCGCCGCGCGGCCGTCTCCGCGGACTCGTCGGGCCGGACGAACCCGCCCGGCAGCGCCCACCGCCCGGCGTACGGCTCCTCGCCGCGCTCGACGAGCAGCACGTGCAGCGCGCCCCCGCGGACGGTGAACACGGCGAGGTCGACGGTGACGGCGAACGGCTCGTAGGCGTACTTGTCGTAGACGTCCACGACCCCCACCCCCTTTTATGGTCAAGGCGACTATAAAAGGGGGTGGGGGTCGGTCACAAGCCCCGGGACGGTCGGTCACGGGCTCCGGAACGTCAGAGGTCGACCTCCTGCATCAGCATCCCGACCTCGGTGTTGGACAGCCGGCGCAGCCAGCCCGACTTCTGGTCGCCCAGGGTGATCGGCCCGAAGGCGGTGCGCACCAGCTTGTCGACCGGGAACCCGGCCTCCGCGAGCATGCGGCGCACGATGTGCTTGCGGCCCTCGTGCAGGGTCACCTCGACGAGGTAGTTCTTGCCGGTCTGCTCCACGACGCGGAAGTGGTCCGCGCGCGCGTAGCCGTCCTCCAGCTGGATGCCGTCCTTGAGCCTCTTGCCCAGGTCGCGCGGGATGGGCCCGACGATGTGCGCGAGGTAGGTCTTCTTCACCCCGTACCGCGGGTGGGTCAGCCGGTGCGCCAGCTCGCCGTGGTTGGTGAGCAGGATGACGCCCTCGGTCTCGGTGTCGAGCCGGCCGACGTGGAAGAGCCGGGTCTCGCGGTTGGTGACGTAGTCGCCGAGGCACTGCCGGCCCTCGGGGTCCTCCATCGTCGAGACGACACCGGCGGGCTTGTTCAACGAGAAGAACTGGTAGGACTGGGTGGCCACGGTCAGGCCGTCGACCTTGACCTCGTCCTTCTCCGGGTCCACCCGGCGGCCCTGCTCCAGCACGATCTCGCCGTTGACCTCGACCCGCGCCTGCTCGATCAGCTCCTCGCAGGCGCGTCGGGAGCCGTAGCCCGCGCGCGCGAGGACCTTCTGCAGCCGCTCGCCCTCCTGCTCGGCGCCCGGGAAGGTCTTCGGGATCTTCACGTCCTTCCGGCCCGCGTACCGCTCGCGGTTGCGCTCCTCGATCCGCGTCTCGTACTCGCGCGAGCGCGCCGGGGCGGTACGGCCCCGGCCGCCTCGCTGGGGCGCCGGCTTCGCTCCGCCGCGCCCGGACTTCGGGCCGTCCTGGGCGGCGCCGGGGCCCCCGTCGTAGCGGCGCTCCTCGGGGCGGGGCTTGCGGGGGCGGCCCTGCCCCTGCTTCTGGTCCCTGTTGTTGCCGGCGCCGCGGTAGTTACCGCGCCCGCCGCTCTTTCCGCTGCCGCTGCTTCGCATCAAAGTTCCGTCGTTGTCGTTATCGGCACGTTCGTCGTGGCACCGTCGTCCGGGTCCGGGGCGTCCGGATCGAACGACGGCGCGCCTTCCTGGGTCTCGGCCTCGATCGCCTCCGCCTCCGGGAGGAAGGGCGCGAGTTCCGGGAGCTCGTCCAGACCGCGCAGGCCCATCCGCTCCAGGAAGTGGTTCGTCGTCGTGTACAGGATCGCACCTGTTTCGGGTTCCGTGCCCGCCTCCTCGACCAGACCGCGCTGCAGGAGGGTGCGCATGACGCCGTCGCAGTTCACTCCGCGCACCGCGGAGACCCGGCTGCGGCTGACCGGCTGGCGGTAGGCGACCACGGCGAGGGTCTCCAGGGCGGCCTGGGTGAGCCGGGCCTGCTGGCCGTCCAGGACGAACCCCTCCACGGCGGCGGCGTACTCGGGGCGGGTGTAGAAGCGCCAGCCGCCCGCGACGAACCGCAGCTCGAAACCGCGCCCCTGCGCGGTGTACTCGTCGGCCAGTTCCCGCAGGGCGTCCGCGACCCGGTGCCCGGGCCGCTGCAGCACCTTCGCCAGGTGCTCCTCGGTCACGGGCTCGTCCACGACCATGAGGACCGCCTCCAGGGCGGGCTTGAGGTCGAGGTCCGCGACGGTGCGCGGCTCGGCGGGGGCCCCGGTGCCGGTCGTGGTGCCGGTCGTCTCCTCGCTCACGTCTTCCTCTCCTCCTCGGTCGGCCCGGGCGGCCGGTCGAACTCGTCGGTGACCGTCGGCGCGGCCTCGCCGTCCCCGCCGGTCCAGCGCACGGTCAGCTCGCCGAGCGCGGTCTCCTGGTCGAGGGCGACGGCCTTCTCGCGGTACAGCTCGAGCAGCGCGAGGAACCGGGCCACGACGGTCAGCGTGTCGTCGGTGTCCTCGACGAGCGTGCGGAAGCTGGCCTCGCCCAGCTCCCTCAGCCGCGCGACCACGATCCCGGCCTGCTCCTGCACGCTGACCAGCGGCGCGTGGATGTGGTCCACGTACACCTGCGGCCTGGGCCTGGGCTGCATCGCCCTGACGGCGAGCCTGGCGAACCCCTCGGGGCCGATCCTGATGACGACCTCGGGCAGCAGCTCGGCGTGGTGCGGTTCGAGCCCGACGGTACGGGGACGGCGCCGGGCCTCGTCGTCGAGCCGCCCGCTGAAGATCTCCGCGATCCGCTTGTAGGCGCGGTACTGCAGCAGCCGGGCGAACAGCAGGTCCCGGGCCTCCAGCAGGGCGAGGTCGGCCTCGTCCTCCACCTCGGCGGCGGGCAGCAGCCGCGCCGCCTTGAGGTCGAGCAGCGTGGCCGCCACGACCAGGAACTCGGTCGTCTCGTCCAGGTCCCAGTCCGCCCCCAGCGCCCGGATGTACGCCATGAACTCGTCGGTCACCTCGGACAGGGCGACCTCGGTGACGTCCAGCTTGTGCTTCGCGATCAGCTGGAGGAGCAGGTCGAAGGGCCCCTCGAAGTTCGCCAGCCGCACCTTGAACCGGCCGTCGCCCTCATCACCGCTCTCGTCGCCGCCGTCGCCGTCGCCACCCTCGCCGTCGGCTGCGGCGGCCGCGCCGGCCGGGGGCTCCGCCCCGGGGGCCCCGGGGTCCGGCGCGGTGGGCGCGTGCGGCGTTGCCCTGCCGTCGGCCGCGGGCCGCGGTGGTCCGTCCGGCCCGGTCCGGGCCGGCGCGTCCGGGGCGGGTGCGCCGGCCGGTGCACCGGCGGGGTGCGCCTCCGGGGCGGCGAGGGCCGTCACGTCCTTTGCGGGCGGCCCGTCGGGCCCGGCCTCCGCGGCCTCCGGCCGCGCCGTGCCGCTCCCGCCCGCCGGGGCCTGCGACTCCGGTGCGGGGGCCTGCGGCGCCGGGTGCGCCACCGGCTCGTCCGGCACCGGCGGCGCCGCTCCCGGACCCCGCCCCAGCGCACGCCGGCGGTTCGGCCGGCTGCCGGGGGCGGGGACGAAAGGGTCGTTCGAGGTCATGACCCCCGCAGGCTACCGCTACCGTCCGCGAAGCCGCCGTACGAGAATGCTCGCCTCCCCGCGGGTCTCCAGGTCGGCGAGGACCACGGCGACCGCCTCGCGGACGATCCGGCCGCGGTCCACGGCCAGTCCGTGCTCGCCGCGCAGCACCAGGCGCGCGTGCTCGAGGTCCATGAGCTCCTCGGCGGAGACGTACACGGTGATCTTCTCGTCGTGCCGCTCACGGCCGCTGGGGCGGCGTGCCGCCGTTCTCCCGCGCTTGCGCGGGACCGCGGCCGCCGCGGCGGCCCCTTCCTGCGCCGTCTGACGCCGCCCGGAGCCCGTCGCGGTGCGGCTGCGGGACTCCCCGGCCTCGGCCGGCCCCGGGTCCGCGGCGACGTGCTCCGCGCCCTCGCCGCCCTGGGCGGGCACCGACTGCGGCGCGTCCTCCTGGGCCGCCGCGTCGCCCTCCCCGGCGGGGGCGGGGACCCGGGCGTCACCGCCCGCCTGGCGCCGGGGCGTGGACGCCTGGAGCGCCGTCCCCCCTGTCGTACGGAAGAGTTCGTCGGCCCCGGGCAGACTCACTCGGCGTGACACCGGGCGAGCACCTCCCTGGCGAGCTGGCGGTAGGCGGCGGCACCGACGGAGTTGGAGGCGTACGTGGTGATCGGCTCACCGGCGACCGTGGTCTCCGGGAAGCGGACCGTGCGCCCGATGACCGTGTGGTAGACGTGGTCGTCGAACGCCTCGACCACACGCGCGAGCACCTCGCGGCTGTGCACCGTGCGCGAGTCGTACATCGTGGCGAGGATGCCGTCGAGCTCCAGGTCGGGGTTGAGCCGCTCCTGGACCTTCTCGATGGTCTCGGTCAGCAGGGCCACACCGCGCAGCGCGAAGAACTCGCACTCCAGCGGCACGATCACCTTGTGCGCGGCCGTCAGCGCGTTGACCGTGAGCAGGCCGAGCGAGGGCTGGCAGTCGATCACGATGAAGTCGTAGTCGTCCATGAGCGGCTTCAGCGCGCGCTGGAGCGTGGACTCGCGCGCGACCTCGCTCACCAGCTGGACCTCGGCCGCCGACAGGTCGATGTTGCTGGGCAGCAGGTCCATGTTGGGGACCGCCGTCTTCAGCAGCACCTCGTCGGCCGCCATCCCCCGCTCCATGAGCAGGTTGTAGACGGTGAGGTCGAGCTCCATCGGGTTGACGCCGAGACCGACCGACAGCGCGCCCTGCGGGTCGAAGTCCACGAGCAGCACCCGGCGTCCGTACTCCGCGAGTGCGGCACCCAGGTTGATGGTCGACGTCGTCTTGCCCACGCCGCCCTTCTGGTTGCACATCGCGATGATCTTCGCGGGACCGTGGTCGGTCAGCGGGCCCGGGATCGGGAAGTACGGCAGCGGGCGCCCGGTCGGGCCGATGCGCTCGCGGCGCTGGCGCGCCGCGTCGGGCGCGAGCGTGGCCGCGTACTCGGGGTCCGGCTCGTACTCGGCGTCGGGGTCGTAGAAATGCCCCTCGGGCAGTTCGTCGTAGTCGGCGAGATGGTTGTGGGGCGCGCCACTTCCGTCGCCGGCCATGGCGTTCACGTGATGGCCATCCATGCTTCGGTGTGCAGTGTGAGTCGCCTGCTGACTCTGGTGGGCTGCGAAGGTGCGCACAGCGACGGAGCCGACAGGAGCGAACCCCGCGGGTTCCTGGCCCCGTGCAGGCATTCCTGGTTGACCACCCCCGGGAGTAAATGTCGACTCGTTCACAAGTCGTCTTACCTCCTTGGTGACCAGGAAACTTCTAGACAGGTCAGCGTGGCACCATGCCGACGGTTGGCGACTCTATGGCGTGTCGGCCGTCCGCAGCAACACAATCCACCGGACCCGGCCCGATGTGTCGGCAATGGAACATCCCCCTGTCAAGGGCGTACGGCCGTCGTACGGCAGGTTTCACCGGTGTGCGAATCGGTGGAAGCGTGACGTTCGAGGTGAGTTGTACCGGGGTCGAGAAGTGACCATACACACACCCGGCCGGACCTTGTCGGGCAAGGTCCGGCCGGGTATGCGTCGTTGACCGCCGGTGTTGACGTATCGCCTTTTCCGGTCGGTGAGTTGGTCGACTTGCCTCCTGGGCGACTCAGCCGATCAGCGAGGCGAGTTCCACGTGCTCGAGGCCGTGCGCCTCGGCGACCTCCCGGTAAACGACCTTGCCGTCATGCGTGTTGAGTCCCTTGGCGAGCGCCGGGTCCCGGCGCATCGCCTCGGCCCAGCCGCGGTTGGCGAGCTCGACGATGTACGGCAGCGTGGCGTTGGTGAGCGCGTAGGTGGAGGTGTTGGGCACCGCGCCCGGCATGTTGGCGACGCAGTAGAAGACCGACTCGTGGACCTTGAAGGTCGGCTCGGCGTGCGTGGTGGGGTGGGAGTCCTCGAAGCAGCCGCCCTGGTCGATCGCGATGTCGACAAGGACACTTCCGGGCTTCATCCGCGAGACGAGGTCGTTGCTGACCAGCTTCGGGGCCTTGGCGCCGGGGACCAGCACCGCGCCGATCACGAGGTCGGCCTCCAGGCAGGCCTTCTCCAGCTCGAAGGCGTTGGAGACGACGGTCTGGATCTTCGTGCCGAAGATCCGGTCGGCCTCCTTGAGCTTGTTGATGTCCTTGTCCAGCAGGGTCACGTGGAAGCCCAGGCCGACGGCGATCTGCGCGGCGTTCCAGCCGGAGACGCCACCGCCGATGACGACGGCCCGGCCGGCCAGCACGCCGGGGACGCCGCCGGGCAGCACACCGCGACCGCCGTGGGCCCGCATCAGGTGGTAGGCGCCGACCTGCGCGGACAGCCGGCCCGCGACCTCCGACATGGGCGCCAGCAGCGGCAGCGCGCGGCTGGGCAGTTCGACGGTCTCGTAGGCGATCGCGGTGGTGCCGGCCTGGAGGAGGGCGTCCGTGCACTCCTTGGAGGCGGCCAGGTGCAGGTAGGTGAAGAGCGTCTGGTCCTTGCGCAGGCGGTGGTACTCCTCCGCGACGGGCTCCTTGACCTTCAGCAGCAGGTCGGCGGCGGCCCACACCTCGTCGGCGGTGTCCAGTATCTGCCCGCCCGCGGCGATGTACTCGTCGTCCGGGATCGAGGAGCCGACACCCGCGCCGCGCTCGACGACGACCTGATGACCGTGGCGCACCAGCTCGTGCACACCGGCGGGGGTGATGGCCACCCGGAACTCGTTGTTCTTGACCTCGCGGGGGATGCCGACCTTCACGTCGATCACGGTCCTTGGCTCAGAGGATACGGGCGTCTTGGTGCGCATACCCAGGCACACATGGGCACACCGGGAGAAACCGCAGAAGATGGTGCGGTAGAGCCAGTCTAATGAAGGTGTTCCCGCTGTCTAGCCTTTCATTGCATCAATCTTCAGCAGGTGCGCTGCGGATTTCGTAGGCATTGGCTCCACGTTCCAGCTCGGGGTCGCCCTCCGGAGCCTCCTCGTCCAGCATGCACTCGGCCGTGCCGCGGTGCAGCGCGGCCGACGCGGGGTCGCCGAGGCGCTCGAAGGAGTCGGCCAGCCGCAGGTGCAGCGCCGCCTGCAACCGGGTGTCCTCGGCCCGGGTCGCCCACTCCACGGCCTCCCGGCAGGTGCGCAGCGACTCCTCCGGCCGGCCCGCGTACTCCTGGACGCGGGCCAGTTCGCTGAGCGCCCGCGCCTGTGCGGCCACGTCCCCGTCCTTGCGGTACCCGGCGACGGCCGCGCGCCAGTTGCGCAGTGCCTCGCCGTAGCGGCCGGCGTAGGTGTGGGCGGCGCCGATACGGCCGTAGAGCCGGGCCGCGTCCGCGCGCTCGCCCCGGGCCAGCCGCTCGGTCAGGGCCCGGCCGAACCAGTCGGCGGCCCGGTCGTAGTCCCCGAGCTCCAGGTGCGCGCCGCCCACGGATTCCGTCGCGCGGCCGATCGCGTACGGGTCGCGGGCCGCGCGGCCCGCGTCCAGGGCGGCCCGGTAGCGCACCAGGGCGTCGGCCGTGCGGCCGGTGCGGGCGTCGAGGTCGCCGAGGTTCAGCAGGGCCGCCGCCCGCTCGCGGGGCAGCCGGCGGCGCTCGGCGACGTCCAGCACCAGGCCGTGCAGCACGTAGAGGTCGCTCGCCGCCGCCCGGGTGCCGACGTGGGCCACCATGGCCCGCACCAGCTGGGACATCAACCGCCGGGCCAGGGTGTCCAGCTCCCCGTCGGCGACCGCGAGCCGGGCGGAGGCGAGCAGGGCGGGCCTGCTCAGGCGCAGCCAGTCGGCGGCGGCCCGGGGGCTGGGGAAGCGCAGGGAGCGCGGCATGGCGAGGAGCCTCTCGCGCGCCTGGGGGCTGTCGGTCTCCGTGATCACCCTGCACGACTGGAGCAGCCGCACGGTCCGCTCCAGCATGCGGGCGCGGGCCAGCTCGAGCTCGGCGGGGCGGTCGTGGGTCTCGGCGAGGTCGCGCAGCAGGGGGTGCAGACAGCCGGGCACCTCGTACTGCGGCAGCGGCGAGGCCACCGCGTGCAGCAGGCCGTGGGCGACGAAGTCGTCCAGGGCGGTGCGGGCGGCGTCCACCGAGCAGCCGGCGAGCGCGGAGGCCGTGTGCGGGTCGACCAGGCCGGCCGGGGCGAGGCTGAGCAGGCGCAGGGTCCGGGCGGCGGGCGCCGGCAGCGAGGCGTGCACGAGCCGGAGGGCGCGGCCGATCACGGTGCCCCCGCCGGTCTCCGCGTGCAGCTGCTTGGCGAGGTCGGCGACGGCGGCCTTGGGCCGGGCGGCGAGCCAGCCGCCGGCCAGCACCAGGGCGGCCGGCTCCCCCTCGCACTGCTCCGCGAGCCCCTCGGCGGCCCGGGGGTCGACGGTGATGCGGACCGGCCCGGCGGCGCGGGACAGCAGCTCCACCGCGGACTTGGTGTCGAGGCCGCCGAGCGTGCAGGGCCGGACGTCCGCGATGCCGGTCAGCGGCCCCGAGGAGACGGTGACGGCCAGGCAGTCCGGGTTGTCCGGCAGCAGCGCGTCGACCTGCTCGGCGTCGGCCGCGTCGTCGAGCAGGAGCAGCACCCGGCGGTCGGCGAGGGCGGTGCGCAGCGCCTCGGTGAGCTCGTCCTCGGGGGCTCCGGCGGGGGCGGGCGCCTCCAGGGCGTCGAGCAGCTCACGCGCGGCGCGCTCGACGGGCACGCGCGTGCCGCCGGGCTCGGTCAGACGGGCGCGCAGCACCCCGTCGGGATAGCGGTCGGCGACCCGGCGCACCAGTTCCTCGGCGAGGGCCGTGCGGCCGGAGCCCGGACGGCCGGCGATGAGCAGGACGCGCGCGCGGGGCGCCTTGCGGCCCGAGAGGGTGTCCAGTCCCGCGCGCTCGATGTCGGCGCACAGTTCCTTCAACTCCCTGGCACGGCCCAGGAACCGGTCCTCCGCGGCTGCGTCCTGGGAGAGCCGCACCCGGCCCGGGTCCACCGCCTGATCCGTCACGGGCCACACTCCCGTCCCACCGCACGCGCGAGCCCGCCCCGGTGCGAAGGGCGTCGCGCCTGCTTCTCGGCTCACTCGCGAAGAGCCTAGTTCACGCTCCGCCACGTTCCCGGCGGAGCGCCGCAGGCACATCCCCTGATCGGATCAACCGATGGTCACATCATGGGTGCGCAGCAACCCGAACGGAATCAGACTTCGAACGGACGTGCGGGCCACGGCGCCTGAGCCGGACGCAGCGCGTCCAGCCCGTCCCCGGCACGCGCGGCGACGAGCGAGAGGACACCCACCACGAGGCAGTTGTTGTGCAGCTCGCCGGCCAGCACCCCGCGCACCAGCTCGTCGACGGGCACCCGGGCCAGCTCCATGTCGGCCTCCTCGTCCTCGACCGCGAAGCGCTCGCCCTCGGCCTCGGACAGACCGCGGGCGAGGAAGATCCGCACCGCCTCGTCGCAGCCGCCGGGGGTGGTGTACACGTCGGTCAGCACCCGCCAGTCCTCGGCCTTGACGTGCGCCTCCTCGTACAGCTCGCGCCGGGCGGCGTGCAGCGGGTTCTCGCCGGGGACGTCCAGCAGGCCGGCCGGGATCTCCCACAGCTTGTGGCGCACCGGGTGGCGGTACTGGCGCAGCACCAGGACACGGTCGGCGTCGTCGAGGGCGAGGACGGCCACGGACCCGGGGTGGACCTGGTAGTCGCGGTGGACCACCGTCCCGTCGGGCATGACCACGTCATCGGTGCGGACGGAGGTCTTGTTGCCGACGAAGGGGGTCCCGGTCGCCCGGACCTCCCACTCTTCCGGGGTGTCCTTGATCGTCATGCCTGTCCTTCCGAACGTACGGCGGTCGTGCGCGTGCACTGCGTGAGAAAAGCAGCCGGGGTGCGGACCCTTTGAGGGTTCGCACCCCGGCAACCGTACAACCGGTGTGTTACTTCGAGATCTTCCGCTCGACGGCGGCCTTCACCAGGCCGGCGAAGAGCGGGTGCGGACGGGTCGGACGCGAGCGCAGCTCCGGGTGCGCCTGGGTCGCGACCAGGTACGGGTGGACCTCGCGCGGGTACTCGACGTACTCCACGAGCTTGCCGTCCGGGGAGGTGCCGGAGAAGACGATGCCCGCCTTCTTCTCCAGCTCCGCGCGGTAGGCGTTGTTCACCTCGTAGCGGTGGCGGTGGCGCTCCTCGACGTACTCCTTGCCGTCGTACACCTCGCGCACGATCGAGCCCTCGGCCAGCTTCGCCGGGTACATGCCGAGCCGCATGGTGCCGCCCATGTCGCCCTCACCGGCCACGATGTCCATCTGCTCGGCCATGGTGGAGATGACCGGGTGGGAGGTGGCCGGGTCGAACTCGGTGGAGTTGGCGTCGGAGATGTCCGCCAGGCTGCGCGCGGCCTCGATCACGATGCACTGCAGGCCCAGGCACAGGCCCAGCAGCGGGATCTTGTTCTCGCGGGCGTAGCGGATGGCGCCGACCTTGCCGAGCACCCCGCGGTCGCCGAAGCCGCCGGGGATGCAGATGGCGTCGACGTCGCCGAGCTGCGCCTGGGCGTCGGCCGGGGTCTTGCAGTCGTCGGAGGTGACCCACTTGATCTTCACGCGGGCCCTGTTGGCGAAGCCGCCCGCGCGCAGCGCCTCGGTGACCGAGAGGTAGGCGTCGGGCAGGTCGATGTACTTGCCGACCAGGGCGAGGGTGATCTCGTGGTCGGGGTTGTGGACGCGGTCGAGCAGGTCGTCCCAGGTCCTCCAGTCCACGTCCCGGAAGGGCAGGTCCAGCTTGCGCACGACATAGGCGTCCAGGCCCTCGGCGTGCACGACCTTCGGGATGTCGTAGATCGAGCGGGCGTCGGGGCAGGCGACCACGGCGTCCTCGTCCACGTCGCACATCAGCGAGATCTTGCGCTTGATGGCGGTCGGCACCTCGCGGTCGCAGCGCAGCACGATCGCGTCCGGCTGGATGCCGATGTTGCGCAGGGCCGCGACCGAGTGCTGGGTCGGCTTCGTCTTCAGCTCGCCCGAGGGTCCGATGTACGGCAGGAGCGAGATGTGCACCACGAAGACGTTGTCCCGGCCGACCTCGTGCCGCACCTGGCGGACGGTCTCCAGGAACGGCAGCGACTCGATGTCGCCGACCGTGCCGCCGACCTCGGTGATCACGACGTCCACCTCGTCCGTCGCCATGCGGCGGATGCGGTGCTTGATCTCGTTGGTGATGTGCGGGATGACCTGCACGGTGTCGCCCAGGTACTCGCCGCGCCGCTCCTTGGCGATCACCGTGGAGTAGACCTGACCCGTGGTGACGTTGGCGGAACCGTCCAGGTCGCGGTCGAGGAAGCGCTCGTAGTGGCCGATGTCCAGGTCGGTCTCGGCTCCGTCGTTGGTGACGAACACCTCACCGTGCTGGAAGGGGTTCATCGTGCCCGGGTCCACGTTCAGGTACGGGTCGAGCTTCTGCATCACGACGCGCAGACCCCGGGCCTTGAGCAGCATGCCGAGGCTGGAGGCCGTCAGGCCCTTGCCGAGAGAGGAAGCGACACCCCCGGTGACGAAGATGTGCTTGGTCGTCGAAGATTTGGGCGGCATGGCCAAGAGGGGGCTCCCGTGGTCGCGGTCTGGGGGATGCGGTTCCGGGGTTTCTCGCCCACCGGTCCACGGGCTACCAGCGTATCAGCGCCGCGGCGCGGCGACGTCCGCGCACGTACCGCACACGCACCGCGCACGCACCGACACGGAAACGCACCCTTCACGGGCCCTCCGTCCGCTGCTCACTCGTTCAGCGGAATTCGGTTGACCGGAGCGGCACACAGATCATCTACGTGCGTCGTATCCTGCTCGGACACTCACCGACGAGCCCGGCCGGCCGAACGGCACCACCCCTGACCGTAAGTTCCGGAACAACGACAGCTCGTCGGTTCGTTGAGCAACAATTGACGCTTCGCACGACGACTGAGCGACTGCTGTGTTTCACGCTCAACAACGCATCGCAAAAACCCCTTGACCGCACTAGCGACAGCCCCTTGCGGGGTGACGTGGCCGTTCGACTGGAGTTGCACGTGGCCGGGCGCATCGAAGACTACGCACTCATCGGAGACATGCAGACCGCTGCCCTGGTCTGCCGGGACGGCACAGTGGACTGGCTGTGCCTGCCCCGCTTCGACTCCCACGCCATCTTCGCCGGTCTGCTGGGCACCGAGGAACACGGTTTCTGGCGGCTCGGTCCCGCACACGCCCCCGACGACCAGCCGCCCGCGGCGACCCGGCGGGGCTACCGCGGCGACTCGCTGGTCCTGGAGTCGGAGTGGGACACCCCGCGCGGCACGGTCCGGGTGACCGACTTCATGCCCCCGCGCGACGGCGCCCCGCAGCTGATCCGGATCGTGGAGGGCGTCTCCGGCCGGGTGCCGATGCGCTCGGCGCTGCGGATGCGGTTCTCCTACGGCCGGGTGGTGCCGTGGGTGCACAAGCACGAGGGACGCACGGTCGCCGTCGCGGGCCCGGACTCCGTGTGGTTCGACACACCCGCCGAGACCTACGGCGAGGCGCTGACCACGTACGCGGACTTCACGGTCGCGCCGGGCGACCGGATCGCCTTCACGGTCTCCTGGCAGCCCTCGCACAAGGAGCCGCCGCCGCTGCCGGAGCCGGAGCAGTCCCTGGAGGCGACGGAGGACTTCTGGCGCGAGTGGGTGGAGCACTGTACGTACCACGGCCCCTACCGCGAGGCCGTGATCCGCTCCCTGATCACGCTGAAGGCCCTGACCTACGCCCCGACCGGCGGCATCGTCGCCGCGCCCACCACCTCCCTGCCGGAGGACATCGGCGGCGTCCGCAACTGGGACTACCGCTACACCTGGCTGCGGGACGCGGCGATCACCCTGTCCTCGCTGCTGCGCACCGGCTACCGCGAGGAGGCCCGCGCCTGGCGCGAGTGGCTGCTGCGCGCGGTGGCGGGCGACCCGGAGAACCTGCAGATCATGTACGGCATCGCCGGCGAGCGCGAGCTCGGCGAGGCGGAGCTGGACTGGCTGCCCGGCTACGAGAACTCCACCCCGGTCCGGGTCGGCAACGGCGCCGCCCACCAGCTCCAGCTGGACGTGTACGGCGAGGTCACCGAGGCCCTGCACCTGGCCCACATGACCGGCCTGTCCCGCAACGACTACGCCTCCGTGCTCCAGGTCAAGCTGATCCGCTACCTGCAGAAGCACTGGCAGGAGCCGGACGAGGGCATCTGGGAGGTGCGCGGCCCGCGCCGCCACTTCGTGCACTCCAAGGTGATGGCCTGGGTCGCGGTCGACCGCACCATCAAGCTCATCGAGTCCGGCGACGCCGACGGCCCGCTGGAGGATTTCAAGCGGCTGCGCGACGACATCCACCGGGACGTGTGCGAGAAGGGCTACGACAAGGAGCGCAACACCTTCACGCAGTCCTACGGCTCGACGGAGCTGGACGCCGCCCTGCTGCTGATCCCGCAGGTGGGTTTCCTGCCGTCGGACGACAAGCGCGTGATCGGCACCATCGAGGCGATCCAGCGCGAGCTGTCCACGCCCGACGGCTTCATCCTGCGCTACCCGACGGAGGGCAAGGACGAGGGCGTCGACGGCCTCCCGGGCGACGAGGGCGCGTTCCTCGCCTGCTCGTTCTGGATGGCCGACGACCTGGCGATGATCGGCCGCGTGGACGAGGCCCGCAAGCTGTTCGAGAAGCTGCTGTCGCTGCGCAACGACCTCGGGCTGCTGGCGGAGGAATGGGACCCGCGCCTGCAGCGCCAGGTGGGCAACTTCCCGCAGGCGTTCAGCCACGTGCCGCTCATCGACACCGCCCTGCGGCTGACGGCGTCCGGGGCGTACGGGGGCTGAGGACGCCCGACGGGAGGCCGTGGCCGCGCCGCCCGGGCCGGGAACGGACACCGGCCGTTTCCCGGAAGGGGCGGCCGTGGCCTCCCGGTCGACGGCGGCCCGGTCGTCGACCTGCGCCGGGCGCGCGGGGCCCCGGCGAGCCTGCGCGATGCCGTACCCCCTGCGAGGTGCCCCGCACCGGCCCGCCCGGGTACCGTCCCGCTCATGAACAGCGGCAGGGACGGTGGGTACGACACCCGGGGCGCCGGGATCACCGTGCGGCGGGCGCTGGAGCTGCCCGGGCTGCGCGGCGGACTGCCCGAGGTCGTGGCGGGCGCCGACCGGTTGCAGCGCACGGTGCGCTGGGTGCACGCGGGCGAGGTGCCCCACATCGCCTCGCTGCTCAAGGGCGGCGAACTGCTGCTGACCACCGGATACGGACTCGGCCACCGCCCGGCCGACCAGCGCGCGTTCGTGCGCACGCTGGCCGAGCGGGGCATCGCGGCGCTCGTGGTGGAGCTGGGGCCGCGCTTCGCCCGGCTGCCCGCCGCCCTCGTCGACACGGCCCGGGCGGCGGGGCTGCCGCTGGTCCAGCTGCACCGCGAGGTGCCGTTCGTGGCGGTCACCGAGGAGATCCACACCGAGATCGTCAACGGGCACTACGCGCTGCTGCAGCGCGCCGAGGAGGTGCACCGCCGGTGCACCGAGGCGCTGCTGGGCGGCGGCGGGGTCCCCCAGGTCCTGGAGATCCTGGCCGGGTTCACCGGCAACCCGGTCTTCCTGGAGACGACGGACGGACAGCTGCTGTACGCGGCCGGGGAGGGCCCCGAGGGCGCGGATCCGCTCCAGGTGTGGGAAGGGCTGCGGGACCGGCACCGGGACGACCCGCCGGCCGGTTCGGCCCTGGTGGACGTGCCCGGCGGCGGACCCGGCAGCGGCGGCGTACGGGCCCGGCTGGTGCTGCTGCCGGTACGGAGCACGCCCGAACCGGTGCACCGCATGGTGGCCGAGCGGACCGCGGGCATCCTCGCCGTGGTGCTGATGCAGGCCCGCCAGGAGGAGGAGCTGGCGGCGCGGGGGCGCGGGGACTTCCTCACCGACCTCGCCGAGGGCCGTGTCACCGCCGAGGACGCGCCCGCGCAGGCGCGCGTGCTGGGCTTCAAGCCGGGCACCGGCCCGCTGCTGCCGGTGGTGATGCGGCTCGGCGACGCCCTGTCCCCGCAAGGGGGAGGCTGGGCGGTGCTGGTCCGCGCGGTGGCCGAGGAGCTGGCCTCGCTCGGGGTGCCCGTGCTGCTGGGGGTGCGGCCGGTCGAGGGGCGGGTGCCGCTGCTGATCGGGCTGCGCGCGGAGACGGAGCGCCCGACGGTCGCGGACCGGGTGGCGGCGGCGCTGCGGGCCGGGGTGGAGCGGGCCGG
>NZ_MSGP01000316.1 GCF_002078235.1 Streptomyces viridosporus
GACGACGGGACGGGGCTCCGGGGCGGCGGTGGGTGAGGTGTGACGGCCGTGCGGGGCGCTGTGAACCGCCGAGGGAGTGTTCACAGCACCCGAGGAGTTCACACGCGAGTCGCCCGTCCCGTCGTCCGGCCGGGGCGGGAGCACCTGCTCCAGCGCCTCGGGCAGCAGCGCGGCCAGCCGCTCGTCGGAGCCGGAACTCACCTCCAGCCAGACGGGGGAGCGCTCGTGGATCAGCAGCAGGACGCAGCCGGCGTGGGTGAGGGCGGTGACCGGTCCGTCGGGGTGGCCGGCGAGCTGCTGCCAGACGCGTTCCCGCAGGGGGACCTCGGCGAGCTTGCGGTGCAGGCGCAGCCAGTGCTCGACCTCGGCGAGGGCGAACGAGGGGCTGGCCTCGGTGCCGCCGACCGGCTTGGGGAAGTCGGCGTGCCGGCGGCGCCAGTTGCTGACGGCGGCGCGGCCGACCCCGGCCAGCCGCGCGATCCCCGCGGCGGTCACTTCTGTCGCGCTGTCCCGCTTCTCCGGCACCCCGCCCTACTTCCTTCTGGCTTCCCTCTGATCCGTCTGTGGCGTCGAGCATACCGATGTACGCGAGATCCAAGACTTCACGCTCGTGTACACGCACCACCCTGTGAACCGTGTTGACTCGATTCACACTCTCTGCTCTCATTGACCCAGCGAACGAGTGATCGCCGCGGGGCGGTCGTCCTGTCCGGGAGGGGACACAGTCATGGGCATGAAGAGCAAGATCGCGCTGGGCGCCGTCGTCGGGATCGTCGTCATCGGCGCCGTGTCGGCGAACTCCGGTGACACCGACGGGGGATCCGGCGACAAGGGCTCCTCGGCGGCCGCGGAGCAGCAGTCCGGCGGCACGAAGCGGGACGGCGCGTTCGACGCGAAGCCCGCCGACGACAAGAGCGCCGAGAAGGCCTCCCAGGCCGAGCGGTTCAAGGCGTTCGTGCAGAAGAACGGCACGGCCTCGGAGAAGGAGGCCGTCTCGCACGTCACCAAGGTCCAAGGCGCCGACGAGCAGAACGACATCCTCGACACCGCCGACGTCTACACCGACTTCACCGGCGGCATCACGGGCGAGGGCACGGGTCCCGCCAAGCTCATCGCCTCCGCGTTCGCCGACTGGAAGCAGAGCGAGAACGGCCTGGTCACCGTCTACGACGCCGACGGCGAACTGCTCGGCAACGGCAAGTTCTGACCGGCGCCCCCCGTTCACCCACCGAAGAACCCGAGGTAACCCATCATGCGCCGCACCGCACTCGCCGCCCTCTGCCTGGCCGCCGTGGCCACCGCCGGTCTCACCGGCTGCGCCGGCGAGGACAGGACCAACAGCACATCGAGCGACTCGGCCGGGCAGAGCACGGCGGAGGACCGGAAGAACTCCCGGAAGCCGCGGGAGGAACCCTTCGCCGGTCTGACCGGCAGCGAGATCGTGGACCGGGCCCGCGAGGCCACGACCGGTGCCCCGTCCCTGCGGATGAAGGGCGACGTCCCCGACGAGGAGGGCGGCGGCACCCTCCGCCTCGACATGGCCCTGAACAAGCAGGGCGAGTGCGCCGGCACGCTGGGCAAGGACGGCGAGGGCGAGGCCGAACTGATCAAGACCGGCGACACCCTCTACATGAAGTACGACGAGGCGTTCCTGCGCGCCCAGAGCGAGGGCGGGCCCGAGGCCGAGGTGGACGCGGCCGTGGCCCTGCTGGCCGGGAAGTGGACCAAGATGTCCCTGAAGAGCGCGGACGCCGAGGAGATGGCGGGCTTCTGCGACCTCGACCAGGTGCTCGGGGACCTGCAGGACGGCCGCTCGGAGGCGACCCGGGGGAAGACGACGACCGTCGACGGCACGCCCGCGATCACGCTGGAGGAGCGGGAGGGCGAGGACCGCTTCACCCTCTACGTCGCCACGGAGGGCGAACCGTACCTGCTGCGGGTCGACAGCACCTCCGCCGCGGACCCCGGTTCGCTCACCTTCACCGACTACGGCGAGCCGGTCCCGGTCCGCGAGCCCACCGGCCACGTCCTGGACCTGGACTCCCTGGGCTGATCCGCCCCCGGGTGGACAGCATGTGCCCGGGCGGTCCGGCGGCGCGCGGGAGGACGGGCTCCCGCGGCCCGACCGCCGCTCAGCCGCCGCTCAGCCGCCGCACTGCTCCAGCATCATGCGCTTGTCGGCCGGCGTCACCGGCATCTCGTACTTGACGGCGACCTGGGCGAAGCGGACCGCGTACGCGCACCGCACGGACCTGTTCGGCGGGAGCCAGGTCGCCGGACCGGAGTCCCCCTTGGCCGAGTTGGCGGGGCCGTCGACCGGGAGCAGGTTGAGGGTGTCGTTCGCCAGCTGCTTCCGCTTGGCCTCGGCCCAGCGGGAGGCGCCCATCTGCCAGCTGTAGGAGAGCGGCACGACGTGGTCGATCTGCACCGCGGCGGCCTCCTGCTTGCGCCACTCGACGGTCTTGCCGGTGTAGGGGTCGGCCAGGGTCATGGCGACGACCACGCAGTCGGAGCCGGAGCGGAAGCGGAGGTCCCGGCCGTCGCGCTGGAGCACGTCGTTGCGGGTGTCGCAGCCGTTGCGGGCCAGCGGGACGCCGTCGGCCGTGTCCATCCACGCGTACCCGAACTCGTCCCGGTCGTAGCCGGTCTTCGGCCCGCGGCCCTTCGTCCGCACCGTCTCGATGAGTTCGCGCGCCTCGGCCCGGTCGCCCTCGTCCGTCACGGCCGCCAGGCCCGGCTTCGTCCCGTCCGGGTTGTCCAGCGGACTGACCGCCCGCCCGTCCGCGGCCGCGCCCGCGCTCTCGCCGCCGGCCGGGGACCCCTCGCCCTGGATCCCCTCGCAGCCGGCGAGCAGCACGACGGCGGCGGCGCACACCGCCGGTCCGGTGCGCCGTATCCCCCGGCCCCGCCTCCTGTACCCCGCCACGCCGTCCTCCCTCGTTCCCCTGTTCCCTGCCCCGTACGGACCGCGCGATGCCCGGCGGTGCCCGGTCCACCGTAACGAGCGAAAGGTCCAGACCACACGGGAATCAAACGGGCATTCCTCGCAGGTCGCGCGTATCGTCGGTTCTGAATCACCTTCCGAAGGAGCTCTGCATGGGTATCTTCGACAAGCTCAAGAGCAACAGGATGGCGCGTGACAAGGCCAAGCAGGCCTCGGACGCCGCGGAACGGAAGGCCAACGAGAGGACCGGCGGCAAGTACGAGGACCAGGTCGACACCGCGCAGCAGCAGGCCGAGCGGCGCCTCGGCATGGACCGCGACCGCCCCGACCAGCCGTAGGCCTCGCGCCGGCCCCGAGGGCCGCGCGGAACCACTTCCACCGCGGAACCAATTCCACCGCGGAAGCCGTCCGCGGGTTCCTCCCGCGGACGGTTTCACACGCCGTGCCGCGCCGGTGCGCGGCGCCGCCTACGACCCCAGGACCGACGTCAGGAACTCCCCGACCCAGCCGAGCAGTTCGCGTCCGACCAGCGGCTTGCCGCCCACCTTCGCGGTCTTGGGGCGCGGCACCAGCACCTGGTGGGCGGCCGGCTTGACGACCGAACCGGGGTAGAGGCGCTTGAGGCGCAGTTCCTGCGACTCGCGCAACTCCACCGGGGCGAAGCGGACGTTGTTGCCCTGCAGGACGACCTCGCCGACGCCGCACGCCCGGGCGAGCATCCGCAGGCCCGCCACCAGCAGCAGGTTCTCCACCGGCTCGGGCAACTTGCCGTAGCGGTCGACGAGTTCCTCGCGCACGGCCTTGACGTCCTCCTCCGTGTTGGCGGAGGCGATCGACCGGTACGCCTGGAGGCGGAGCCGTTCGCCGGGCGCGTAGTCGTGCGGGACGTGCGCGTCGACGGGCAGTTCGATCTTGACCTCGAGCGGCGGCTCCTCCTCGATCCCGCCGGCCTCCAGCTGCCGCCGGTAGTCCGCGACCGCCTCGCCCACCATCCGCACGTACAGGTCGAAGCCGACGCCCGCGATGTGGCCGGACTGCTCGCCGCCCAGGAGGTTTCCGGCGCCGCGGATCTCCAGGTCCTTCATCGCCACGTACATGCCCGCGCCCATCTCCGTGTGCTGGGCGATGGTCGCGAGCCGTTCGTGCGCGGTCTCGGTCAGCGGCTTCTCCGGCGGGTACAGGAAGTAGGCGTAGCCGCGCTCCCGCCCTCGTCCCACCCGGCCGCGCAGCTGGTGCAGCTGGGACAGGCCGAAGGTGTCGCCGCGTTCCACGATCAGGGTGTTGGCGTTGGAGATGTCGATGCCGGACTCGACGATCGTCGTCGACACCAGCACGTCGAACTTCTTCTCCCAGAAGTCGACGACGACCTGCTCCAGCGCCGACTCCGACATCTGGCCGTGGGCGGTGGCGATGCGCGCCTCGGGCACGATGTCGCGCAGCCGGGCCGCCGCGCGGTCGATCGACTCCACGCGGTTGTGGATGTAGAAGACCTGGCCCTCGCGCAGCAGTTCGCGGCGGATGGCGGCGCCGATCTGCTTCTCCTCGTAGGGGCCGACGAAGGTGAGCACCGGGTGGCGCTCCTCCGGCGGGGTGGTGATCGTCGACATCTCGCGGATGCCGGTGACCGCCATCTCCAGGGTGCGCGGGATCGGGGTGGCGGACATGGTGAGCACGTCGACGTTGGCGCGCAGCTTCTTCAGCTGCTCCTTGTGCTCGACGCCGAAGCGCTGCTCCTCGTCGACGATGACCAGACCCAGGTCCTTGAACTTCGTCTCCGAGGAGAACAGCCGGTGGGTGCCGATGACGATGTCCACCGAGCCTTCCCGCAGCCCCTCCAGGACCGCCTTGGCCTCGGTGTCGGTCTGGAAGCGGGACAGCGCCCGCACGGTGACCGGGAACTGCGCGTACCGGTCGCCGAACGTGCCGAAGTGCTGCTGCACCAGCAGCGTCGTGGGGACCAGGACGGCGACCTGCTTGCCGTCCTGGACGGCCTTGAAGGCGGCCCGCACCGCGATCTCGGTCTTGCCGTAGCCGACGTCACCGCAGATCAGACGGTCCATGGGGACCGACTTCTCCATGTCCTCCTTGACCTCGGCGATGGTGGTGAGCTGGTCGGGCGTCTCCGCGTAGGGGAAGGCGTCCTCCAGCTCGCGCTGCCAGGGGGTGTCGGCGCCGAAGGCGTGGCCGGGCGCCGCCATCCGCGCGCTGTACAGCTTGATCAGGTCGGCGGCGATCTCCTTGACGGCCTTCTTCGCCCGCGCCTTGGTCTTGGTCCAGTCGGCGCCGCCCAGGCGGTGCAGGGTGGGGGCCTCGCCGCCGACGTACTTGGTGATCTGCTCCAGCTGGTCGGTGGGGATGTAGAGGCGGTCGCCGGGCTGGCCGCGCTTGGCGGGGGCGTACTCCACCACCAGGTACTCGCGGGTCGCGCCCTGCACGGTGCGCTGCACCATCTCGATGTAGCGGCCCACGCCGTGCTGCTCGTGGACGATGTGGTCGCCCGCCTCCAGGGTGAGCGGGTCGATGGTCTTGCGGCGCCGGGCCGGCATCCGGGCGCCCTCGCGGCCGGTCGCCTTCTGCCCGGTCAGGTCGGTCTCGGTGAGCACGGCGAGCCTGAGCACCGGGTCGACGAAACCGTGGTCGATGCAGCCGCAGGCGACGTGCACGACGGACGGGGTGATCTCACCGAGGTCGCCCGTCCTCCCGCCGTCGGCGGCCAGGCGGGCCGCGATGCCCTCGCCGCCCAGCACCTCCACCGTGCGCGAGGCCGGGCCGTGGCCCTCGGTGACGAACACCGTGCGCCAGCCGTCGGCGAGCCAGCCCTTGGTGTCGGCGAGGGCCCTGGCGGTGTCCCCGCGGTAGGTCTCGGGAGCGTGCATGCCGAGCTTGAGGGTGTCCGCGTCCAGTTCCTCGTCGGCGGCGAACGGCGACACCGACCACCACATCATGCCCAGCTCGCGGGCCCGCTCCCGGACGTCCGCGAGGGACCACAGGGAGGCCGCGCCGACGTCGATGGGCGCCCGGTCCGCGCCGGACATCGCGGTGGCCGCCCAGGACGCCTGCAGGAACTCCTGGCTCGTCGCCACCAGGTCGGTGGCCCGCGTCCGCACCCGCTCCGGGTCGCAGACGAGGGCCATGGCGCCCTCGGGCAGCACGTCGAGCAGCAGCTCCATCTCGTCCACCAGGACCGGTGCGAGGGACTCCATGCCCTCCACGGCGATCCCCTCGGCGATCCTGCCGAGCAGGTCGCCGAGCTCGGGGTGCTCCTCGGCGAGGGCACGCGCGCGGGCGCGGACGTCCTCGGTGAGCAGCAGCTCGCGGCACGGCGGCGCCCACAGGCCGTGCTCGGCGACCTCCAGGGACCGCTGGTCGGCGACCTTGAAGTAGCGGATCTCCTCGACGTCGTCGCCCCAGAACTCGATGCGCAGCGGGTGTTCCTCGGTGGGCGGGAACACGTCGAGGATGCCGCCGCGCACCGCGAACTCGCCGCGCTTCTCGACCAGCTCCACCCGCGCGTACGCGGCGGCGGCGAGCGCCTCGACGACCTCCTCCAGGTCGGCGCTCTGCCCGGTCCGCAGGGAGACGGGCTCCAGGTCGCCCAGCCCCTTGACCTGCGGCTGGAGCACGGAACGCACGGGCGCCACGACGACGGAGACCGGGCCGGTCTCCGGGTCGTCGGAGCGGGGGTGGGCCAGGCGGCGCAGCACGGCCAGACGGCGGCCGACGGTGTCGCTGCGGGGGCTGAGCCGCTCGTGCGGCAGCGTCTCCCAGGACGGGTACTCCACGACCCCCTCCGGCGGGAGCAGGGAGCGCAGCGCCGCGGCCAGGTCCTCCGCCTCGCGTCCCGTCGCCGTCACCGCCAGGACGGGGCGGCCCGTCTCCCGGGCCAGGGCGGCGACCGCGAAGGGTCGGGCCGCGGGCGGGCCGACCAGGTCGACGTGCATGCGGTGGCCGTCGGAAGCCGCCGAGATCGCTTCCGCGAGGGCGGTGTCCTTGACGACGGCGTCGAGCAGACCGTGCAGGCTCATTCGGGGCGCTTTCCGTCCGGGGGTGTGCAACACGACGGGCCCGACGCGCACTGCGGGCCGGGGGTGTCCAGCGTACGACGCCGCGCCACCGGGGAACGGGCCCGTGCACCGCGCCCGGCCCGCGGACGACGCCGCCACGGCCTCGTACCGGGGCCACCGTGCGGGTACCCGGGCGGACGCGGACGTACCCGGCGCCGGAAGCCCTCCTGGGCTTCCGGCGCCGGGCGCTCCCCCGCGATCCCCGTGTGCGGTGGTTACTCGGTCGCGATGGCGTTCAGGACGTTCATCCGGCCCGCGCGGAACGCCGGGACCAGGGCCGCGAACAGGCCCACGAACGCCGAGCCGATGAACACACCGATGATCGTCGGCCACGGGATGTCGAGGACCTTCAGGCCCTCCAGGGCGAGCAGCTGCTGCGCGGTGGCGCCCCAGCCCATGCCCAGTCCGAGGCCCAGCAGGGCGCCGAAGAGGGCGATCACCACCGACTCCATGCGGATCATGCGGCGCAGCTGCCGGCGCGAGAGGCCGATGGCCCGCATCAGGCCGATCTCCCGGGTGCGTTCCACCACCGACAGGGCCAGGGTGTTCACCACGCCGAGGACCGCGACCACGATCGCCAGGGCCAGCAGGCCGTAGATCATGTTCAGCAGCTGGCCGATCTGGTCCTTCAGCGCCTGCTTGTAGTCGGTCTGGTCGCGCACGGTGTACTGCGGGTAGTCGTGCAGCGCGTCCTTCAGCGCCCGGTACGCGCTCTCCTGCTGCCCGTCCTTCGCCGCGGCGAAGAGCAGCTGGTCCAACGGCATCCGGTCGGCCGGGACGTACGTGGCCAGGGTGTCGATGGACGTGTACATCGCGCCGGCGTCGACGACGGCCTCGCTGCTGGTGATCGCCCGGACCGTCAGCGCGCCCGTCGAGCCGTCCTTGAACGCGACCTCGACCTTCGAGCCGATCTCGATGCCGTGGTCCTTCGCGAAGTCCTCGTGGACGGACATCGAGTCGGGCCGGTAGGCGTCGGAGAGCTCCCCGGCGACCGTCTCGACCCGCAGGTCGGTCGCGTACGTCGGGTCGGCCGCCGTGATCGCGGTGTTCTTCAGCGTCTTGCCGTCGGGCGTGGTGAAGTCGGCCTCGGTCCACTTGTACTCGGTGACCCGCTCCAGCTCCGGCGTCGCCTTCACGGCCTCGACGGCCTGCGGGGTGATCGGCTGGCCCCCGTCGTTCTGGATGATGAAGTCGGTGCCGACCGTCTTGTCGAGCTCCTCGGTGGCCGAGGCGACCATGGAGGAGCCGACCACCGACAGGCACGCCACCAGCGCGAGCCCGATCATCAGCGCGGCGCCGGTCGCGCCGGTGCGGCGCGGGTTGCGCAGGGCGTTGCGCTCGGCCATCCGCCCCACCGGGCCGAAGGCCCGCAGCAGGACCGCGCCGAGGACCCGGACCACGCCGCTCGCCAGCACCGGGCCGACGACGACGAAGCCGATCAGGGACAGCACCACGCCCAGGCCCAGCCACAGGGAGCCGTCCGTGGCCTTGTCCGCGGTCCCCGCCAGGTAGAGGGCGAAGCCACCGGTGCCGGTGAGGAGCAGGCCGACGGCGCCCCGTATCCGGCCGGCCCTGCCGTCCGCCGGGGTCCCGGCGTCGCGCAGCGCGGCCATCGGGGAGATCTTCCCGGCCCGCCGCGCCGGCAGGTAGGCGGCCAGCACGGTGACCACGACGCCCAGCACCAGACCGATCGCCGGAGTCGTCCAGGCGACCGTGAGGTCGTCCGTGGACAGCTCCATGCCCATCAGGCCCATGAGCTTCATCAGCCCGACCGCGAGCCCGACGCCCGCGCCGGCGCCGAGCACCGAGCCGACCACGCCGAGCAGCAGCGCCTCGATCAGCACCGAGCGGTTGACCTGCCCGCGGGAGGAGCCGATGGCGCGCATCAGTCCGATCTCGCGGGTGCGCTGGGCGACCAGCATGGAGAAGGTGTTGATGATCAGGAAGATGCCGACGAGGAAGGCGATCCCGGCGAAGCCGAGCATC
Organism: Streptomyces viridosporus; assembly: GCF_002078235.1. GTDB lineage: Bacteria > Actinomycetota > Actinomycetes > Streptomycetales > Streptomycetaceae > Streptomyces > Streptomyces viridosporus. The sequence goes on from NZ_MSGP01000316.1 coordinate 8,995, forward strand.
GCGTACTTCATGACGCTCATGAAGCTCTCGACGTCCTTCTGGTTGGCCTCCGCGGTCTCCGCGGCGGTCTGCACCTTGTAGTCGCCGCCGAGCTCGGCCAGGACGTTCTTCTTCACCTGCGCGTCGCTGACGCCGGCCGCGGCGGTGACGTGGATGTTGGTGTAGACGTCGCCCTCGCCGACCAGGGCCCGCTGCGCGGTCTTCGTGTCCAGGTAGAAGATCGCCGCACCGGGGTTGGTGACGGTGAAGTCGGCGATGCCGGAGATCTTCGCGATGTGCGTGCCGACGGCGTTGATCACGCCGATCTCGTCGCCGAGCCCCAGGCCGTGCCGGTCGGCGGTGTCGGCGTCCACCATGATCTGGTCCGGGCCCTCGGGCGCGGCGCCGGAGGTGATCTCCATGGTGCGGGCGTCGAGGTCGTTCCAGTTGCCGACGATGGTCGGGGCGCCGCTGGTGGGCGAGAGGTTGTCCTTGTCGGCGTCGACGACGGTCACCGAGGTGGAGAACACCGAGCCCTCGGCCGACTCCACCCCCTCCACCTTCCGCACCTCGGCGAGCACGGAGGCCGGCATCACCGGCGGCTTGCCGTTGTCGGAGGTGGTCTCGCCGCTGTCGGAGGCGCCCTCGGCGCTCACCGTGACGTCCGAGGAGGTGGCCGCGAACAGCTTGTCGAACGTCGTGTTCATGGTGTCCGTGAACACCAGCGTCCCGCACACGAACGCCACCGACAGCAGCACCGCCACGGCCGACAGCGCCATCCGCCCCTTGTGCGCGAGGAAGTTGCGCATCGAGGTCTTCAGGACGGTCATGACGTGCGCCCCCGGGCGTCGAAGTCCTTCATGCGGTCCAGCACCTGCTCGGCGGTCGGCTGGTGCATCTCGTCGACGATGCGGCCGTCGGCGAGGTACAGCACCCGGTCCGCGTAGGAGGCGGCGACCGGGTCGTGGGTGACCATCACGATGGTCTGGCCCAGCTCGTCCACCGAACGGCGCAGGAAGCCCAGCACCTCGGCGCCCGCGCGCGAGTCGAGGTTCCCGGTCGGCTCGTCACCGAAGATGATCTCCGGCCGGGCCGCCAGCGCCCGCGCCACCGCGACCCGCTGCTGCTGGCCGCCGGACAGCTGGGTCGGCCGGTGCTTCAGCCGCCCGGCGAGCCCGACGGTCTCCACCACCCGGTCCAGCCACGCCTTGTCCGGCTTGCGGCCGGCGATGTCCATCGGCAGCGTGATGTTCTCGAGCGCGTTCAGCGTCGGCAGCAGGTTGAACGCCTGGAAGATGAACCCGATCCGGTCCCGGCGCAGCTGGGTGAGCTTCTTGTCCTTCAGGCCGGTGATCTCGGTCTCGTCCAGGTGGATCTGACCGCTGGTCACGGTGTCGAGCCCGGCCAGGCAGTGCATCAGCGTGGACTTGCCGGACCCCGAGGGACCCATGATCGCGGTGAACCGGCCGCGGTCGATGTCCACGTCGACGTGGTCGAGGGCGACGACCCGGGTCTCCCCGGACCCGTACGCCTTCACGACCTGCCGGGCCCGCGCGGCAACGGCCGTACGCCCTCCAGTACCCCCGTGCCTGGGAATGGTCACAGCCGATGTCACGGTAAGTCTCCTATGTCGGTCAGAAAATGAGAAGAAAAGGCTCCGGCGGCCGCCGTCGTGTCCGACGGCCGCTTCGCGCACTGCGGTACGACGTGTTCAGTCTGGCGGCGGGGAAGGCGTCGCGCCCTGGTGCGCAGCGCAGTCTTTCCCTGAGGAAAACCCCACCCCCGCCGGTGTGCTCAACCGCCCCCCAGCGGCATAAAGCCAGGTTAAGGACGACTCCCGCCCGCCTCGTCCTCCGCCGGTACGACCCCTCCCCGATCCGTAGTACGGAGGTACCCCTAGGGGCCCTCCTCCGGCGGGCGGGGCCCTTCTCAGGGTCGGCGCCGCCCACCGGCCCGCTTCGGGCTCCGTCCACCGGCTCGCTCCAGGCTCCACCCTCCCGCCGCGTCAGGGTCAAGTGCGAAGCTGTCCGGCGCAGATGGTTGCAAGGGACAGACGACCGCGAGGAGGGGGTTCCGGGTGGACGGCGCCGGACCGGTGACACAGGACACCGCACGGGAGACCCGGACCGACCGCCGCGGGGCCGTCACCGCCGCCCTGATGCTCGCGATGGCCCTGGCCGCCCTCGACTCCACCGTCGTCTCCACCGCCGTCCCGCAGATCGTCGGCGACCTCGGCGGCTTCTCCTACTTCTCCTGGCTGTTCTCCGGCTACCTGCTGGCCGTCACCGTCACCCTCCCCGTCTACGGCAAGCTGTCCGACACCTTCGGCCGCAAACCGGTCCTCGTCGTGGGCGCGGTGCTGTTCCTGCTGGGCTCGCTGCTGTGCGCGCTGGCCTGGAACATGGCCGCGCTCATCGCCTTCCGCGTCGTGCAGGGCCTGGGCGGCGGCGCCCTCCAGGGCACGGTGCAGACCCTCGCCGCCGACCTGTACCCGCTCGAGCAGCGCCCCAGGATCCAGGCCCGCCTCTCCACGGTCTGGGCGGTCTCCGCGGTCGCCGGCCCCGGCATCGGCGGCCTCCTCGCCTCCTACGCCGACTGGCGCTGGATCTTCCTGGTGAACCTGCCCGTCGGGGCGGTCGCGCTGTGGCTGATCGTCCGTCACCTGCACGAGCACCGGGGGGAGGCGCGTCCCCGCCCGCGGGTGGACTGGGCGGGCGCGTTCACCGTGTTCGCGTGCGGCGGCGCCCTCCTCACGGCGCTGGTGCAGGGCGGCGTGGCCTGGGACTGGCTGTCGGCGCCCTCGCTGGTCCTGCTCGGCACGGGGCTCGCACTGCTGGTGGCCGCGGTCGTCGTGGAACGCCGGGCGGCGCAGCCGATCATCCCCGGTTGGGTGTGGCGGCGGCGCACCATCGCCGCGGTCAACCTCGCCCTGGGCGCACTGGGGTTGGTGATGGTGGCCCCGGCCGTGTTCCTGCCCACCTACGCCCAGACGGTCCTCGGCCTCGTCCCCGTGGCCGCCGGGTTCGTGCTCTCCGTGTGGACGCTGACCTGGCCCGTCTCGGCGGCCCTCAGCCAGCACGTCTACCGCCGCATCGGCTTCCGCAACACCGCGATGCTCGGCATCGGCACGGCCGCGCTGATCCTGTTCGCGTTCCCCCTCCTCCCCTACCCGGGCCGGGCCTGGCAGCCCACCCTGCTGATGCTGCTGCTCGGCGCGGCCCTCGGCCTCTTCCAGCTCCCGCTGCTCGTCGGCGTCCA